>JAGCLW010000063.1 GCA_017646805.1 Paludibacteraceae bacterium | reverse complement strand
CTCGTTGTTCTTTGTTGGAAGGAAATTGCACTTCTTTTTTACACTACAATAAGTAAATAAAAAGAAGAAGAAAAAAAACATTTTTTTTCATTTTCTCACAAGAAAAAAACAACTATTATCGAATATTGGCAATACTAATAATATCTGCAAAGACTCCCGCAGCCGTCACACTCGCTCCTGCTCCATAACCCTTTATTATCATTGGATATTCATGGTATCGCTCTGTTGTAATCATAATGATATTATTGCTTCCTTCAAGATCATAAAAAGGAAGTTGAGAATTCACTTCTTGCAATCCGACAGAACATTCGCCATATTCCATTTTCGCCACAAAACGATATTTTTTATTTTCGCTTTCAAGACGTTTTCGATTGATTTCAAATTCTTCATCTAATTCTGAAATAGTATTCCAAAAATCTTCCAATGATCCTTCAAAATATTTACTTGGAATAAACAAATTCTTCTTCACGTCAGATTGTTCAACTTTATATCCGGCCTCACGTGCAAGAATCACCAATTTGCGAATCACATCTTTCCCACTAAGATCAATACGAGGATCTGGTTCTGCATATCCGGCTTCTTTACTCATCAAAATCGCCTTGCTTAACGGTATTTCTGCACTAATTGTATTAAAAATATAATTCAACGTTCCAGAAAGAACGGCTTCCATTTTCTCAATTTTATCTCCGGAATGAATCAAACTATTCATCGTGTTGATAATTGGAAGACCGGCTCCAACATTCGTTTCAAACAAATATTTAACACCTTTCTCTCTTGCTATTTGCTTCAATTCTTGATAATTTGCATATTCTGAAGATGCGGCAATTTTATTCGCTGCAACAACCGACACGTTATGCGACAACAAATCTTTATACAAAGCGGCAATTTCTGCACTTGCTGTACAATCTACAAATACGGAATTAAAAATATTCATTTCTAAAATTCCTTCTTTCAAAATCGTAGGAGAAGACACAACTCCCTCTTCTTCAAGACGTTGCTTATAACAAGAAAGGTCAATTCCTTCGCGATCAAACAAGACTTTTGAGCCTCGAGCAATTCCAACAACCTTAATTTTTAATCGATTTTCATTCATCAATTTAGGTTGTTGACCATAAATTTGTTCTAATAAACCACTTCCAACAGTACCAATTCCACAAAGGAAAACGTTTATCTCTTTATATTCTGAAAGGAAAAATGACTCATGAATTACATTCAATGCTTTACGAAGAGATTTTGAATCCGTAACAAAAGATATATTTGTTTCAGAGGCTCCTTGTGCTATCGCAATGACATTGATTCCATTATTTCCAAGAGTTCCGAAAAGTTTACCGGAAATACCCGGAATTCGTTTCATATTATCTCCGACAACAGCAATTGTCGCCAGATTTTTTTCTGCTTTGACACGATTGATTTCTCCCACAGACAACTCATACGCAAACTCCTGACTAATCACTTCTACCGCCAACTCTGCCTGATCGTTTGTCACTCCAATCGAAATCGTATTTTCCGATGCCGCTTGCGAAATAAAAAACGCACTAATACCATATTTCGCTAAAACACCAAACAATCGACAACTGACTCCAGTCACACCAACCATTCCCATTCCTTGCATCGTCACCAAAGCGGTATCATTGATTGAAGAAATTCCTTTGATAGATTGCGTAGAATCTTCTTTGTCTCGAGAAATATACGTTCCCGGAGCTGATGGATTAAATGTATTTTTAATAATAATTGGAATATTCTTATGATAAACAGGAAAAATCGTTGGCGGATAAATCACTTTTGCTCCGAAATTACACAATTCCATCGCTTCCACAAAACTCAAACGATCAATAACATACGCTTTACTGATCACTCGAGGATCTGCTGTCATAAATCCATCTACGTCAGTCCAAATCTCAAGTTGTGTAGCTCCTAATTCAGCAGCCAAAATTGCCGCAGTATAATCTGATCCTCCACGACCAAGATTTGTTATTATTCCCGTCTCCTTATCTTTTGCTATAAATCCGGGAACAAGAATCGTATCAAATGAACGATTCTTAAAAATTTCAGAAATACATTCCGAAGTAACTTTTACATCTAACGAATGTTTTCCAAATGTCGTTTTTGTCTTGATAAAATCAGGACTATACGCATACTCACAACCATCAATCACTTCTGAAATTAAAAATGAAGACAATCGTTCGCCAAAACTAACAACACAATCTTTATCTTCATTTGACAAAGAAGATAAAGAATAAATTTTAGCATATACTGAAAACAATTCTTCAAAAAGAGCTTCCATTTTCGTCATCACAGAAGAAACTTTTTCTTCTGCCAAAACTCCGGAAGCAACTTCATAATGACGAAATTTAATTGACTTAAATTCTTCTTTATATGTAGCATTTCCTGCCGCTGCAATTTGTGCCGTGGCAATCAATTTATCCGTTATACCTCCAAGAGCCGAAACAACTACAATTACGGGTTCTTTTTGGTTTTCCACTATTTGTTTTACACTCAAGATACTAGCTACGGAACCTACGGACGTTCCGCCAAATTTCATTACTTTCACAATTGTAACAAATAAAATTAAAACTAAAAAAAGAATAAAAACAGAAGGTTACGAACAACTTGTTTTTCTCATAAATAAAAACAAATACAAATCATCTATTTTTATCCATACAAACGCACAAAGATAATATTTTTCTCTAAAAAATAAGAAGAAAACAAAAGATTACCTCGACAATAGAAACGTTTTATCAAAAAAAAGATTTGCATATAAAAAAAAAAACTCGTTTCTTTGCAGTCGGAAAAAGAGAAAGGTCGGGTAGCTCAGCTGGATAGAGCATCTGCCTTCTAAGCAGACGGTCAGGAGTTCGAATCTCCTCCCGATCACACACTTTCTCTTAACAGAAAGCGAGTTCGTAAAAATATTCACGAACTCGCTTTCTGTTTTTTTGTTTCAAAAAAAACCTTAATATGCCCATTTCAAATAGGCTGATCCCCAAGTAAATCCGGCACCAAAAGCTGCTAAAATTATGTTGTCTCCTTTTTTGAATCGTTTCTCACAATCCCACAAACAAAGAGGCAAACTGACTCCTGACGTATTTCCGAATTTATCAATGTTAATAACCACTTTTTCATACGGAACATTGATTCGATTCACTGCCGCATCAATAATACGTAGGTTAGCTTGATGAGGAACAAACCAGTTTATGTCTTCTGACTTAAGAGAATTTCGTTCAATCACTTCTGCGGCTATATCAGCCATATTTGTCACAGCAAATTTAAACACATGTTTTCCTTCTTGATAAACAAAATGTTGACGATTTTTTACGGTCTCTTCAGAAGCAGGGAAAGCCGATCCTCCGGCATGTAAATTCAAAAAAGGAAATCCAACACCATCAGTTTTAATCAAAGAATCCATTAATCCATAATCTTCTGATGGCTCTAACAAAACTGCAGCTGCGGCATCACCGAAAAGCGGACAAGTATTTCGATCTGTATAATCTACAATACTCGACATTTTCTCTGTCGCCAAAACAATTACTTTTTTATATTTTCCAGATTTAATAAAATTAGATCCGGTCTCTAATGCAACCAAAAAACCACTACATGCCGCCGCCACATCAAAAGCAAATGCATTTTTTATTCCCGTTTTTTCCGCGCACATAGAAGCACACGAAGGGAATGGATGATCTGGCGTTGTAGTCGCACAAATCAGTAAATCAATTTCTTCTGGTTTTGTTTCTGTTTTTTTCAACAACTCGTCAATCGCTTTCGCTCCCATATAAGAAGCTCCCAAACCTTCTCCTTTGAGAATCCGACGTTCTTTAATTCCCACACGCGACATAATCCACTCATCATTGGTATCTACCATCTGACTGAGTTCTTCATTAGTCAATATATAATCTGGAACGTAACCTCCTACGCCCGTTATCGCTGCATACATTTTCAATAAAATTAAATAATTAACAAAAAAAAGTTTGCTTTAGATAAAGAAATTTTATTTCTTTTGCGTCTAAAGCAAACTCTGTTTTTTCTTCATAAAAAAACTTAAAATACTTAAGCTTTTTCAATAGCTAATTTACCTCTGTAGTATCCACATTCCCCACAAACTGTGTGATAAATGTGCATTGCACCACAATTAGGACATACAACCAATGTTGGGGCTACTGCTTTGTCATGAGTTCTTCTTGCAGCAGTTCTTCTCTTAGATTGTCTTCGCTTAGGATGTGCCATTTTGTTTAACTTTAATTATTATTAATATCTTTAATTATTTCAATAAATCTTTTAGTTTTGCCCACCGAGGATCAATTTCTTGAACCTCGTCGCTTTCAACCTTGTCAGAGATCACTTCATTTACCATTTCATCTTTTTCATCTTGAACTATATAGTGTCTCAATTTTTCAAACATTTCCTCATTACAACCACCATCTTCATGAACATGTTGCATTGGAATATTCAAAACTATTGTTTCATATAAAATCCAAGCAATATTAAAGTTTCCATGAACATCATCAACCTCTACTACATCTTGGTCAACAAAATCCAACTTTTCATCATACATTTGAACAGAAAATGAATCTACTCCATTTATCTTCAAAATCATATCATCAAGACATCTATCGCAAGGAACAAATACAGATCCTACAACATTCAGATCAATATCAATCTGTTTTCCAACACTAACATCTACCTTTGCTTTCAAATTCCCTTTAGAAACCATTGAATCTTCAAACAAAGAAAAAAAACTATCATCAAGAATAAATTCAAACGAATGTAATCCAATAGATAATTCTCTCAAATTGATGATATAATCAGTAAAAGATCGCACGATTACTTTAATATTTTGCGAAAAAACTTTGCAAAGGTAGTATTTTTTTAGGAATTTTCATAATAAAAATTCTTTTTTCTTACTCACCTGTATTTTCCACCCTTCAAATCTTCTAAAATATTTAAATAACTTAAATATCGACTTTGACTTATCCAATGGTTGGAAACAGCTTCTAAAACAGCACATCCAGGTTCTTGTACATGAGTGCAATTACCAAAACGACAATCTTTGGAAACTGCAAAAATCTCCGGAAAATAATGTGACACTTCTTTTTCTTCCATATAAACCATTCCAAAGCCCTTAATTCCTGGAGTATCAATCAAAAATCCTCCTTTTGACAATTCATACATCTCCGAAAAAGTCGTGGTGTGCATTCCTTTATTGTGATATTCTGAAATTTCAGAAGTCTTTGCCAACAGATTTTCTTCAACCGAATTTATTAGAGTTGATTTTCCAACACCACTATGTCCGCTAAAAAGAGTGATCTTATCTTTCAACGACTCTCGCAATTCTTCTATTCCTTCTCCCGTAAATGAAGAAACTTTAAGACATTCATATCCTATAGACGAATATAAGGAAATGAGAGAATCTAAATATTCTAATTCTTCAGCAGAATACAAATCGATTTTATTGAAAATCAACTTTGCAGGAACGCGATATGCTTCTGCCGTTGCTAAAAAACGATCAATAAAAACAGTGGTAGTTTCCGGATAATTTATAGTGACCACCAAATATGTTTGATCAAGATTGGCGGCTATGATATGAGCTTGTTTTGACAGATTTGATGATTTTCTAACAATATAATTTTTTCTTTCTTGAATTTCAGAAATCAAACCAAATCCTTCTGTATCTACATCAAAAACCACCCTATCGCCAACAGCGATAGGGTTTGTCGTACGGATACCTTTCAATCGAAACGAACCTTTGATTTTGCATTCAAAATTCTTTTGTTCGTCCGTTCTAACAAGATACCAACTTCCTGTATTTTTAATTACTAATCCGTTCAAGAAAAAAAATTAAATTGTCATCATTTCTTTTTCTTTTTCCACCATCAAATCGTCTATATTCTTGACGTATTTGTCGTGAAGTTTTTGCACTAAAGTTTCCCCATCTTTTTCCACATCTTCCGGCATTCCATTTTTCAATTCTTTTTTCAATCCATCAATAGCATCTCGACGTGCATTTCTTATACTAATTTTTGCATC
Source organism: Paludibacteraceae bacterium (assembly GCA_017646805.1). Taxonomy (GTDB): domain Bacteria; phylum Bacteroidota; class Bacteroidia; order Bacteroidales; family Paludibacteraceae; genus UBA4363. Next base: position 29,538 of record JAGCLW010000063.1, on the reverse strand, counting down.
TTCACATTCTTGTTTACATTGCTTAAACAATTCTCGACGTCGTTCTTCTGTCAAAGGAGGAATCGAAAGACGAATTATTTCTCCATTATTTGCCGGCATAATACCAACTTCTGAATTTATAATCGCTTTTTCAATTACTGGAAGCAATGATTTTTCCCATGGTTGAATTGCAATTGTTTTTGCATCAGGTGTTGTCAGCGATGCCACTGCAGAAATTGGAGACATTTGACCATAATATTCAACTCGAATTCCATCAAGAATATGAATATTTGCCTTTCCGGCACGGATTCGTGCCAACGAGTCTTTCAAAAAAAGAACTGCAGATTCCATATCTTGTTCTGCATTATTCAAAAAATCTTTAACCTCAGCCATACTAAATTTATTATCTAATTTTTAAATTTATTCTTTCTTTAATTATGAACCAACGTTCCTATATTTTCGCCACTAATCACTTTTTTCAAATTTCCAACCGTATCCATATCAAATACATAAATTGGCATATTATTCTCTTTACACATCGTTGTTGCTGTCAAATCCATCACCTTCAACCCTTTATTATAAATTTCATCATAAGTGATTTCCGAATATTTAATCGCAGTAGAATCCTTTTCCGGATCTGCCGTATAAATACCATCTACACGTGTTCCTTTCAACATCACATCTGCTTCTATTTCTATTGCACGAAGACTTGAACCCGTATCTGTTGTAAAATAAGGATTTCCTGTTCCTGCCGAAAAAATCACAACTACACCGGAAGTCAACAAATCAACTGCTTTTTGTTTACTATAAAATTCTCCTATTGGCTCCATGCGAATTGCCGTTAATACCTTCGACGAAACAGAAATTGCTTCAAGAGCAGACGATAGAGCAAGACTATTTATCACCGTTGCCATCATTCCCATTTGATCTCCTTTTACCCGATCAAAACCTTTTGATGCACCGCTCAAACCTCTAAAAATATTTCCTCCTCCAATCACAATTCCAATCTCCACCCCCATAGCATGAATTTCCTTGATTTGCTCTGCATACTGAGACAATCGCACCTCATCTATTCCATATTGTTTTTCTCCCATCAAACTTTCTCCCGAAAGTTTAAGAAGAATACGTTTATATTTCGGAACACTCATAGAATAAATCATAAAATATTTGATATGCAAAGATACAGAAAAAAATATTAAAACTACAAAAATCAAATTCTATCTCAAAAAAAAGAGAGATATTCTTTTATGAATATCTCTCTTTAAATAAAAGGAAAATCAATATTATTTAGCTACTGCATCAGCAAGAGCGGCTCCAACTTTAAATTTAGCTACTTTTTTAGCTGGAATAGTAATTGATTTCTTTGTTAAAGGATTAATTCCTTGACGTTCTGAACGAGTAGCAACTGAGAATGTTCCAAAACCAACAAGAGCAATTGAATCTTCTTTAGCAAGAGTTTCAGTTACAACTTCAATAAATGCATCAAGTGCTTGTTTTGTTGCAACTTGGCTAAGTCCAGCTTTTTCTGACATAGCTTTTACCAATTCTGATTTGTTCATAGTAATAATTGTTTAATTTATAATAAAAAATTTAATGTCACCGAAAGGATAAAGAATCCGCTCTCTACCATCTACCTTGCAAAGATAAAAAAAGAAATTATTCTAACAAGTTTTTTTTATCTTTTTTTAATTCTAATCTATAAAACTTAATATAGAAATCAAATTTTACACAATAAAAAAAGTATTGCTATGAAAAACAATACTTTTTTTATTGAATTATTTTTAATTATATCCAACGAACATAACAGAAGTTTTGACGATTAGGAAGTTCTGAATTTTTAGGGAATAATCGTATTCCATATTTATAACTTCCTCCGTTGTTAAGGTGACAAGATAATGCAAAATCAATCAAAGAACCTTGTTTATTGATTACTTCAAATTCCTTAACTGTATAAATACGAGTTATGTTCTTTTCGTCTTGATATGTAAACACAAGTTCCAATCCGAAGTTTGTTTCTGATTGATCTTTTGTGTCTATTTGAGCCGTAATCTTATACTCTTGTCCAGCCACAGGCGATTTGAGCAATTCGTCCGGAATATTCAAAGATTTGACTTCTATTTCATCCCACATTGCCGCCACTTTTTCTTTCCATGCCGAAATTTGTTTTGCTTTTGCAAAATTATTTTCTTTCATTTCAGTTCCACGAACGGCAAGTTTGTTATAAAAACGATCCATATAATCATCCATCATTCGCTTCATTGTGAAACGAGGAGTAATTTGTGCGATCGAATTTTTAATCGTTTGGATCCATTCCGGGCTATATCCTTTGCTATTTTTAGCAAAATACATAGGAATAATTTCATTTTCAAGCGTAGAATAAATCGTAAGAGCATCTAATTGATCTTGATATGCTTGATTTTGGAATGTACGTTTATCTGTCAATGCCCATCCTGCACCTTCTACGTATCCTTCATACCACCAACCATCGAGGACAGAGAAATTAAGTACTCCATTCATTTGAGCTTTTTCTCCAGAAGTTCCCGATGCTTCAAGAGGTCGTGTTGGAGTATTCAACCAAATATCAACACCAGAAATCAAACGTTTTGCAAGACGCATATCATAATTTTCAAGGAAAATGATTTTTCCTAAGAATTGTGGCATACGAGAAATTTCCACAATACGTTTAATCAAACCTTGACCGGCACCATCTGCAGGGTGTGCTTTCCCTGTATAAAGGAATTGAACCGGATAGTTTGGATTGTTTACGATTTTTTCAAGACGTTCAAGATCGTTAAACAAAAGATGTGCACGTTTGTATGTTGCAAAACGACGACCGAAACCAATCATCAATGCATTTGGATTGATTGCTTCCACTGCTTGAAGAACGTTTGATGGAGCACTTTGATTTTTTCTCCATTGTTCTTGAGTTTTTGCTTTTACAAAGTCTATCAATTTTTGTTTCAACCCACTACGGATCTGCCAAATTTCTTCGTCCGAAACATTTTGGATTTTTGCAAAAAGATCCATGTTTGATTGATCATAAATATATTCTGATCCAAACGTTTTTTCGTAAAGATTTTTCCATTCTCTCGTTGCCCAAGTAGGAAGGTGAACTCCGTTTGTAACATAACTTACGTGAAGTTCTTCAGAGAAATATCCTTTCCAAATTGGTTGGAACATATCTTGCGAAACTTTTCCATGCAACCAACTTACACCATTTACTTCTTGACACGTATTGCATGCAAATACAGACATTGAGAACTTCTCACTATGATTGCCAGGATTTTCGCGTCCTAAATCAATAAATTCGTCCCAAGAAATTCCTAATTTAGGTGGGAAGTTACACATATATTTATGAAACAATCCTTCATCAAAACTATCATGTCCTGCTGGAACCGGTGTATGAACCGTATAAAGAGAAGATGCTTTTACAACTTCAAAGGCTTCGTTAAATGAAAGTCCTTCATTTTGCACATAATCAACCATTCGTTGAGCATTGATAAGTGCTGCGTGTCCTTCGTTGCAGTGATAAACTTGTTTTTGAATACCAAGACGTTTCAGAGTATAAATTCCTCCAACACCTAAAAGATATTCTTGTTTCAAACGATTTTCCCAATCTCCTCCATACAATTGATGTGTAATTGTACGGTCAAATTCACTATTTAATTCATTATCTGTATCCAACAAATAAAGTGCTATACGCCCAACATTTGCACGCCAAAGATTTGCATAAATAATACGATCATGATAAGGAACTTCAACAATCATTGGCAATCCATCTTCATCACGAACTTGATCTATCGGAAGAGAATTAAAATTTTGAGGATCATAGACAGCCATTTGATCTCCGTTTGTTGATAACGTTTGAGTGAAATACCCGAAACGATACAAGAACCCGATTGCTGTCATATCAACATTGCTATCAGAAGCTTCTTTCAAATAGTCTCCTGCCAAAACTCCAAGTCCACCAGAATAAATTTTAAGAATATCAGTCAAACCGTATTCCATACTAAAATATGCTACAGTTGGCTTTTTAGGATCTGGCTTAACATCCATATATGCACGAAACTTGGCATAAACAGCAGAGAATTGTTTCATGAACACTTCATCTGTTTCAAGTTCTTGCATTTTTTCATAATTCAAACGGTCAAGAAAAAGAGCTGGATTATAACCACATTTTTGCCACAAATCAGGATTGATACTTTCAAACAATTCTGTTGCTTCTTCGTTCCAAGACCACCACAAATTGTGAGCAATCTCATACAATCCTGTTAGACCTTCTGGCACACGAGAAGTTACGTTTACTTCTTTCCAATTAGATTGATTAATGTTATTAGCTAATACTCTCATTTACGTAAATTTATGAAGATAAATAATTATTTAAGTTTTAAAATTTCTTTTTCATAAGAGCAAAATGATATGCCTCTTTGTAATAAGAGATAAAGTTTTGCCATAATGCTTGCAAAGATAATGATTTCGCTGAATTTCTTTTCATTTCCACTTCATTTTCTTGCAAATTAACAAATTCCAAAATAGTGTTGGCAATTTGTTCTTTTACTTCATGATAATTGTAATCCGTTCGAGAAATGACATAGACTCCCGACTTTTTTTCATCTTTTTCGGCATTGACCCATTGTCCAAAACCAGACAAGTTTGTAGTTATTGTAGGAATTGAAAATGCTATACTTTCCAAAGGAGTATATCCCCAAGGTTCGTAATACGAAGGATAAATCGTCAAATCAAATCCAATCAACAAATCATAATAATCTTTGTTGAAAATTCCATCATTTCCATTCAAATATGATGGGATAAAAACAATTTTCACTTTATCTTCCGGTTTGTTTTCTAATCCAAACCAACGAATTGCATTGGATACATTGTCATTGTATGGTTCATACAACTCATGTGTCAAAAAATTAAACGGCAATCCTGACGTTTGATTTTTCTGTTTCAACACATCTTGCAAATCCAATCGTGGTCCTTTTATATATGCCGGAACGCAAACAAAGCCAATGACTTCACGCTCAAGTTTATCTTTTTTTGCCAAACAATTCAATGAATCGATAAATACGTCTATTCCCTTGTTTTTATACTCATATCGACCACATGTTCCAACAAAAACTGCATCTTTTGACACTTTGTAACCAATCAATTTTTCGGTAACGGAAGTCAATATTTTTCGTGCTTGTTTGCGTTTTTTCTCAAAAGCAACTTCCGTTGATGGAACGAATCCATTCTCAAAACCATTTGGTATAACCAAATCAACTTTCCGATCCAGCAATTGTTCACATTCCTTTGCTGTAATATCACTAACTGTCGTAAATGCATCGCAATAATGTGCCACAGCTTTTTCTACAGAATGTTTTGACACAACATTTAATTCTCGAGCCATTTGATCTCCATTATATGCCGAAAGATGATCATACAATGGCTTTCCATTTCCTGCTATCGAACGTCCTATCGTAGTGGCATGTGTCGTGAAAATTGTTGCTACTTTAGGCAATTTTCTTTTTATATAAAACAAACCAAAAGCAGTCATCCATTCATTAAAATGTGCAACTACTTTTGCTTTTTTCTCTACCTTTATAATGTAATTATAAAGACTTTCCATCACTTTTCCTGCTGCGATTCCAAATGCTGCCGCCTCATCATAATCTCCATACGCCAACATCGAATCGACACGAAAATGTTCCCAAGCCGAATAATATACTTGATTCAAAATTTCCGAATTTTGAAATGGCTTGAAATCAACAAGAATAGCAATCGGAGAACCTGGAATTATCCAACGTCCTACACGAACCGACAATCCCATAGAGATCGCTTTTTCTTTCCAATCTTTCAATAACTTTTTGTCCTCTTTGAAAAAAGGACTCTCATTTTCTTTCCAAAAATCTGGACCAATAAAAAACAATTTGTCCAAATGCTCATCTTGCAATGTTTTTGCACGCGTAGACAGAACCGTATAAATTCCTCCTACTTTATTACACACTTCCCAACTTGTCTCAAAAATATAATCCGGAGATAATAATTTTTTTTTCGCCATTACGTTTAACTTCTTATATCGTTTTTATTTATTTCTTTCATTACCTGCCACAACGGAACAATGACAAAATCTCGTTGCTCAATCAAAGGATGTGGAATCGTCAACTCTTCTGTTGACATTTCTATTCCTTCATAAATCAAAATATCAATATCCAACGAACGATCTTCATAATCCAAAGATTGTTTAGGCTTTCGACCGGCATCTGATTCAATTTGCTTGCAAATTTTTAATAATTGCAACGGCAAAATCTCTGTTTTTACAGCAATTACGGCATTTACAAAATCATTTTCTGATTCAAATCCCCAAGGTTTTGAATAAAAAAACGAAGAAACAGACAATACAGGACCAATCAGACATTCGATTTTGCAAATCGCATTCTTGATATTTTTTTCTTTTTCGCCTAAATTTGATCCTAAACCTAAATAGACAATTGACATTTTAATTTGTCTTATACGCAAAAGAAACTTTTTTCAAATCTTCGTTTGCTTTTGTAATTTTATTTTTTAACGATTCTTTATATTCTATCAATTTCTTCTGAATCGTTTCGTCTTCTACAGCCAACATTTGCAAAGCAAGAATTCCCGCATTTTGAGCGGCGTTGATTCCTACCGTTGCCACCGGAATTCCAGGAGGCATCTGAACAATCGCAAGCAATGCATCTACGCCATCAAGCGAAGCACTAATTGGCACTCCAATAACAGGAATTGGTGTCATTGCCGCAATAACGCCAGGAAGATGAGCTGCCATTCCGGCCGCTGCAATAATCACTTTTATTCCTCTTTTTTGTGCATTTCTTGCAAAACTTTCAACTGCTTCGGGAGTTCGATGTGCCGAAAGTGCGTTCATTTCAAAAGGAACTTGAAAATCATTTAATAACGTTGCCGCTTTTTCCATTATCGGAAGGTCCGACGTACTACCCATTATGATACTTACCAATGGTGTCATTGTAGAACTCATATCTATAAATTTAATTGTTAATCTCTATTTGAATTGGATAATGGTCCGAATATAAGACATCTCCTCGCTTGTACGAAACAAGAGCAATCTCTTTGCTACACAAAAAATAATCAATCCGAACATAAAAAGGCATTTCGTTGTACGTCACGCCTACGCCACTTGATGTTGCCACAAAAGCATCGACAAACAATCCTTTTATCTTTTTGTATGTATAAGAATTTGGAATATCATTAAAATCTCCACAGACAATCACTTTGCGGACATCTCCATTATGTACTAACTTTTGTACCACATCAACTTGATTCGCTCGAATTTTTGAACTTTCACCAAATTTTTTCGCCAACAATCGCATCGTCTCTATCCGTTCTTCTTCCTTTGTCTCCATCATTTCAAACATTTTCTTTTTATCATCGATTGTCAAACGATTTGACTCCAAATGGCAATTGAAAATTCGGAATGTATCTTTATTTATCTTAATGTCCGTATAAATGGAATAGTTAAAATCCGTTTGATAATTTACTTTTTCTTTCTTCAAAATCGGAAATTTAGAAAATGTCGCTACGCCGTAAGATCCTTGTCCTTTTCTTGTTTTATGCGTTTCTACATACGAATATGGATAACGTGAAGACAAGCTTTGTTGAATATCATGTTCCGACAAAAAACCTTTTTTATTAAAATATCCAAATTCTTGCAAACAAACAACATCTGCATCTTGCTCGAGAATATATGAAATTATTTTATTCTCTCCTTTCTTGTTTTTCTTAAAAAAATCAAACAATTTTACGTTATACGACAAGATTTTTACTGTGTTTTCCGAACGCTGTTCAACTTCGGGAACAATCGTCAACGAACAAAAATTGAATAAATTTTGAGCAAACAAAAACAAAAAGAAAAGTGAAAAAATAAAACTCCACTTTTTTCTTATCAACCAATAAAAAACAAATAAAATATTTGCTATTGCAAAAAAAAGAAATCCAATCGATAAAACCGATGGTAAAATCCAAACATTAGGGTTTATCTGAGTCGCAATTCCGGAGAGGACAAATAGTATAATACAAACCCAATTTATCGTCAGACTAAATATATTGAATAATACTTTTATCATTTTTGTGGGGAATCAAAAAAAACGATTTTCTAATAAGTTGATTTTTTTCTCCAATAATGCAAAAGAAAAAATCCGAAAACCATACCTCCAAGATGAGCAAAATGTGCCACATTATCACCATAAGTAGGAGCCACTCCGGCCAACAATTCGATTACAGCATAACCAATTACAAAATATTTTGCCTTAATCGGAATAGGAATAAACATCATATAAATCGGCTGATTTGGCAACATCATACCAAAAGCCAAAAGCAATCCAAAGACCGCACCGGAAGCTCCAATTGTCAAAGGCATATTCAAAAATTGCCCAACTTGAGCCCTTACTTCCGGAAGATCTCCATAAACAGAAAAAAGATTCGTCACGTAAGGCTCTATTGATATTGCCCAAGTCAATTCTTGTGTAATTGCAGCTCCCAATCCACAAACAAAATAAAATGTCAAATAACGCTTTGCTCCAAGCAATTCTTCAATCACACGACCAAACATCCACAACGAAAACATATTGAAAAACAAATGCGTAAAATCAGCATGAAAAAACATATACGTTACCAATTGAATCAAATTAAACTTGTCTGCACGAAAATAATGCAACCCAAGCATATTTTCAATATCAAATCCAATATGAGGCAACGAAAAACTTGCAACAAAACACAAAATGTTGATAATCAACAAATTCTTTGTAATCGGAGGAATATAAAAATTCATTTTAATAAAGTGTATAAATTTCGTTAGTTTAACATTGATTTAATCGAATCAAGAATCTCCAAAAGTTCTTCTGCCGATTCCGATCTTAACATCGCTATTCTCGTTTCTCTAAAATGCGAAATTCCTTTGAACAAAGGTGTTGCTGCCAAATGTCTTCGAGTATGAATAATCCCTCGTCGTTCGTCCAACTTTTGAATATTATCGGTCAATTGACGTTTCAGGATATTCAATTTTTCGTCAAAAGTCATATCCGGAGCTGGCATTCCATGTCGCAAAAAATATTTTATTTCTCTGAAAATCCAAGGCTGACCTATCGATGCCCGACCAATCATAATCGCATCAACTCCATATTTTTCAAAACATTCTTTCGCACGCTCCGGAGTTGTAACATCGCCATTCCCAATAATTGGAATATTCATTCGCGAATTATTTTTTACTTCTCCAATCAATGACCAATCGGCTTCTCCCGTATACATTTGGCAACGTGTGCGACCATGAATAGTCAATGCTTGAATCCCGCAATCTTGCAATTGTTCCGCCAAATCAACTATAATTTTAGAATCATCGTCCCAACCCAAACGCGTTTTTACCGTAACCGGAAGTTTAACTGCATTGACAACAGATTTCACGATCTGAATCATCTTCTCCGGCTCTCTCAATAGTCCAGCTCCAGCACCTTTCCCGGCGACTTTTTTTACCGGGCAACCAAAATTGAGATCGATAATATTAGGCTGAACAGATTCTACAATTTGAGCGGCTTCTGCCATTACAGCCGGATCTTTTCCATAAATTTGAATGGCAACCGGACGCTCTTTTTCTAAAATATTCAATTTCTCCGTAGTTTTTTTTACGCTACGAACCAACGCATCGGAAGACACAAATTCGGTATAAACCATGTCTGCTCCAAAATCTTTACAAATCAGACGAAAAGCCGGATCTGTAACATCTTCCATCGGAGCTAACAATAAGCCTTTGGGAGGAATAATATGTTCTAAAATTGAATTGATAATATTACTTGCTTAGATTCAAAATTTTGTCCAAATTCGGTGTCAAAATAATTTCCGTACGACGATTTTTAGCTTTCCCTTCTGCTGTCGCATTATCTGCAATAGGGAAATGTTCGCCACGACCTGCAGCTGTCACTTGAGTTGGTGACACGCCAAACTTCCATGTTAAAATTCGGACAATACTTGTTGCTCGCATAACACTTAAATCCCAATTATCTTTAATTGAAGATCCTTTTCCTTGTTTCATCGGCACATTATCCGTATGTCCTTCTATCAAAATGTCAATTTCAGGATTTTTCTTCATGACGTCGGACAAAACTTTCAATGCCTCATAACCTTTTGGTTCAACCTCACACGATCCGGAAGCAAACATCAACTTATTCGACATAGAAACATACACTTTCCCGTCTCGCATTTCTACCGAAAGTTCGTCAGAATCAAAACCAAGCAAAGCCTTTTTTATCGCATCATTAAGAGACTTAACGGCAGCATCTTTTTCAGCCAACTTTCTTTTCAGTTCAGCCAAAGATTTTTCCCTTTCAGCCAATTCCTTTTCTTTTGCCAAAAGTTGAGCATCTCGCTGTTCCAAATCAGCCGTTTTTTGATTCAATTCTTCTGTCTTCAATGCCAATGCATTATTAAATTTTTCCGCTTCCGACAATTTTGCATTTTGGAGATCATCATAATTTTTTTGCAAAACAAGATTTGCATCTCCCAAAACCGCAGAAAGACTATCACACGATTTCAACGCCAAAGACAACGAATCTATTTCATTTTTCAAATACGCAATCGTAGTATCTCGTTTTGTTAAATCTTCACAAAGTACATCTCGTTCTTGAATAACTGTTTTCAAACGTTTTCCCCAAAAAGCAGATTTTTTTACCGGAATAGGATCTCCACATTTATAAATCGGAGCACACGAAATAAAAAACAAGAAAAACAAACACGAACAAAGACAAAAACAAAAACCTTTTTTCATTTTATTTAATTTTACAATAAAAACATGCAAAGATAATAAAAAAAAATCGAGGTAATCTATTGTGTATCGGTATTTTCAACAAAAAAATAGGGATATGTCTCAAACGACTTATCCCTATTTCTATCGAAATTATTTCTTCTATTTTAACGTTTCAAAGAAACGAATAAACAAATTTTTCATTTCTGCAAATTTCGTGTATGGAATCATCTCTTTTGTATCTTGAATTTGCTTATACAATTGTGGCACAAGCGAAATTGTACCATCTTCTTTTCGAGTAGTATAATCTCCTCCTAAAGAACAAACCATCATTGATTTCACACCAACTCCTTCGTTTGAAAATGCAAAATGTTCTGAAAAATACGACAAATTACGAACCGCCTCCACATTTTTTACCAAACGATATTCACGTGCTATCTTCGTCAAAATATTCATATATTCAGGAAAAGAAGTTCCATTGATAACCCGAACGCCATCATATCCACAACCCATCATATCAAAATTAACCAACAACTTAATTTTCGACAACGGAATTGATGGATTTTTAATAAACGCATTTCCTCCTTCTCGACCAAACTCATTTGCACCAAAAGCAATAAATACAACAGAATATGCCGGTGGAATCATCGCATAATGTTTTGCCAAAGACAACATCATTGCCACCCCAGAAGCTCCATTGTTTGCCCCAGAATACACTGCTTCGCCCATCATTCCCAAATGATCATAATGACATGTAATCACAATATATTCTTCTGGTTTTACAGAACCTTTTATTCTTGCAATTACATTTTGAGTTTGATACTTTGGCAAAAAATCCGCATCAGCCGCAACTTTAATTTCTGCAACATTTTCAAGATTTACATCTTTTTTAAATACGTAAAACACAGGAACTTCCGTTTGCATTGTTGCTGAAGACCAACTTTGAACACGAAGCGTATCATAAACAATCACACCCTTCACTCCAACTTTTGCATCATTACGAAAATTATCAATTCTCATATTGATTTTTTGCGTTTGATCACGTTTTTCGCCTTCATAATTATTGTTATCAATAATCAAAAAATTTCCTTTTGCCTGACGAAGTTTATCCATCAATGTCATTTGATTCAACATATCGGCACGAGTTATCGTCACAGCATCATACGTTCCTGACACGGAAGGAGCCGTTGGATCAATGATAAAATCCACTCCCGGCACCAAATAATCAGTTCCCAATTGCAATGTCATTCGTTTAGGAAAAACATTGGCACTGATATAAAAAGGTTGCATATAACCACGACCAATTGGCTCTGCTCCAATAGATTTCAATTCGTCAGCTATATATTGTGCCGCCACTTTGTCTCCTTCTTTTGCAATTCCTCGCCCATACATTGAATAATCGCAAAGACGATTGGTCACTTCCATTGCATAATCCACATCTGCCGAAGGTTCTGCTCGAAGGCTATCGTTGTAAGTATCAATTTGTGCCGTCAAAGACAAACAAGCAAATAAAAAAATTGACAAAAAAATCTTTTTCATAGTACTAATTTTTTATAAACATATTTTTCCGAAAAAAGCCACAAATTATTCCTTTTGTTAATTTGTGGCTTTTTTATCTTTTTTTGTTTAATTTTTCAATTAATTAGTTTGAACAACCATATATTTAGACACACTCCAAAAAGCATCTACATCTTTAATGATAATGACTTTTGTTCCGTTTTCTGTTGCCATTTCATACGATTTTGGTGGGTGGCTGGTCAACAATCTTGCTTTTTTGCTGTACACAGGAATGTTCTTAATTTGACGCTTGTCGATTTTCACAAAATAATCTTTGTTAAAATCTTTTTGAAGAACTCGACGATTGAATACTCCTCCCGAAATAATATTTTGAGCTTTCAATTCTTTTCTTGTTCCAAATACATACCATGCGGCAGACAACTCATCGGCTTGTTGTTGAATGAGAGCAGATTTTTCAAGATTTTCGTCATTCAAACGACCAACTTCTACATCAAGTTCTACAATACGATTGTCTTTTTTACGAATTTCTTTTTGCAAAGAATCTACCGCAACTGTTTGTACGTCAATTTGTTGAGTAAGACGTTCGATTGTAGCTTGCAATTCTGTATTTTCACGACCGGCTTTTTTTGCTTTTTGTTCAAGCAAAGCAATTTTTTCACGATTCTTTTGTAGTGCGTTTTGAATCAATTGAAAATTTTTATTGATTCGCTCCACTGCACTTGTCGAAACTCCCATTTCATTTTGACTTTCACGCGTAATCAACGATTCTGCACTTGCGATAGCGTCAAAGTTATCTGAAATTTCATTCAATAACTTCAACATTTCATCAATTTCGGCATCTTTTTGAGAACGAAGATTCGTCAAAGAATCACACAATGAATCATTTTGAGCCAACAATTGTTGATATTCAGCAGAATCTTTTACACAACTTGTAAACAACACTGCGTTTGACAAAACAATTGTTAAAAATAGAAAAACTTTTTTCATAAATTTATAATTGATTATTTGTTTTTTAGAACTAAAATCTGTCAAATGTAGGGAATATTTTTCAGATTAAGATACTTTTTATCAAAAAAGGAATAAAAACACTATTTTCTTCCTTCTATTACAATGACAATTTCGCCTTTGGGTGGATTTTTTGTAAAAAAATCTACTAATTCCGAAAGAGAACCCCGCTGTGTGGTTTCATAAAACTTTGATATTTCACGAGAAACACTTGCTTTTCGGCCAGCACCGAAATATTGCACAAATTGTGCCAAAGTTTTGACCAAACGAAATGGAGATTCATAAAAAATCATTGTTCGCTCTTCTTCCGAAAGATTTTTCAATTTTGTTTGCCGACCTTTTTTTACCGGCAAAAAGCCCTCAAAGCAAAATCGATCATTCGGCAATCCACTATCAACCAATGCCGGAACAAAAGCTGTTGCTCCGGGCAAACATTGCACTTTTACACCTTTTTCGACGCATGCTCGCACGAGCATAAATCCGGGATCGGAAATAGCCGGAGTTCCGGCGTCAGAAATCAAAGCCATTGTCTCTCCTGCCAACATACGCTCACTCATTTGTTCAACCGTTTGATGTTCATTAAATTTATGATGCGACATCATCGGTGTTTGAATTTCAAAATGCTTAAGCAATATGCCCGACGTCCGTGTATCTTCAGCAAGAATCAAATCCACTTGCTTCAATACATTGATGGCTCTGAAAGTCATATCTTCCAAATTTCCTATTGGAGTTGGGACAACGTATAACATTAAAATTTTCTATTGATAAACGTTAAAAACTCAACCACCACTTCACTTTCCATATCCCATTGAGGATAATTTTCTTGAATATGAAGCAAACACTCGTCCATTGATTGTGTGCTATTTATAAACGCAAGTGTCGTATTCATCACGTCGGGTTCGTTTGCAAAAAGTTCGCGTTGAAAACGCAAACGATCACCAATCGGCATTCGTCTGACATCGGATATTTTTTTTGTTGCAAAACGATCTGCTATGCTTGAATTTTCTACCTTATTCATCGTTTCAACAATCGTTGTTTTCGTTCCATATTGAACATCAACTTTTGTTGACAAAGGCGTTGTTTGAGTTTGCTCAACTTGCGTTTTGTCTGATTCTTGTTCTACTTTCGTATCTTCAGGTTGCGATAAATTTTCATTCTCTTCCGGTTCTTCTTCATAAATCAAAACGACTTCTTCTTCCGGAGCATTGGAATCTAAATCAGATTGCAACAACGTTTCAATTTCTTCATCAGAAAAAACGACTTCTCTTTGTTCTGCTGTATTTTCTTCAGACACTTCGACTTCTTTTTTTACATTAAACTGCTCCGGAATAGACAATAACAATTCCATATTTTTTGCAATTTCATTGGCTTTATCTTGTGCCAATTTTACAATTGACGGAGCTGGTTGTTGCAACTCAAATAATCCCGTTGTAATTACTTGTAACTCACGAAGATCTTTTTCTACTAATGCTATAATTGTTTCTTTTTTCATTTGGTAGACAAAAAAAATTATATAAACAAGATTAAATTCAAAATGTCAAAAAAAATAATACCTTTGCAAGGAGATTTATCAACCCAATTTGAATCATGCAAAGATAAAGTTTTTTATGGAAAACCCGAACAATAAAAAAAGAAAAAACAAGTCTTCAAAAAAAGAATCGTCTTCTCCTATAAATGTTCATCTTGAAGGGAAACTTGACGAAACATTAAGCAAACCATTCACGTTTGACCGAGTGATTCGTATTTTGTTGGGCATCAGCATTGCAATTGCGTTATATTTATTATTTGATCGCCTAAGTAATGTCTTGTTGCCATTTCTTATTGCTTGGCTTATTGCATATTTGCTATATCCAATCATGCATTTTTTTGAAACAAAATGTCGAATTTCACACCGCATTGCAAGCATTACTCTAACGTTGGTTTCTGTTGTATCATTCTTCATTTTAATTTTAACACTAATCATTCCTCCGATTGTAAACGAAGTCCTCGAAGCAAAAGATGTAGTTTTTACTCTCACAAAACATTTAGAAACAACATCTTTTCTTACAGAAACAACTAAAAATCAATTGATTGAATGGTTCAACCACCTAAATCTAACAGAAATTCTAACCGGTGCGACAACAAAGGAAAATCTTTTAGAGAAGATTTTACCTTATTTTGGAAAATTCTTGTCAAGTAGCATGAATTTTATTGCGGGATTGCTCGTTGTTTTTATTACAATCCTTTATTTAATTTTTATTCTTTGGGATTATGAACATATTGCAAAAAATTTCATCACACTTGTTCCGCACAAATATCAAAATCTCATTATTCTCATTGCAGAAGATTTAAAATCCGGAATGAACAAATACTTTCGCGGTCAGTTGGTAATTGCTTCTATTGCGGGATTGCTTCTATCAATTGGATTTTACTTTATCGATCTTCCATTGGGAATTATTTTAGGATTATCCATGGGAATTCTCACGCTCGTACCTTATCTAAAAACAATCATGTTGCCCGTTGTCCTATTATTCGCATTTATCGGAGCCCAACAATCAGGACTAAATTGGTGGATAATGGGATTAGAATCTCTCGCTGTCATGGGAATCGTTCAAATCATTGAAGATCTTTTTTTAATTCCAAAAATCATGGGAAATGCGATGGGACTAAATCCCGCCGTCATTCTCCTTTCTCTATCTATTTGGGGATCGTTGTTCGGTATTGCGGGAATGATTGTTGCTCTTCCTTTGACAACAATTTTGCTTTCTTACTACACCAAAGTAATCAAAAACGTATAAATGAAATACACATTCGTCATCAACAATCACCTGACCGACAATCGTTTAAAAACAGAACACGGACTTTGCATATATTTAGAAGCAAACAATGTGAAAATTTTGTTAGACACCGGAAGTTCTCCGGAAACACTTTCTTATAACGCTCAAATATTGGGAATAAATCTCGCTTCCATTGACTACGTTTTTCTTTCTCACGGACATCGTGATCACACCGGAGGACTTGAAGCAGTGATCAATAAAAATCATTCCGTAAAAATCATCGCCTCAAAACGATTGAAAAACACACATTTTTATTCGGAACGAAACAATCAATTGAGAGATATTTCCACTCCCATCGATCTCAATCAACTTCACAATCAAATGATTTGGATCGAAGATGGAGAAGAAAAAACAATCAACAATTTTATAAAAATCTTCGGCAATTCTTCCAATATTTTTCCCAAACCAAAAGCAAACAAAAACTTAAAAACAAAACTTCCTGATTCAACCGAAATTCTTGTCGATTCGTTTGAACATGAATTGATTTTTTCCGTCACAACAGACGATGCCACACTAATTTTTACAGGTTGTTGTCATAATGGAATTCTCAATATTTTGAAAAGTGCAAACGAAAAAGGAATAAAAAATATCACTCATATTGTTGGAGGATTCCATTTGCTTGATCCTCGAGATGGGCAAACGTTTGAAAGCGATGATGAACTTTTGAAAATTGCAACTTTTTTGCAAAAAAATTATCCGCAAACAAAAATCGAAACTTGCCACTGCACGGGAGAAAATGCAATGAAATTTTTTCAACAAAAACACTAAAATTGCCACAAAAAAAGACGCTACTTTCATAGCGTCTTTTTTTTTATTTACAATGAGAAGAACAACCTTCACATTTTTTGTTTAATTCTCCTCGAAAACGTTTTTCGACCAACAACCGAATTGTATCTTGAAGTGCCGGAACTCGAATCAATTCCTCCACATCATTGACAAATGCAAACATCAAAAGCATTTTCGCTTCTACTTCCGAAATTCCTCGCGAACGCAAATAAAACACCGTCGAATCATCTAATTGTCCAACCGTTGCTCCATGCGAACAAGAGACATCATCTGCATAAATTTCAAGATGTGGTTTTGTATACATTTTTGCTTTTTTATTCAAACAAATATTTCTATTCGTTTGGTGAGCCGACGTCTTTTGTGCATCTTTTTTTACCAAAATACGTCCATCAAATGCACCCGTAGCTTCTCCATCAAGAACATATTTGTAAAGCTCTTTGCTCGAACAATTCGGCTGATTATGATTTATTATCGTATGTGTATCTGTATGTTGATGACAATCATTGATCGCCATTCCGCCAAGAACCACAGACGAATATTCTCCATCAAGATTTACAACGACATTGTTTCGTGTCAAGCCATTTTGAAGTGTAATTTCCGAAATCACCACCTCAGATTCTTGATCTTGAGAGACAAAAAGAGACCCTACATTTGTCATCTTTTCGTTCGTATTTTCCAATTTATAATGATCGTATTTTGCCCCTTTTCCCACAAAAACTTCTGTCACTCGATTTGCCAAATACGATCTTTCTTCCATCGCATGACCACAAACGAGTAATTTTGCCGAAGCACCTTCTTCTATGACGATCAAATTACGACTATTTGCCATCATATCCACACCGCCATACATCATATTAACCAATTGTATTGTCTTTTCGACGACAACTCCTTTAGGCACATAAAGAAAAAATCCATCTTGTGCAAATGCCGTATTAAAATGAACTGTTGTATCTGTCGTGTTTTTTGCCAATTTGTTATAATACGAACGAATCAATTCCGGATATTTTTTCGACATTTCTCGAAGACTTCCTGCAATCACGCCTTGGGGTAATTCATATTTCAATTGCACGTTTGGATAAAATTGATCGTTGATCACGAAAAACATGTGCGAATTGATTCCGGGCACCGTACAACGAAAAAACTTATATGGATCCACCTTAAAATCAACTGCTTTAAGGTTCATTCCATAATCATTTGAAAATTGTTTCTCAAGATTAATATGCAAAAAATCCTCATCTCGTTGATTGGGAAATCCTTTTTTTGCAAAAAAATCAAACGAAAACGCTCGTTCCTCATTCATCAAACTTGAAGCATGAGAATCTATTTCCGAACGATATTTTTGAAACAATTCAATATATTGTTGTTCTGCAAGCATTTTTACATTTCTCCTAATTCACGTTTAATCCAATCATAACCTTTCTCTTCAAGCTCCATAACAAGTTCTTTCCCCGCCGTTTTTACAATTTTTCCTTTATAAAGCACATGTACAATATCTGGCACAATGTAATCCAACAAACGTTGATAATGCGTAATCACAATTGTTGAATTATCAGCAGTTTTAAGTTTATTCACACCCGAAGCAACAATCCGCAAAGCGTCAATATCCAATCCCGAATCCGTTTCATCTAAAATAGACAACTTTGGTTCAAGCATTGCCATTTGAAATATCTCATTACGTTTTTTTTCTCCTCCGGAAAAACCTTCATTCACCGAACGATTTGCCAATTTATTGTCTAATTCAACAACTTCTTTTTTTTCACGCATCAATTTCAAAAAATCAGATGCCGAAAGAGATTCCAAACCTTTATATTTACGATGTTCGTTCACTGCTGTACGCATAAAATTAACCATACTTACACCAGGAATTTCAACCGGATATTGAAAACTCAAAAAAATCCCTTCGCGAGAACGATCTTCCGGAGAAAGATCCAGCAAATTTTTCCCATTGAAAATTATTTCTCCTTTAGTCACTTCAAATGCAGGATTTCCGGCAATAACTGACGAAAGCGTACTTTTTCCGCTTCCATTCGGTCCCATAATCGCATGAACTTCTCCCGGATTAACCACGAGATTTATTCCTTTCAATATTTCTTTGCCATTGATATTGGCATGCAAATTTTTTATTTCTAACATTTGACAATTTTTTTATAATTATCCAACACTACCCTCAAGACTGATTTGCAAAAGACGTTGAGCCTCTACCGCAAATTCCATCGGCAATTTATTGATTACCTCTTTGGCATATCCATTTACAATAAGTCCAACGGCATCTTCCGTCGAAATTCCTCGTTGATTACAATAAAAAACCTGATCTTCACTGATTTTTGACGTTGTCGCTTCATGTTCAACAATTGCGGTATCATTATCGACTTCCATGTAAGGAAACGTATGAGCTCCACATTTATCGCCCATCAACAAACTATCGCATTGCGAAAAGTTTCGTGCATTTTCCGCCGCAGGAACAACTTTCACCAATCCTCGATAACTATTTTGACTATGACCAGCCGAAATACCTTTGCTAACAATATGACTCTTTGTGTTTTTTCCTATATGAATCATTTTTGTCCCTGTATCCGCTTGTTGATAATTATTCGTAACCGCAACAGAATAAAATTCTCCAATTGAATTATCGCCTTTCAGAATACAACTCGGATATTTCCATGTAATTGCCGAACCGGTTTCTACTTGCGTCCACGAAATTTTTGAATTATCCCCTTTGCAAATTCCTCTTTTGGTAACAAAATTATAAACTCCACCTTTGCCTTCTTTGTCGCCCGGATACCAATTCTGAACCGTAGAATACTTCACCTCTGCACGCTCATTCGTGATTATTTCCACTATCGCTGCATGCAACTGATTTTCATCTCGTTGTGGAGCCGTACAACCTTCCAAATAAGAAACATACGAATCATCATCGGCAATAATCAACGTACGTTCAAATTGCCCTGTGTTAATCGCATTAATTCTAAAATACGAAGATAATTCCATCGGACAACGTACGCCTTTGGGAATATAAACAAACGAACCATCGCTGAATACGGCAGAATTAAGTGCCGCAAAAAAATTATCCGTATAAGGAACAACCGATCCCATATATTGACGAACAAGATCCGGATAATCCTGTACAGCTTCACTAATAGAACAAAAAATGATTCCTTTTTCCGCCAATTTTTCTTTATGTGTCGTTTTTACCGAAACACTATCAACAATCGCATCAACAGCCATACCCAAATGCATTTTTTGCTCTTCAAGAGGAATTCCGAGTTTATCAAACGTTTTCAATAACTCCGGATCAACTTCGTCCAACGACTTCGGACCTTCCTTTTTCTTTGGTGCAGCATAATACGCAATCAACTGAAAATCAATTTCCGGCACATCAAGATGAGCCCATTGTGGCATTTCTAACGTTTGCCAATGTCGAAAAGCTTTCAAACGAAAATCAAGCAACCATTCCGGTTCATTTTTTTTCGCAGAAATAAGTCGAACAATATCCTCATTCAAACCCGTAGGAATATATTCGGTATCAATATCAGTGGTAAATCCATACTTATATTCACCACTGGTAATTTCCTTCAAAAGTTTTTGATTATCTTCCAAGTTAATAAAAAATTAGTAATTGATGTGTGAATTAAATGGATAATTTAATAATTTTTCAGCCAACAAAAGTAATGGCTGATACAATTTTGAAGACGCAATTGTCTCTTTTGATAAAAAGTGAAATTGTTCGTTAAACAAATGAAAAACAAAAACCAAAACACTGGCGATCAAGACATATTTTGTCAAAGCATAAATTCCTCCAAACAATTTGTTGAGCCAACCAAGCATCATTTTATTTAGAATCTGATTCAAAATTCGAGAAAATAATAAAACGATAAGAATTGCTCCAAGGAATAAAATTAAATATGAAATCAAAACAGCATATTTTTCTTCGATAGAAAAATACGTTGCTACGGATTCTGATATTTCAAAGGAAAACGAACGAGCGCAAAAAATTCCCAATACAACACCAAACAAGGACGCTAATTCTGAAATAGCGCCCTTGAATAGGCCTCTTATTGTTGCATAAGCAAACACAACTAATATGATAATATCAAAAACTACCACAGTTTTTTTTATAATTTTCGCTTCACTTCCGTCATTTCGTATGCTTCAATAATATCTCCAATTTGAATATCATTGTAGCCTGCAATATTAAGTCCGCATTCGTGTCCGTGTTTGACTTCTTTTACGTCATCTTTGTAAACCTTAAGCGATCCAAGCTCGCCTGTATATACAACAATTCCATCACGAATAACACGAATTTTTGATGTACGTTTCACCGTTCCTTCTTTTACCATACAGCCGGCAATCGTTCCGACTTTGGAAATTTTAAACACTTCGCGTACTTCCACATTTGCTTGGAATTCTTCTTTCAATTCTGGAGAAAGCATTCCTTCCATTGCATCTTTCAAATCTTCTATTGCATCGTAAATAATTGAATACAAACGAATATCCACGCCTTCGTGTTCCGCACTACGACGAGCTTCTACTGTCGGACGAACTTGGAATCCAAAAATAATTGCATCAGAAGTTGCAGCAAGCATTACGTCAGATTCGGAAATAGCACCAACTGCTTTATGAATAACATTCACTTGTATTTCTTCTGTAGAAAGTTTGATGAGAGAATCTGAAAGTGCTTCTATAGAACCGTCTACGTCTCCTTTTACAATTACATTTAATTCTTGGAAATTTCCTAATGCCTTACGACGTGCGATTTCTTCAAGTGTCAAATGAGTTGTTGTACGAAGTCCTTGTTCACGTTGCAATTGTTCTCGTTTATTTGCTATCTCACGAGCTTCTTGTTCGCTCGACATTACGTTCAAATTGTCTCCCGCAGTCGGAGCTCCATTTAACCCAAGAATCAATGCCGGTTCTGAAGGTCCGACCTCCGTAATACGTTGATTTCGTTCGTTAAACATTGCCTTTACTTTTCCGTAATATTGTCCGGCAAGAACAACATCTCCGACGCGTAATGTTCCTGTTTGAACAAGAACTGTAGATACGTATCCACGACCTTTATCCAACGAAGATTCAATGACTGAAGCAACGGCTTTACGATTTGGATTTGCTTTCAATTCCAACAAGTCTGCTTCGAGCAAAACTTTTTCCAATAATTCGTTTACATTTAATCCTTTTTTCGCTGAAATATCTTGCGATTGATACTTTCCTCCCCACTCTTCTACAAGGTAATTCAAAGTCGCCAATTCTTCTTTGATTTTATCCGGATTTGCGGATTCTTTGTCAATCTTATTTATTGCAAATACAATAGGAACTCCTGCCGCCGAAGCGTGATTGATTGCTTCTTTTGTTTGTGGCATCACATTATCATCTGCTGCAACAATAATAATTGCAATATCCGTAACTTTTGCTCCACGAGCACGCATTGCCGTGAAAGCTTCGTGTCCCGGAGTATCAAGGAACGTGATTTTTCGACCATTGTCAAGAGTCACATGATATGCACCAATATGTTGCGTAATTCCACCTGCTTCTCCTGCAATAACATTTGCTTTACGAATGTAATCCAAAAGAGAAGTTTTTCCATGATCGACATGTCCCATTACTGTTACAATTGGAGCACGTGGTAGAAGATCTTCTTCTTTGTCTTCTTCTTCGGCAATTGCTTCGGCTACTTCTGCCGAAACGAATTCTGTTTTAAACCCAAATTCTTCAGCTACGATATTTATTGTTTCTGCGTCAAGACGTTGATTGATTGACACCATGATTCCCAATGTCATACAAGTTCCAATAACTTGATTTACAGAAACATTCATCATTGTTGCCAATTCATTTGCAGTGACAAATTCGGTCAACTTGATAATTTGATTTTCTTGACGAGCAAGTTCTTCTTGTTGTTCTTGACGAGCAGAGGCAGCCTCACGTTTATCTTTACGATATTTTGCTCCTTTTACTTTCTTTTCAGTAAGTCGGGCAAGAGTTTCTTTTATTTGACGTTGTACGTCTTCTTCCGAAACTTCTTTTGCTACAGGAGCGTTGTTTTTATTCTTTTTGTTTTTCTTGTGATTATTTGCATTTGGTTGCCCATTATTTCCCTTTGCATTATTTTTTTGATTATTTTGAGCCCCAACATTTGCATTGTTTATATCAACTCGTTCTTGATTGATACGAGCACGTTTTTTCTTATTGTGCTCTCCCCCTTTTCCTTGATTTGATTGATTTGAAGATTGAGATTGACCTTGTGCGACTTTGTTTCGTTTGTCGCGTTCACGCTTCAATTCTTCTTTTGATTTTTTACTTGGACGAGTTTTATCATTTATTGATGAAAGATCTATTTTGCCTAAAACTTTAGGACCTTCGGTTGTTGGTTTGGATTTTAAAGAAAATACTTCTTCTTTTGAAGAATCGATTATTTCTATTTCTTTAGAAATGTTTTTTTCTTCATTTATCTCAGGTTCAACCTTCTTCGCCTCTTCTTTTTTAGGCATATTGTTTTTGTCAAGATCGATTTTTCCTACAGGTTTCAGTTTAGGTAATTTTTTCGTATCAATCTCAACTTTGATTACTTCAGGCTCTTGCGTTGCTGGTTTTTCTTCTTTTTGTTCGCCAAAACCATCAATAGCAACAGTTGGAGCTACATCTTTCGATTTTTTTTGTTCTCGAAGTTTTTCCGATTCCATTTTGATTTTTTTGTCTTTAGCAAATTCTTCAACAAGCAAATCAAATTGTTCATCTGAAATTTTTCCATTAAGGTCAGACTTTACATCAGTGTAACCTTTTTCATGCAAGAACTCAACAACCGTATCGAGTCCAACATTTAATTCTTTTAAAGCTTTATTTATTCTCATCAAGTATTAAGCAAAGGGGTTTATAAAAATTAGTCTTCTAATTCTGCACGAAGTATTTCAAGCAAATTATCTACAGTTTCTTCTTCCAAATCGGCACGCTCTATTAAAGCTTCTCTTGGCATAGAAAGAACAGATCGAGCCGTATCAAGACCGATTGCTTTAACCGCATCTATCACCCATTCGTCAATCTCATCTTTAAACTCGTCAAGATAAATATCATCTTCTTCTTGATCGTCCAATTCACGGAAAACATCAAGTGTATATCCACAAAGCATTGATGCCAATTTAATATTCGCTCCGCCTTTTCCGATTGCCAAAGAAACTTCTTCCGGTTGAAGATAAATTTCTGCTTTCTTTTCTTCTTCATTCAAACGAATCGAAGATATTTTTGCAGGAGCCAATGCACGAGAAATAAACAAACTTACATTTTCTGAATAATTCAAAACATCAATATTTTCGTTTTTCAATTCTCTCACAATACCATGAATTCGAGCTCCTTTTACACCAACGCTAGCTCCTACCGGATCTATATTTGAATCATACGATTCTACCGCCACCTTAGCACGTTCTCCTGGGATACGTGCAATAGCTTTGATTGTGATAAGACCTTCTTGAATTTCCGGAACTTCAAGTTCAAACAAACGTTCGAGAAAAAGAGGTGTTGTACGAGACAAAATAATTTTAGGATTATTATGATTATTATCCACTTTTGCCACTACTGCACGAACAATATCTCCTTTCTTAAAATGGTCGGTAGGTATTTGTTCTGATTTAGGAAGCAACATTTCGTTGTGGTCATCATCCAAAATAAGAATTTCTTTTTTCCACAATTGATAAACTTCTCCCGAAACAATTTTTCCGACCTTTTCGCTATACTTTGTATAAAGACTATCCTTTTGCAATTCAAGCACTTTTGACGCCAATGTTTGACGAAGGATAATCACTGCACGACGTCCAAAACTAAGAAAATTAACTTCATCAGAAACATCTTCTCCAACTTCAAAATCTTCATCAATTTTACGTGCTTCAGACAAAGAAATTTGTTTGTTTTCATCTTCTAATTCATCGTCGGCAACAACCACACGACTACGCATAATTTGAAAATCTCCCTTACCTGGATTGATGACAATGTCATAATTTTCGTCTGAACCAAACAAATTAATAATAACTTTACGAATAGATTCTTCTAAAACACCAATAAGAGTAGAATGATCAATGTTTTTTTGTTCTTTAAACTCAGCAAAAGTCTCAACCAAGTTTACTGTTTCTTTTTTCGCCATGATTATTTATAGATATTTATCAAATTTATACTTTAAAATCATATTTAACATACTTTACCGCATCATAAGCAAAAGATTCTTGTTCTTTTACGAGTATTTTCTTTTTAGCCCCTTCAGGCTTAATTTTCTTCTCCATTTCTATCGTAAATAAAGAATCTTCCACTGCAACAAGCACTCCATACAACTTCCTTCCATCTTTCGTAAGAACTTCAACCGTGTTATTTAAATTTTTCTCATATTGTCCTCTAACTTTGAATGGAGCTGTCAGACCGGCACTTCCCACTTCCAAAGAATAATCCTCAACATCTCGATCAAACACTGCTTCTATCTTACGATTCAATGCAGCACAAAAATCTAAATCAACTCCCGATTTATTGTCAATTTCAACAATCACTTCATTTCCTGGCAAAATACGCACATCTACCAAAAAATAATCTGTATTCTTGATTGCTTCTTCTATTGTCTGAACCAATAATATTTTATCCATAAAAACTATAATAAAAAGAGAGAGACGCAACATTCTGCGTCTCTTCCCTTCGTTTAACTCATCTTTCGGGTACAAAGATAGTGTTTTTTTACAAAAAAAAGAAAGAGTGATACAAAATTATCACCCTTTCTCCTGTTTTTCATAGAAAAAACTTACAGATTATTTTACAATTGATGCAAATTCTGCATCTTCACGATATTTAGCAAATTCAATATCTACCGCTGCACGAGCTTTAAGATCTGCATCTTTTGTTGCTGCTTCTTTAAGATTTGACAATGCAGACGCTTTGTCTCCTTGACGAGCAAATGCAATCGCTTTAAGATATGCTGTAAGTGCCGTTGGAGTTTCTACTTCTGCAAGAATTGCTTGTGCCGAAGCTACATCTTTCACAACCAATTTTGCAATTGCATTATTATTTGATTTATCTTTATTCAAAGCCTTAGTTGCTGCACCGTAATCTCCTTTATGAAGGTAAATTACACCAAGAGCAGCATCAAGCATATCTCCGATTCCGGCTGCTTTTCCAAGGAAAGATTCTGCAATTTTCACTTCACCTTTAGTCAATTTTGTAACTCCCCAGTTATAATTTGTTTCTTTTGCTGAAGAATTCATGTCAATTGCTTTAGAGAACAATTGTTCTGCTTCATCTATATTTCCTTGAAGGAATTTTGCAGCTCCTAAATTGTTAATTGTACGCCAATCTTCTGGATAAAGTTCTGCCGCTTTTGAATAAATTTCTACTTTTTCGTCTGCCGAATTAACCAAAGTTCCTGCATAAAGCAATTCTTCTACTGTCATAGAATCTGCTGCTGTTTTTGCTCCGGAAACAAGTTGTTCGTCTGTTTTTCCTGAAAGTTCGAACGAAACTTTCATTTTTGAACGACGAAGTTGAGGAAGAATGTCTGTTGCAAGAGCTTTGAATGCAGCCGACAATTTACGAATTTCCATTTCACGTTGTTCTGGATCTGAAAATTGAGACAATACATTCAAAATCAATTCTTTATCTTGAATAGAAGAATTAGAAACCAATTGTTGGAATCCTTCCCAGTCTTCTGCAGTATAACGAGAATCTATTTCTACTGCCGATTGCAATTTTTTCATTTGCTTGTTGATGTAATCAACCGCAACTTGCTCACGACGTTCTGCAAGAGATGTGTTCAATCCGAGAGAACCTTCTGGAGACGCATATCCTGAAATTTCAACTGCAGTAATAGAAGATCCTTCGGTATTCGACACTTCTTGCAATTTATTTGTAAGTGCAACAATTTCATCTTTATTCAATTCTGACGAGCGAATATTTGCTTGTGCAACAAGGAAATTGATGTCGGCTTCTTGTGCTGAAACGATAGTACGTTGAAATTCATTTTCTGCAAAAGCAGGTTTCATCATTTCTCCTTTAGCAAGCATGTAAGTGCAATTGATTCCATCTGCCACTTTTACTGCAGGAAGTTTTTCTGTCTTGCTTCCCATTTGAACTTCAAATTCCAAGAAAAGTTCCGCTTTTTCCATTCCTGGTTTGAATTCAAACTCTATACGATGAGTATATGTTCCTCCTGCTTTGTAAGAAATTTTCTTGTTGTTTCCAAGCACTCCTTCTCCTTGGAATGTAGCAGGATTAAGACGTTCTTCCGTACCATTATATTTGATAATCGGAGTAAGAACTACTGTTGCTTTTTTCTTAAAATACTTTTCAGGGAATGTTCCTGAAATTTTCGCATTAACCATACCTCCTTTTGCTTCAAGAACGGCTGGTTCTACTTTGAAATACTCTTGAGAGAGCGAGCCCATTTTCTTACATGCTGAGAAAGAAAAAACAAGGGCAAGAGTGGCAATCGCCATCAATAAATTCTTTTTCATAAAAATAGAATGTTTATTTTGTTATTTATCTTTTCGCGTTTTTTTACAAAAATAATGCCTCAAAAGCACTAAAAATCATTCAATTTGCAAAAGTGAGAATATTTTTTGAAAAAAACAAATATTTAACAAAAAACACCGCTAAAAAAGGGAAATGAATATTTTTATATCAAACATTTTTTTTATCGAAAAGAAAAAGTATCTTTGTGTGTTGTACTCAAAAAATTTTTATGCCTCATTTTAAAATTAAGATTATGAAGGTTATAAATTTTTTCAAAAAAGCATTTTCCGATATGAAAGAAGCTGCTAAAGCAAAAATGTAAATTCCATTAAAAATTTTTCAAACATAAATAATTGTGTAACAAAACGAGATAGAATATTGAAATAGAATAGAATAAAATATTAGTAATCATAGCGTTCGTTGCTGTTCTGAAAACATCCTAAAGTTTGGCCACCGAAGGAATCAATCTCAGACGACAGTTACGAATGCCTGCGTTAATAACGTGGGCATTTCTTGTCTGAGATTGAGGGTTAGGCCAAACACCCGGGATGTAGACGAGAATGTCCACGTTTCTTTTTGGTGTTTGGTCGATTTTTTTTAAGCTATTGACGAGCGTAACTAAAAACAACTGTGTGCCTTAGAAGGTTGGCAACCTAAAAAATGGTGTTATTGCATTCTGCAAAAAAGAAGCAACGTGTAACCGAAAAACGAAACGAGTAGGACGGAGCAAGCCGAAAATCCGATAAAGAGTAGGCAAAACAATCTTAATAGTTATGAGCATATTAAGCACAACCAAGGTAGGCAAATTTTCTTATTTAAAAGAAATCAATGACTCTTTAATTTGAAGACGAATTTAATCATTAAACAACCATAACAACTGAATTTCAAAAATCTAAAATTTTAAAAACATGAAAAAATTATTTACATTAATTGTGGCAATATGCGCCACAACCCTCGCATGGGCAGACGCAAGCGGCAAGTGCGGCAGTAATGTGACTTACTCTTATGTGTCATCCACCGGCACACTTACTATCAGCGGAACGGGAGATATGAAAGATTATGATTCATCAAATGTTCCATGGAGTACTTATAGTTCAGATATCAAAAAGGTTGTAATAGAAAATGGCGTCACAAGCATTGGATATGCCGCGTTCCGTGACTGCACAGGACTGACGAGCATTACCATCCCGAACAGTGTCACAAGCATTGGAGAAGATGCGTTCGATGGCTGCACAGGATTGACAAGCATAAATGTTGCAGAAGACAACTTAAACTACGCTTCAATAGACGGAGTTTTGTACAGCAAAGACAAGAAGACATTAATAATATGTCCACCGGGAAAAACTGGAAGCGTCACCATCCCAAACAGCGTCACAAGCATTAGAAGAGGGGCGTTCTATGACTGCACAGGACTGACAAGCGTTACCATTCCGAACAGCGTCACAAGCATTGGAAATGCTGCGTTCGAAGACTGCACAGGACTGACAAGCGTAACAATTGGCAATGGCGTCACAAGCATTGGAGATTTTGCGTTCTATGGCTGCACAGGACTGACAAACATTACCATCCCGAACAGCGTCACAAGCATTGGCGAGTATGCGTTCAGAGGCTGCACAGGACTGACAAGCGTAACAATTGGCAATGGCGTCACAAGCATTGGAGATTTTGCGTTCTGCAAATGCAGCAAGTTGACAAGTGTTGAGATTCCGAACAGCGTCACAAGCATTGGAAGAGAGGCGTTCTATGGCTGCACAGGATTGACAAGCATAACAATTGGCAATGACGTGACAAGCATTGGATATCAGGCGTTCAGAGGCTGCACAGGATTGACAAGCATTACCATCCCGAACAGCGTCACAAGCATTGGAGATTCTGCGTTCGAAGGCTGCACAGGACTGACAAGCATGACAGTGGAAGCAACAAACCCTCCGTTATGTGTCAACGAGTATGGCTACGCCAACGGTTTTTTAGATATGCCAGATTACAACATTCCTCTGTATGTGCCAGCTGGAAGCGTTAATGCATACGAAAGAGCAGAAGACTGGGAGAATTTCACAAACATACAAGCCATTCCTGCCACTGGCGTGAATGAAGCCACAGTAGAAAACACAGTAGAAAAGAGCGAGGTGAAGAAAATCATTGACCGCAACGGAATAATCTATATCGAGAAAGACGGCACAAGATATTTCCTAAACGGAG
>JAGCLW010000062.1 GCA_017646805.1 Paludibacteraceae bacterium | reverse complement strand
TATGAAGTACAAGAACAAAATAAGAAGAAAGAAACCTATACAGATGCTCTAGATCGTTTAGGCGATTGTTTTTTTGTTCTTCGTGATCTGATCAATGCCGAAAAATATTACACGCTTTCTTTCGGAATAGGAGGAAGACAAGGCGATTATCCGGCTTTTCAACGTGCTTATGTGCAAGGATTACGCAAAAATTATATTGGAAAAATAAACGGTTTGTCAAAACTTATGACAAATTATCCAAAATCGGATTACATTGACGATGCTTATTATGAAATGGCTCGAGCATATATTTTGACCGAACAAGATGCAAAAGCAATTGAAACATATAAGACTTTGATGCAAAAATTTCCAATGTCACCACTTTCGAGAAAAGCGTCTTTGGAATTGGGTATGCTTTATTACAATGCAGAAGATTATGATAAAGCGATTGTCGCTTACAAATCTGTCGTTGCCAATTATCCTAATAGTGAAGAAACTCGCACGGCTCTTGCTATGTTGGAAACAATTTATATCGACAAAAATGAAGTAGATCAATATTTTGCGTATACAAGAGATCTTGGTTCAAATATCGTTTTGACTGATCCAACTAAAGAAGATTCGCTCACGTATCTTGCTGCAGAGCGTATTTATATGAAAGGTGAAACGGCTACTGCAACTATGGCTTTTGAAAAATATATTCATAATTTTTGCGATACAGAAGTTGGTCGATTCTGCCTTCCTGCAAAATATTATTTGGCTGATTGCTACTATAATGCCGACAAAAAGGACGAAGCATTTGAACTTTATCGTGCATTGGCAAAAATGGAAGGAAATTCGTATATGGAAGTTATTCTTGTGCGTCTTTCTGAAATTGCTTACGACAAAACAGATTATAATACGGCATTGGAAGCTTTCAAAAAATTACAAATTATAGCACAAGAGCCAGACAATATGACTGCCGCAAAAATTGGTGTGCTCCGTTGTAGTTTTTTGCTTAATGACGCAAATGGAACAATTGCAAGTGCGACAAATATTTTGAGTGGAAAAACAATCAGTAGCGAATTGGAAAATGAAGCAAGATATTATTTAGCAAAAGCATATCTTCAAATTGGAGAAAATGAAAAAGCACAAAAAGATCTTTTTTTATTGTCCAAAGATACTCGAACTGCAAATGGTGCAGAGGCAAAATATCTTGTGGCAAATCATTTGTTTGAAATCAAAAAAGATAAAGAGTCCGAAAATGAAATCATGAATTTTATCGAAAAAGGAACACCTCATCAATATTGGTTGGCTCGTGCTTTTGTCCTTTTGGCAGATATTTATATTTATCGAAAAGATGATTTTCAAGCAAAACAATATTTGCTCAGTTTACAAGAAAATTACAAACAAAAAGATTCGATTCAAGATTTGATACAAGAACGTTTGGATCAAATTCAAGAACGAGAAACCGCTGTTATAGAAGAAAAACAAGAACAAATTCCGGTTGTGGAAGAAGAACAAATAATCAATCAGTAAAAAAAAACTTATTTTTATGAATTGGAAATCCATATTTTTAGGAGGTTTAGGTTGGGTCTTAGCAGGACCGATTGGAGCAATTCTTGGGTCTATTTTGGGAAGTTCGTTATTTGATAATGAAATTGACACAAAAAATAGCAAGCAACAACAAGAAAATAATTTTTTGCTTTCATTTTTGGTGTTGATTGCGTCGGTCATGAAAGCAGATCAACGGATTTTGCGTTCGGAATTGGCGGTAGTTAAAACTTGGCTTAAAAATTCATTTGGCGAAGAAAAAGCTCTTGCATATTTGAAAATCTTGAAAGATCTTTTGGGAAAAGAATACGATGAGTTGGTGATGGCTCGCCAAATTATGCAAAATACGAGTTATTCTTCCCGTTTGATGATCGTTCAGTTGTTGCTCGACATTGCTCATGCTGATGGAGAATTTTCTCCGGAAGAAAGCAAAATGATCAATGCCATTGCTCAAACAATGCAGATTACAACTCAAGATTATCAGTCTTTGCTTTCTATTTTTGAAAAACAAACAGATAAGGATTGGGCTTACAAAGTCTTAGAAATAGAACCATCTGCGACAAATGATGAAGTGAAAAAAGCGTATCGAAAAATGGCAATGAAATATCATCCGGACAAAGTCAATAATTTAGGAAATGATATTAAACAAAAGGCTACCGAAAAATTCCGTTCGATCAACGAAGCTTACGAAACAATAAAAAAACAACGAAATATTGCATAATAATTTCTCTTATGCTGAAAAAACAAATTTTTATAATTCTAACAAGTTGGATCTCAGTGTTTTCAGTTGTTGCACAAAGTCAAACTGCAACAAATAATCCAACGAGTCAAACAGAAGATACAATTGTCATTAAGAAAAATGTGACGATTGAAAAAGCTTATACTCCAAATATTAGAGAAGTAAGCAAAATAAATGAAATTCCGGCAATGCAAGAACCGGAAATCGAAGTCGAACCGGCGATTTATTCCAATTATTCAACTTTGTTGACACCAAATTTTGAAATCAGAACATTGGAGTCGGCAAGACTAAAACAATCACCGATTCCGAATTATAAAAATGGATTTTTTCGATTAGGATTCGGATTTATTTGGCATTCATTGCTTGACTTAAATGTTCCGATTATTACCAAACCAAAATATAGTTTTGATTTGACCATCAATCACAAAGGTTTGTTTAGCAATAAATCAACAGACATGATGCATCATAAATCTGATGGTGCGTTGGCATTTACGAGACATTTTGAAAAAGGTGATTTTTTTGTCGGAGGAGGATATTCATTCCGTGGATTTAATTATTACGGAAAAAATGAGTTGCTCGCAAATGAATCTTACACATTTAATAATCAAACGGTTGTAGGTTCGGATTATTTCACAAAAATGGCATCAATTCATACTTGGAACGCAACTTTGGGTTATAAATCTTTGCCTGATGAAGAAAGTTTGAATCGTTTTTCCATACAAGTGGAATACGATGGTTTGCAAGGAAATGCAGGATTGGGCGAACATTTTATCTCGACAAATGCGAAGTATCAACGTTCTTTAGATGAAAATAATTGGGGAATTGATTTTAAAATGCAAAATGCTATTTATAACACAAACAAAATAAATACTTTTGCCACAGCTCCGACTTTACAAAATCACATCTTTTTGCTTAATCCTTATTTTCAATTTATTCAAGAAAGATGGTTTCTTCGCATAGGATTCAATGGATATTTCTCTACGACAGGACAAGTTTTTGTTCCTTCTGCAGATATTAAAGCGAATTTTGCAATTATCAAAAAAGCATTATTTATATATGCCGGAATTGAAGGAGATTATCAAGCCAACACTTTGCAAAATACACTTAATTTGAATCATTATATTGATTTGAATCAAAATTTCAAAAATACTTATACTCCTTTAGATGTTTATGGAGGATTCAAAATAAAATTTATTCATAATTTACTTACCGATATTTATGTAAGTTACAAAATGAAGAAAAATCAAATTTTCTTTGTTAATCAAACTATGACCGACGCAGCAAATAACGTTGTGATGAGTAACGTTTTTTCTTCGATTTATGATAATGCCAATAAATTAACTGCCGGAATAAAAATAAATTATTCACTCAACGATTTGCTCGCTTTTAACGTAGACGGACGATACAATCATTGGGAAACAAAAAATGTCGAAGAAGCTTGGGGAATGCCGGAATGGGAAGTGAATGTGGGTGCAAATATGAAATTCGGAAAAAGAATGAGTGCGGATCTTAGTACGTATGTCGCAACCGGTCGAAAGGCTTTGAAATACAATGCCGATGGTTCTGTCGCAATTCATAAATTAGGCACTTTATACGATCTCAATTTGGGATTTAATTACAATCATAATAGTAAGTTAGGAATGTTTATCAAACTTAATAATATTCTTCATTGTCGTGCCGAACAATGGTATGGTTACAAACAAACTGGCATTCATGGATTGCTCGGAATTACTTATAGTTTTTAACAAAATCTAAACAATTATTATATCATGCGAGAAAAAATTATTATTCTTGATTTTGGGTCTCAAACAACTCAACTAATTGCACGAAGAATACGTGAGCTTAATACGTATTGCGAAATTGTGCCTTATAATAAATTTCCATTCGGAAATGAAGAAGGAATTATGGGAGTCGTCCTTTCAGGAAGTCCTTTTTCAGTTTATGATGAATCTGCTTTCAAAGCCGATCTATCTAATATTCGTGGAAAATATCCTGTGTTAGGCATTTGCTACGGGGCTCAATTTATATCCCACACGTCTGGTGGAAAAGTAGAACCGGCAGGTACTCGTGAATATGGTCGTGCTAATTTGTCTGTTGTGGAAAACGATCCATTATTAAGCAAAATTTCAAAAGGAGCACAAGTTTGGATGTCTCATGGAGATACAATTACTGCCATTCCGGATAATTTCTCAATTATTGCATCTACCGATCAAGTGCGTGTTGCGGCATACAAAGTGAATGACGAAAAAACGTGGGGCGTACAATTTCACCCTGAAGTTTTCCATAGTGAATGTGGTATGCGAATTATTGAAAATTTTCTTGATATTTGCGAATGCTCAAAAGATTGGACTTCAGCTTCTTTCATTGATGAAACGGTGAAAAAGCTCAAAGAGCAATTAGGAAACGATAAAGTTATTCTTGCTCTTTCGGGAGGCGTAGATTCTTCGGTTACGGCTGTTTTGTTAAACAAAGCGATTGGAAAAAATCTCACTTGTGTTTTTGTAGATAATGGATTGTTGCGTAAGAATGAATTTGAAAACGTGCTTCGCGATTACGAACATCTTGGACTAAACGTTATCGGAGTTGATGCCAAAGAAAAATTCTATGCCGAATTAGCCGGAGTTACAGATCCGGAAACTAAACGCAAAATTATAGGAAAAGGCTTTATCGATGTATTTAATGCTGAAGCAAAAAAGATGACCGATGTCAAATGGTTGGGACAAGGAACAATTTATCCCGATGTCATTGAATCTCTTTCTATCACCGGAACGGTAATAAAAAGTCATCACAATGTCGGTGGATTGCCTAAAGAAATGAATCTTAAATTAGTTGAACCATTGCGTTTGCTTTTCAAAGATGAAGTTCGTCGTGTTGGAAAAGAATTAGGCATGATGAGTCATTTGATTAAACGTCATCCGTTCCCTGGACCTGGACTTGGAATCCGAATTTTAGGAGATATTACTCCTGAAAAAGTGCGTATTCTACAAGAAGCAGATGACATTTATATCAATGGACTTCGTGAATGGAATCTATATGACAAAGTTTGGCAAGCCGGAACTATTCTGCTTCCAATTCGTTCGGTTGGTGTAATGGGTGATGAACGTACGTATGAAAATACAGTTGCTCTACGTGCCGTAACATCTACCGATGCAATGACTGCCGATTGGGCACATTTGCCATACGAATTTTTGGCAAAAGTTTCCAACGAAATTATCAACAAAGTGAAAGGTGTCAATCGCGTTGTGTATGATATATCTTCAAAACCACCGGCAACCATTGAATGGGAATAAAAAGATATTTTTATAAAATGCAGAAAAAAAAAGACTTGCAAACTTGCAAGTCTTTTTTTTTTGAATAAAATTAAAATTCGCTATCAACACAAGAACGTGCATCTAAAATTTCACGAATAACTTTTCCTACAGCCACATGATCAGGATGTTTTGCATAGATTTCAAGATCTTTCATAGATTCAAATTCGGATAAAAGACTGAGGTCAAATTGTTCGTTTGGATTCATGTTTATCCCTACTTTTAGTAATTTGATTTCGGGAATAATTTTCGTTAGATTTTCTAAATCATCTTTAATGGAAGAAAGTTTCTTGATTCGTTCTTCAGTCGAATCAAAAGGTTTCATTTTGAAGAGAACGATATGTCTTATCATTTTTTTTTGTTAATTAAAATTATGTATTTCTCGCAAAGATACAACAAAGAAACGAAAGTGAGTGCGAAACGGAGTAAGAATATTATACGATGAAATGGCGAAAAATATGTTTAAAAACATGTTTTTATTGTTAAAAATTTGGAGAAAAAATACATAGTCTTTATCTTTGCATCGTCAAATGAGATAAAGTCGTTTGATATTTACCCTAAGCGAAGGGTAACAGTTATCGGTTTTTTATGAAAATTTTCGTAAAAAACCACATTAGTAACTAAAACTTATTTTATGATTAAAAAAACAATGATTTTTACTTCATTGTTCTTTGTGATGCTACTTTCGTTATTGTCTTTTTCTTTAAAAGAAAAGCAATCGAATACGGCAAGTAGGGGAGATAAGATGAAGATGGAAACATCATTTTATTCTTCTCAAACATTGAATAATGAAAGTGGAGATTTGGTATTGATCAATTTTTGGGCGACGTATGATGCGGAAAGTAGAGTAAAAAATGTTCGATTTGCCCGATTAGTTGAAAAATACAAGCAAAAATCAATTAAAAACGCAAACGGATTGAGCATGGTCTCTTATTCTTTTGATCATTATCAATCTATTTTTAACGAAACAATTGCCACCGATTCTCTTTCTCAAATTGAGAATGTGTATGTAGAAGAAGGTTTTTCTTCGGATTTGGCAAAGCAATTTAATCTCAAACCCGGTCAATTCAATAATGTATTGATTGACGCAAAAGGAGTAGTGATGAGAGTCAATGTTACTCCGGAAGAGTTTGAGCAAATCATTAGTCAAAGTTAAAGGTTTTTGATGTAATTTGAGAAAGCGAGAAAATTTATTTCTCGCTTTTTTTTATCTTTGCATTTTTATTAAAAAAAGATTAAAAATATGAATGTCAATGAAATGATGTGGCAATATTTTGCCGAAATAAATAAAATTCCTCGCCCTTCCGGTAAAGAAGAAAAAATTCGTCAGTATCTGATTGATTTTGCAAAACAAAATGATTTGTTTTACGAAATTGATGAAGTCGGAAATTTGTTGATTCGCAAAAGTGCAACAGAAGGTCGGGAGACTGAAGATGCAGTTGTTTTGCAATCGCATTTGGATATGGTTTGTGAAAAAGAACCAGATGTGGAAATTGATTTTGAAAAAGATGCCATTCAAACGGAGATTGTAGGCGATTGGATGAAAGCAAAAGGAACCACATTGGGAGCAGACGATGGAATTGGACTTGCAATGTCAATGGCAATCTTGGCTTCAAAAGATGTGTCTCACCCTGCGTTAGAATGCCTTTTTACGGTAGATGAAGAAGTTGGTTTGTTGGGAGCGAGTGCATTGAAATCCAATTGGCTCGAAGGAAAAGTTTTACTGAATTTGGATACAGAAGAAGAGGGCGATTTTTGTGTTGGTTGTGCAGGCGGATTAGACACGCTTTTTAGAGTGCAATATCAGAGAGAGCAATTACCAGACAATTATTTTTGTTTTGAAGTCTCTGTTGGAGGATTGTTAGGAGGTCATTCGGGAGAAGATATTCATAAAGGCAGAGGCAATGCAATAAAAATATTAGCACAATATTTACAACGTGTCAAAGAAGAAACGGCTCTTCGAGTCTTTGATATTCAAGGAGGAAATCTTCGTAATGCAATTCCTCGTGATGCGAAAGCTTTGGTGGCGGTTCCGTCTTCCTACAAAGAAACGGCTCGTGTGCAATTGAATGTTTTTATTGCAGATATGGAAACTCAATTTAGAGAAATCGAACCATCGTTAAAGATTGATCTTTCTTCAAAAAGCAAAATCGAAATGTGTATTTCGCCAGAAGTATCAGATAAATTGATTGATACATTGGTTGATTGTCCGCATGGAGTGTTGGAAATGAATCAAGAAAATCCAACGTTGGTACAAACTTCTACAAATTTGGCGGCAATCACAACAAATGAAACGATTATTTTGATAGAAACGAGTCAACGTAGTTCTCTCGAAGATCGAAAATTTTGGGCTTGCGAACAAGTAATAGAAAACTTTAAATTGTTGAATCCGAAAGTAGAAAAAGGAAAAGATTATCTGGGCTGGGAACCGAATTTTTCTTCAAATATTTTGACTAAATGCAAAACGAAATACTTGCAAATGTTTGGAAAAGAAGCAAATGTGACGGTTGTTCATGCCGGTTTGGAATGTGGAATTATTTTGAAAAAATATCCAAAAATGGATATTATTTCATTTGGACCAACAATTCAAAGTCCTCATTCTCCGATCGAACGTTTACATATTCCGTCTGCAAATAGAATGATGGATTTTTTGGTGCAAGTTTTGAATTGATTTTTTAGGATAAAAAGGTGCAAATGTTTGGTATATAGAAAAAAAAGTCGTACTTTTGTGTCGTTTTTTGAAAGAAAAACAATTTTAGTTTAATCATTTAATCACAAAACTTATGTTAAAAAATTACGAAACCGTTTTCATTTTGACTCCCGTTTTGTCTGATGCTCAGATGAAGGAAACGGTTGAAAAATTCAAGGCGGTATTGACAGCTGAAGGGGCTGAAATCGTCAATGAAGAAAATTGGGGAATGAAGAAATTGGCGTATTCAATTGCTAAAAAATCTACAGGATTTTATTCGCTTCTTCAATTCAAAGCAGATCCATCAGTGGTAGCTAAACTTGAAACTGCTTATCGTCGTGACGAACGCGTTCTACGTTTCTTGACTTTTGCAATGGACAAGTATGCTGTAGAATATGCAGAAAAAAGAATTAGTCTTAAATCTAAAGAAAAGGAGAATTAAAAAATGGCAGTAAATAACGCAGAAATCAGATATCTTACTCCTCCATCTGTTGATGTGAAGAAAAAGAAATATTGTCGTTTCAAAAAGAATGGAATCAAATATATCGACTATAAAGATCCTGAATTCTTGAAAAAGTTTTTGAACGAACAAGGTAAAATTCTTCCTCGTCGTATCACTGGTACTTCTTTGAAGTTCCAACGCAAAGTGGCTCAAGCAGTGAAGAGAGCACGTCATTTGGCTCTTCTTCCTTATGTAACTGATATGTTGAAATAATAAAAGAAGGAGAAATACAATGGAAGTAATATTGAAAGAAGACGTACAAAACTTAGGTTTCAAAGATGAAATCGTAGTTGTTAAAGACGGTTATGGACGTAACTATCTTATCCCTCAAAAGAAAGCTATTCTTGCTACTCCTTCTGCAAAGAAAGTATTAGCTGAAAATCTTAAACAACGTGCTCACAAGTTGGCGAAGATTAAAGCAGAAGCTGAAGAATTGGCAGCTAAATTGAACGAACTTACAGTGACTATTGTAGCGAAAGCAAGCGAATCAGG
The DNA here is from genome assembly GCA_017646805.1 of Paludibacteraceae bacterium. Classification (GTDB taxonomy): domain Bacteria; phylum Bacteroidota; class Bacteroidia; order Bacteroidales; family Paludibacteraceae; genus UBA4363. The sequence goes on along the minus strand of JAGCLW010000062.1, from coordinate 7,506 downwards.
TAAGATTTTTGGTTCAATCACATCAATTCAAGTTGCGGAAGCTATTGAAAAAGCTGGTCTTACAGTGGATAGAAAAGCAATTTCAGTGAAAAATGCAGTTAAAGAATTGGGTTCTTTCAAAGCTCAAATCAAACTTCACAAAGAAGTTTCTGCAGAAGTAACTGTTGAAGTAGTTGCAGAATAAGAAAAATTAATCAATCAATAAAAAAAGAGAAGATGTTCAATTGAATATCTTCTCTTTTTTATTTGAAATATTTTTTTCTTTTAAAGAATAACACCTAATACTAACTCTATCATAGAAGGACGAAATGTAATTGTTTCGTGTAGAGCATCATGTGTTTGTTGTAAATCTAAAACATTTATTGGTTTGAAAATCTGATTTCCTCTATAAAAATAACTATTGGAAATTCCTCCTCGATAACGAATTTTAGCTGTAATTGCTACAATTTGTAGATTATATTCTGCTCCAATGGCAAATTGATACGTTGCTCGAAGAGGAGATGGTTTGTAATCGAAATTTTTATTTTTGTATTGTCCGGGAAGAGTGGCTTTCCCAATTGTTGTGATTCCTAAACCAAGTCCGGCATGAAAGGCAATTCTCCAACCATCTAAAGGATTGCTACGAAGTCTAACTCCGACAGGGATTTCAATTTCTTGAAAAGCATATCTTGCACGAAGAGGTAAGAGTTCGCTTTTTAGCCAACCGCCATAACTATTGTAGTTGATCCCGGTAAAAACTGATACTTTGTTTTCTGATGCATAGTTGGCATAAAAAGTAAAACCTCCACTGAATTTTGCTCTTGCACCATCATTGATGTCTATTGTAGAATTTGTGTTTGTAAACCAAGTTACGCTTGGTGCAATATCGAATGCGAAGGAATATTTTTCTTCAGAGTCGTTGTTTTGAGCAAAAATAAAGTTTGTAGAGCAAACCAAAAGTATTGCAATGAGTATGTTTTTTTTCATTTTGAATTACCAATTATATGTAATTTTTAGAACTAAATCTCCCGGAGGTGTAGATACTTTGAAATCGCTATACGTCGTTGTGAAACTTATAATTCCGGCTTGTTTTTCATCATCAAAACGATATTCATAGTCAAATGTTTCGGTCCAAAATTCAGTTCCATCTGTATGATGTCTTACCGCCGGAAGTGGAGCATAAACTAATTTTCCAAGTTCATTCTCATATTGACAAGTGATAACTAAATTCCCATTTTCAACAATAGTTCTGGTTAATTGAGGATCTTCATAGTCATAATAGAAATAAGGCTGATTAGGATCATTATCTTCTAATCCCCATTTTTTTGATTGAATAGTCATGGTATGTACGTCCCATTGAGCAAAACCATCTACTCCGTCTTTTCCGTCACGACCATCTCTACCATCACGTCCACCATCTACAATACAAGATGTTAGATTCAATGAGCAAAGGGTGATGAATAAAAACATTACTTTTTTCATAACAATTTTTTTTAATAACTATCGCAAATATAGTAAAAGTATTGGATAGTTTGGTTTATTTTTTTTGAGATTTTTACAAAAGCAATGCCATGTTTGTTTATAAGTTGTTTTTTGATGTTAGAAAACATAAAAATGTTTATGAAAATTTTTGAGGAATTAAAAAAAATCGTATCTTTGTGCTCGGGTAAGTCCTATACGACCAGCTCCTTTCCAATCCCCCCAGGGTGGGAACGCAGCAAGGGTACGTTAGTTGTAGCGGTGCGATGTAGATCGCTTACCCAACTGCCTCTTTAGCTCAGTTGGCCAGAGCACGTGATTTGTAATCTCGGGGTCGTTGGTTCGAATCCGACAAGAGGCTCAAAAAGTTTTTTTTAGAATAAATAAAAAAAGGAGTTTAAACGTCGTTTAAACTCCTTTTTTTGTTAGATGTAAATCTTTGGATTTGATTCTATATACGTTTCAGGATTTGATACTATTGAAATTTGTTTTCTTTTGGATGTTTTTGATAAACTTTTTTGTGTTATTTCAGAATGTTCATTTTTAATTTCTAATGGCCAATCTGCTCCTTGTTCTTGAATATTCCATTGAGGATAATTTCCATTTTCTTTCATTTTGTAATCTGCGATACAACATTCTTCTAAAAGTTTATAACTTAAACTTGCATTTTCTACAATGTGTAAACCTAATAACCCTTTGATTTGTGCTTCAAAATTTTCTTGGTAAATCATATAAAATTCAATTTTATGATTTTGTGTTATTGTGTGAAATAAGAAATACCAAACTCCAAAACTTCTTATGGAAGGTCTTCCATTAACTCCTCCATCTTGATAAATATATAAAGTTTGTTTCATTCCTCCATTTGCTTGACTTCCTCCGATTTTATAAATTTCTCCATCAACAACGATTAAATAAACTCTTGCGACATTTTCTGTTAATATATTTTGTGATAATGGATTGCCATTTTCATCTTTTATATTTGTTAGGTATTTAAAATTTAATTTAGTTCCTTTTCCATCCCATTCTACATCTGCTATTTTGAATGCAGTTTTTACTTCTGATACTTTCATCTTATAATCTCCTCTATTTAAAAATTTGTAATCAATAATTCGTGTGATGATTTAATATTTGTATTATCGTAACTACGTTTAGTGCGATTTTTCCCAATACGAGTTTCTCCTTGTCCCATAGTGTATTGCCATTTTATTTCAGTAATGTTAAAATCTTTATATGTTTCACGAATCCAAGAACAATCGTTATAAGAAAGAATAAAACCACCATTATGTTTTTTTAGTAGTTTAGCTAACTTTTCATGTTTAAATCCGTTATGATGAATAGGAAAGTTTCTCATAGGATATATACCACGAAACATTTTACTATCTCCATTTAAAAAATAAGGAGGATCTAAATATAAAAAATCATTATTATGTTTTGGTATTGATTTTTCAAATGAAGAATGATGAACTTTAAGTTTTTTAACAGAAAAATTTTGTACTTTTTCTATTGTTGTTTTGTATTTCTTTTCTGATTTATAAATAGATGACATCCAACCAAGAAATCCGGGACCATAAGAAAGTTGCATATTGAAATAATAATATACTGCAGCATCTAATTTATCTAATTTATTATCGTAACCATTAATTTTATTCCAATGGTTTTTTAATATATTTTTTATGTTTTCGTATTCTTCTTTTGTAGGTTTTAATTGTATTAATTTTTCATACAATTTGTGTGGATTATCAATTTGTTGTTGCCAATAATTTACAAGTAAGTCAAAAATGTCATAAGCAATCACGTTGATGCCAAGTTTTTGAGCAATAGCGATTTCTACGGAACCACCGCCAATAAAAGGACTTACAACTTTTGTGACATCGTTAGGTAGTAATTCAATAATTGGACCTACAGCTAATGATTTTCCACCTCCGTATCGTAAAGGAGAACCATTAAATCGTTTATATTTTCCAGTTGCTGATTTTAATTTTGAAAGAAATTCTTCTTTTGAAAGATAGTTTTCAATATCAAAATTTTGTTTGGTAGGAATTGTTGTTTGTTCCATTTTGATTGATAGTTTTTTTTGCATTTTACTATCAATCACTTTTTTGAAATGGAAGAAAAATAAAGAAGGTGTAAACTTCTCTATCGCATTCACGGGGAGCGTCAGAAAAACCCCGCCCACTTGTTAGATATATTTACACCTTGAGTGTGAATTAAACTAAACAAGTGGAACGGAAGAGTTGTCGCTATCCCGTGATTTTGCTATTCTTCGATTTTGTTCAAATCAAGAGTTTCTGACGCTTTTGTTTTGAATGCGAATAATAGTCAATGCTTTGTTAATATGTATGCTAATTTATTTTGCTTTTGCCCAATTGTCTTTTAGACTAACAGTTCGATTGAAAATGAGTTTGTTTGAAGAACTATCTTTATCTACGCAGAAATAACCTTGTTTTTGGAATTGGAATTTATCCATTGGTTTTGCAGATTGAAGTGCAGATTCCACTTTGCAACCGGTTATTATTTTGAGCGAATCAGGATTTAGTAGGTCGTGAAAATCACCATCGTAAGATCCTGGATTTTCGGTAGAAAAGAGTCTGTCGTAGAGTCGAACTTCTGCATCGATGCAAGAATTTACTTCGACCCAATTTATTGTACTTTTAACTTTTCTGTTGCTTCCCGGCATTCCGCTTTTTGTGTCCGGTAGATAGTCGCAATAGACTTCGATGATATTTCCGTTTTCGTCTTTTTTGCAACCGGTACAAAGAACGATGTATGCTCCCTTTAGTCGAACTTCTCTACCTTCGGATAGGCGGAAAAATGATTTTGGTGCATTTTCCATAAAGTCATCTTTTTCGATGAATAATTCTTTTCCGAAAGTCATTTCTCTTTGTCCGAGAGTTTCGTTGTCGGGATTGTTTTCTATGGTTAATTGTTCGATTTTTCCCTCAGGATAATTGTTTATGATTAGTTTGATAGGGTTGAGGATTGCACAAACGCGAGGTGTTTTTATTTTTAAATCTTCTCGGCAAACGTGTTCGAGTAATCCAACATCGATGGTTCCTTCAACTTTTGTATACCCGATTCTGTTGATGAATTCTTGAATAGATTCGGGAGTGTATCCTCTACGACGAAGTCCGCAAATTGTAGGCATGCGAGGGTCGTCCCAACCGGCAACAATTCCTTCTTGTACTAATTGGAGCATTTTGCGTTTGCTCATGACGGTGTAGGTAATGTTTAGTCGGTTGAATTCTGTTTGAGTTGGGCGATAATCCGAATCGGCAAATTGATCAATAAACCAATCATAAAGAGGTCGATGAACGACAAATTCAAGTGTGCAAAGCGAGTGTGTTACTCCTTCAAAATAGTCGCTTTGTCCGTGTGCATAGTCATACATTGGATAAGCTTTCCATGTCGTTCCCGTGCGATGATGCGGATGAGCGGTGATTATTCGATACATGATAGGATCGCGAAAGTGCATGTTTGGCGAAGCCATATCAATTTTTGCACGAAGAACCATGGCTCCTTCTGCGATTTCTCCGGTGTTCATTTTTTTGAATAATTCCAGATTTTCTTCGATTGGACGATCGCGATAAGGACTATTTGTGCCAGGTTCGGTAGGTGTTCCTTTTTGTTTTGCAATGTCTTCTGCTGATTGTTCATCAACGTAGGCTTTCCCATCTTTGATGAGTTTGATGGCCAAGTCCCAAAGTTGTTGAAAATAGTCGGACGCATAGTATACGTTTTTCCATTTGTAGCCTAACCATTCAATATCTTCTTTGATGGAATCTACATATTCTACGTCTTCTTTGACAGGGTTTGTGTCGTCAAAACGTAGATTGCAAATGCCGTTGTATTTTTTTGCAATTCCGAAGTCCATACAAATGGCTTTTGCATGTCCAATATGAAGGTATCCGTTTGGTTCGGGAGGAAAACGAGTTTGTATTCGACCTCCGTTTTTACCTTCTTTTAGGTCGTTTTCGACCATTTGTTCAATGAAATTCAGACTTTTTTGTATTTCAGTTTCCATTTTTAGATTCTATAAATAATAGGTTGATTTTGCAAAAAAAAAAATATTTTATTTGTTGTTTGCAATTCCTCGATTTGATTTTTTTATAAAATTGATGACGTATTGTTTTTCTTCGCTTTCGGGGATTTCTTCTTCTGCTTTGGCAAGTGCTTGTTTCATGTTTAAGCCATCTTGGTAGAGAATATGGTATAATTTTGTGATTTCTCCTATTTTTTCTGTAGAGAAACCTCTACGACGAAGTCCGACAAGATTTAATCCAATAAATCTCATAGGTTCTCGACCAATCATTGCATAAGGTGGAACGTCTTTTGATATGCGTGTTCCTCCTTGAATCATGGAATAACCTCCTATGAGTGAGAATTGATGAATTAATGTTCCACCGCCGATGACAGCGTGATCGTCTATTTCAACTTCTCCGGCTACTTGACAAGCATTGGACATGATGATATTGTTTCCGATGACACAATCGTGTCCGATATGATTGTATGCCATGATTAGGCAGTTGTTGCCAATTTTTGTTGTTCCTCGAGAATTGGTTCCTCGGTGTACGGTTACAAATTCGCGAATGACGGTGTTGTCTCCAATTTCTGCAAGAGAATATTCTCCTTTGAATTTTAGATCTTGAGGAACGTTTCCAATCACTGCATATTGAAAAATTTTGCAATTTTTCCCAATTCTTGAGCCATTCATAATTACTGCTCCAGACATAATTTCGGTTCCATCTCCAATTATTACATCTCCTTCAATTGTGACAAAATTGCCAATTTTTACGTCTTTGCCAATTTTTGCATTTGGATCAATTACTGACAACGGATTCATTTTGATATTTTTTAGTTATGATTATTTAGTGAGTATAGCCCAAAGATCGGCTTCGGTACAAATTTTTTCTCCAACAAATGCTGTTCCTTTCATGTGAATTAATCCTCGTCGAATTGGTTCGACTAATTCCAAATGGAAAATTAGTGTGTCTCCGGGAACGACTTTATTTCGGAATTTTACTTCGCTTAATTTTGTAAAGTATGTTGAATATTCTTTAGGATTTGATACTGTATTGAGTGCTAAAATTCCTCCTGTTTGAGCCATTGCTTCTACGATGAGAACTCCCGGCATAACTGGTTCGTTAGGGAAATGTCCACAGAAGAAAGTTTCGTTTCCGGTGACATTTTTGACTCCGATTACTTTGGTTGCACTCATGTCAATAATTTTATCAACAAGAAGAAAAGGCCAACGGTGTGGTAACAATTCTTTGATTTGGTTGATGTTGAGCAGAGGTTCTTTGTTTGGATTGTATGTCGGAGGCAACACTTCTTGTTTGCGAATTGTTTTACGGATTTGTTTTGCTATGGAAGTGTTTGTTTTGTGTCCGGGTTTACTTGCAATGATTCTACCTTTTATTGGCATTCCGATGAGAGAAATGTCTCCGATCAAGTCCAATAATTTGTGTCGTGCAGGTTCGTTTTTGAATCGCAGTTCTCCGGAAAGGTATCCTAATTTTTTTGCGTTAAGTCCTGATTGTCCGGTCAAAGCAGCTATACGATCAAGTTCTTCTTGAGACATTTCTTGATCATAAATTACAATGGCATTGTCCAAGTCTCCGCCTTTGATAAGGTTGAGTTTGAGCAATTGTTCGATTTCTCTGACGAAAACGAACGTTCTACAAGATGCAATTTGATCTTTGAAATCGTCCATACAATCAAGTTGAGCATATTGATTGCTTAAGATTGGCGAGTCAAATTCTATTCCTACATCAACACTGAATTGATCATCTGGTAATAGTGTGATTTTGGAACCCGTTTCTTCGTCAACGAATACCATACGTTGTGTTACTACGAATATTTTTCTTTCGGCCGCTAATTCTTCTATTCCAACTCGTTCGATTTCTTCGACGTAATATTTTGCACTACCGTCAAGAATAGGAAATTCCGGAGCGTTTACTTCTAATAAGCAATTGTCTATGCCATAGGCGTATAGGGTTGCCATTGCGTGTTCGATGGTACTGATGCTGACATTATTTGTGGTAATTACGG
>JAGCLW010000061.1 GCA_017646805.1 Paludibacteraceae bacterium | reverse complement strand
TTTGATAAATCGTTGTTCGGAATTTCAATTTCTAAAATAATTGGTTTGAGAAAGTTTTTACTGATTTTCTCTAAAATTTGTTTTCCAAAACCGTTGTTTTGAAATTCTTCTTTTATGGCAAAATGTTCTACATACAAGAAAGATGTAAAATCCCATAATGTGATAATTCCTAAAACAGAATTGTTTTTCTGAATGATATTCAATGAAAAAATGGAGTTTTCATTAATCAGTTTTTCCCAATCTTTTACATCTCTTCGTTCTTCTTTCGGAAAAGAAGATGTATAAATTTCTTTTGCTAATGTGTAATTTTTGTCTTGTGTCGTAATCGGTTTTATTGATAAAAACATACATTATCTTTGTTGATGATAAGTTTTGCTTTTTTGCCGAGAATGATTGGTCGATTGTCTTTTACGTGTCCGGCTGGGAAATCGAAACATACCGGAAATTGGTATTTTTGAATGATTTTTGAAATAAGTTCGTAAACCGTTCCTCCCATTGTCGGATCTTCTTCAAAATCAGAAAATTGTCCAATAATCAGTCCGCTTATAGATTTAAAAACGCCGCTTAATTCAAAATTTCTTATCATTCGATCGATTTGATAAGGTCGTTCGCCAACGTCTTCGATGAAAAGAATTTTTCCTTTTGCGAATTTTAAAATATCATAAGGCGTTGCTCGTAGTCCGTATAAAACGGCAAGATTTCCTCCAATCAAAGTTCCCGAAACTTCGCCCAAACGATTGAGTTTGTGACCGCGAATATTGTATTCAATGGTTTTGTTTTGTATGATTTGTTTTAAACTTTGAATTGCGATTGAATTTTCCGGCAGTTCTACGATGTGTTTTGCCATTATAGAATGGACGCTTGATAGTTTTTGAATAGAAAACAAGCTGTGTAGTACTGTAATATCTGAAAATCCTAATAGAATTTTTGGGTGTTTTTTGAATTTTTCTAAAGATATTTTATCAATCAATTGAACCAATCCGTATCCACCTCTTGAGCATAAAATAATGTCTGCTGTTTCATCGTCAAGTGCCGATTGTAAGTCCGATAGTCGTTCTTCTTGAGTTCCGGCAAATCGTCCATACTGTTTTTTCGCATGAGAAGAAATAGTGGAAGAAATTCCCCATTGGCGAAATTTTTTTACAACATCGTCAATATATTGAGCGTTTATTGCTCCTGAAGGTGTGATGATAATGGCTTTGATAAGGCTGTTATTTTATAAGTTCGATTGCTTTTAAATATGTGTTGTCCAATTGTTTGATTATACGATAAAATGTTTCTTCATCGAATAATCTTCTTCCAATCAAAGCTTTTATTTGTTGTTTAATTATTGCTTTTGATTGTTCTATTTCATTTGCTTCCCATTTGATTTTTTCTTTTTCGGCAATTTGTTTTAGAACGGGTAAAAGCATTTCTTCGGATAATTGAAAGTTAGCGATAAAATCGTTGCTGTTGGGATATGTTTTTTTCCATTCTGCTACGTTTTTATCGTAAAGAATCGTTGAGACCGAATGGATTCCGGCAGAGGCAATTAGTTTGGTGTAAAAAGGACTGTTGTGTGTGGTGTCTATTGGTACGAAAATATCCGGCATAATTCCTCCTCCTCCGTATACTGTTCGTCCAAGAGTTAATGTGCTGTATTTCAAAGAGTCTGGGAAGTGAATACTATCTGCGTTGGATAATTCTCCTCGGTTGTATCGATCGATTAAATCTTTTTCATAATTATCAGTTCCTGCGTTGTAAGGTTTTTGTATGCAACGACCCGAAGGAGTGTAATAACGAGCTACTGTAAGACGCATCATGGAGTTGTCTGTGAGCAAAATAGGTTGTTGTACCAATCCTTTTCCAAAACTTCTTCTTCCTACGATTGTTCCTCTATCGTGATCTTGAATGGCTCCGGATACGATTTCAGAAGCAGAAGCAGAGTATTGATCTATCAAAATGATTAGTTTTTCATTTTCAAATAATCCTTTTTTTGTTGCTTTGTATGTTCTTGAGTTTTTTCGTCCTTTGGTACTTACGATGATTTTTTCGTTTCCAAGAAATTGGTCACATACATTGACTGCGGCATTTACATATCCTCCTCCGTTTCCTTGTAAATCAAAAATGAGTTTTTCCATTCCTTGTTCTTTGAGCGAATTTATTGCTTTGGAAATTTCGTTTTTGGTTTTTTCGGAAAATTTTGACAATTTGATATATCCGGTTTTTTGATCAATCATGTAATATGTGTCAACGCTATTAAGTGGCACTTTGTCGCGTTTGATGTTGAATGAAATAAGGTCTTTATTTCCTCGACGTGCAATTCCTAATCGAACGAAAGTCCCTTTTTCTCCGCGTATTTTTTTTACAAGGTCTTTGTTTTTTATTTTTTTGCCTGCAATTAAAGTGTCGTTGACGGTCACAATGCGATCGCCCGGTTGTATCCCAACTTTTTCTGCCGGACCTCCAGAGATGACGGCTTCGACTTGAGCGGTATCATTTTGCATCATAAATTGTACGCCAATGCCTTCAAATTCGCCTTCTAATTGTTCGTTTTTTTCTTGTAATTCTTCTGCAGGAATATACGTGGAGTGAGGATCAAGTTCGCGGAGCATTCCTCGAATTGCATATTCGGTGAGATTGTGATCGTCTATGGAATCTACGTAAGATTTGAGTATTCTTGATTTTGCAATGATTAGTTTTTTTAATTCTTCCATTTCAGCATCTTTATTTGTTGTTTGAGCAATTAAAGATGTGTTGAAAAGAAATATTCCGATCACTGAAAAAAGTAGAGTGATTTTTTGTGTTTTTGGATTCATTTTAGTGTAAAAATTTTTTCAAAAAAACTATTTACAAAGATATAGATAAAATGATAAAGATACAAAAAAAACAAAACGAATATCCTTGAGAGGATATTCGCTTCGTCTTACCTTAAATCTAATACTATGAAAAACACAGTGCAAAGATAGATGTTTTTATGTTACAAAACATAAAAAAAGTGTTAAAAGTTGTTAAAAATATGTTTTGTAACAACAAATACTATTTTTTATCGATGTAATTGTTTAGAGATAAACAGACTTCTTTTGAAAAGTTTATGCCACTATGAATTAGTTTTTCCCATTCTTTTTCTGTTAAGTCTTTAATTTTTAGATTCTTGTTTTTTTTTAGCATTTGAGAGTAGGCAAAAATGAATCCGGCATTGAAATTATCTCCTGCTCCAATTGTACTGATTGGTTGAATTTTTGGGGTCGGGAAGTGTTTTTTTAAGTTTGGAGAAAAGAGGAAAACGCCATTTTCGGCACAAGTACAGATAAAGTATGGAGATATGTGTTTGATTGTTTTTTCGTAAAGAGCATCTAAATCTTCATTGGAAGAAAAAATTAGTCTAAAGTCTTCGTCAGAACCGCGAACAATGGAAGAATTTTTCATTGTTTCGATTATTTTTGGCAATAAATCAGGTAATTCTTTTAGATGTGAAGATCTGAAGTTTGGGTCGTAATATCGTAGAATATTTTTCTTTTTTGCTTCTTCGATAAGAGAGGTGACTCGGGGTCTTGTTTTAGAATTTATGGTATAGAATGATCCGTAAAGTAAGATGTCGTGAGGATTGATCGTTGGTAGAGGGAGGTAATCAATGTTTTGTGGTTGTTGTTTGTAGAAAACGTATTCTGCATCATTTTTTTCGTTTAAAAAAGCTAATGATAAAGGGGTTGGCGTTTCTTCGTAGCGAGTTATGAATTCGGTATTCATGTTGTTTTCTGCCATGAATTTGATGATTTTTTCGCCGATAATATCATTGCCTGTTTCGCTTACGAAAAGGACATTTTCGTTGCTCCTCGCAAGAGAAACCAATGCGTTGAAGACAGAACCTCCGGGAACGATTTTTTCAATGGTGTTGTTTTTGAAAACGAGGTCCATGATTGTTTCGCCTATGCCGATGATCTTCGTCATGTTATGATTAGATTTACTTTGTTTATCATTTCTTCCCAAGAATATTTTTTCTTTTCTTCTTGTATTCCTTTTGTGAAATCAGGATTTTTTTCGTAAAAATCAAGTAGTGCATTTTTGATGCTTTCTATGTTCGCATCAACTGAGTAGCCAACTTTTCCGTGAGGAACAATTTCGGAAAGTCCTCCGACGTTTGTGACTAACATTGGTTTTTCAAAATGATAAGCGATTTGAGTTACGCCACTTTGTGTTGCGGTTTTGTATGTTTGAGCAATGATGTCGGCTCCACAAAAATAATGTTTTACTTCATTTTCTTCGATGAATTCGCTTCTCCATTCAATGTGTCCATTCAGATTTAATTCTTTTTCGAGGTCAAAATATTGTTTGCTATTGTTATAAAATTCTCCTGCGACAAGAAGTTTTATGTTTTTTTGATAGAGTTTGCTTTGAGCAAAAGCTTTGAGCAAAAGATCCAAACCTTTGTAGTCTCGAATGAATCCAAAGAAAAGAATATATCGGAAATTTGTGGAAAGATGAAGGTGTTTTAAGGCTTTTTCTCTTGATTCTTTTTCTCCAAAATTATCGTACAGAGGATGTGGTGATAATAACTTCGCTTTTTTTGTGTCAAAGGTCAATAAATCGTTCATGACGGATTGAGACATTGCGATGAAAGAATCGATCGAATTGACAAAATAGCTGGAGAGAATACGATCCATAGGTCGTTTTTCGTGAGGAACCAAATTGTCTAAAATAGAGATGGTTTTTGTTTTTTTGTTGCGTTTGATGATTCGAGCAATTGTGCTTAAACAAGGAGCTAAAAAGGGTAGCCAAAATTTGATAATGGCGAGATCGTAATTTTTGTTTTTGATTTCGTTTCCGACTTTTATCCAATTGAAGGGATTGATGGAATTGATTTTTCGTTCAACATGAAGCCATTCTGGTTTGTTTTTTTCACAAAATTGCGTTTTGCCAGGGAATAAAAATGAAGGATATTGTAGTGTGAATGTGATTAGATCCACTTCGTGTCCGTTGGAAATATATTCTTTTGCAATTCTTTCGTTGAAATCGGCAATTCCGCCTCTGTAAGGCCATGCCGGTCCGATAATGACAATTTTCATAAGTTTTTAGGAAAGATATATTTTAGGCGTTGCGGAAATGTTGCCACAACGCCTGAATGAGAAAAAAGTTTTTTTATTTATAGGTCGAATCCAATGTCTGAGCGAAAATATTTTTTGTCAAAAGAAATTGTTTGAGCTCCTTTAAAAGATTGTGCAAGAGCTTCTTCTTTTGTTTTTCCATAAGAACTGATCGCAATGACGCGTCCCCCATTCGTTAGAATTTTTCCATCTTTTATTGTTGTTCCGGCATGGAAGACAATGCTTTCTTTTACATTTTCGATTCCGTTGATTTCTTTCCCTTTTTCGTATGCTTCCGGATATCCTCCAGAGACTAACATGACTGTTACGGCAAAACGTTCGTCGATTTCAAGTTGGCGATTTTTTAAATCTTGTTGTGCAACTCCTTCAAGAAGATCGACAAGGTCACTTTTTATGCGGAGCATGACGGCTTCTGTTTCAGGATCTCCCATGCGAGCATTGTATTCAATTGTATATGGATTGTTTTCAACATTGATAAGACCGAAAAAGATAAATCCTTTGTAGTCAATTTTTTCGGCTTTTAAGCCTTCTATCGTAGGTCGAATGATGCGTTCTTCTACTTTTTGCATGAATGATTCGTCGGCAAAAGAAACCGGCGAAACAGCTCCCATTCCTCCCGTATTCAGTCCTTTGTCACCTTCTCCAATTCGTTTGTAATCTTTTGCCACAGGTAGAATTTTGTAGTCGATTCCATCTGTTAAGACAAAAACCGAACATTCTATTCCGGATAAAAATTCTTCGATGACAACGGTCGAACTTGCAGCTCCGAATTTCCCATCAAGCATGTTTTTTAATTCTGCTTCGGCTTCTTTTAAGTCGTTGATTATGAGGACTCCTTTCCCGGCTGCTAATCCATCTGCTTTTAGTACGTAAGGAGCTTTTAGTTGTTTTAAGAAAGATAATCCTTCGTCTAAATTTTCAGTCGTTACACTTAAATATCGTGCTGTTGGAATATTGTGTCTGAACATGAATTGTTTTGAGAAATCTTTGCTTCCTTCCAGTTGAGCACCTTCTTTAGATGGTCCGATTACCGGTATGTTTTTTAGTTTTTCGTTATTTTTGAAGTAATCATAAACTCCTTTTACCAAAGGATCTTCGGGTCCGACAACAACCATGTCTATTTGTTTTTCGATGACGGCTTTTTGAATATTTTCAAAATCATCTGCCGCAAAAGGTAGGTTTGTCCCGACGTTTTGTGTCCCTGCATTTCCGGGAGCGATATAAAGATTGTTTACTTTTTTACTTTGAGAGATTTTCCATGCGATGGCATGTTCTCTTCCTCCGGATCCAAGCAAAAGAATATTCATATTATTTTAGTTTTTTGATTGTAAAAAAATTTTTTTATGCAAAGATAGGGATAAAAAATTTTAATCCTTGTTTATTTTTATTTTTTGTCCGATGTTTAATGTGTTTGATTGTAAATCGTTCCATTGTTTTAGGTCGCTGACCGAACAATTGTATTGGCGAGAAATGTTGTAGAGCGTTTCGCCTTTTTGTACGATATGAATTTGTTGAATCGTATTTTTTTGTTCTTGTTCTTTTATTTGAACAATAAGTATTTGTCCGATTTTTAATTTGTCAGAAGATAGATTATTCCATTTTTTTAGGTCAGAAATGGAGCATTTGTATTTTCGTGAAATGGAAGATAAGGTTTGTTTTTTCTTTACTTTATGGGTTTTTGTTGTTTCCCAAGATGTAGAATTGTTTGTGTCGTTTGTTTGTGTTGTTTCTAATTTGACTGAGTCTGTTTCTGTTGAGTTTTCAGAAAGAAGATTTGTGGTTGAAAGTGTTTTTTCATTGTCAAAAATTCTTCTTGCGGTGACGTATCTTCTGTCGTAATAATTTGCCGATCCTTTGTCTATGGATACTCCGGTAGATGTTGCGGCATGAATGAATGTGAAATCGTCTTCTGTTTTGGTTAATACGATTCCAACGTGTCCGATACGAGAGCCTCCGGCTGATCGTCCATTGAAGAAAACCAAGTCTCCCGGTTGGAGATGTTTTCGTTTTATTTTTTTTCCATGTTCGCTTTGAGAGGACGATGTTCGATTTAGTGTGATTCCAAAATTTTTGAATACGTAGTAGGTAAATCCAGAGCAATCAAAGGCGTTTGGACCAGATGCACTTCGTCGGTATGGTTTTCCTTTGTGTTTTGTTGCAAATAAAAGCAACGAGTCAATTTTAGGCTCGTTGCAGAATGTCCCATTGTATATTGATTCGTTTGTATTTTTGTTTTTGGAGAACGTCGGACAAAAAATGCCTCCTAATAAGAAAGTTAGTAAAATAAAATGTTTCAATCTGGTGATTATTTATAAGGATTAAATTTTTGTTCTTCTATTTCTATGTTCAGAGATAGTTGTTGTTGGTATTGACGGTCAGTTTCTTCGGTCAGTGGTTTTTCGTTTCTTCGGTAATAATAAACGATTCCAAATCGTTGGCATTCGCATAATTTTTTATAAGGTAAAAGATGGGCAAATCGTTCTTCTATTTCATTCCACATTTCAAGGATAATTTCGTCTCCTGCCGTGCGATTATTTGCCATTTCTTGCAGATAGCGATTTGTGTTTTGTTGGTAAATTTTTTGTCGTTCTTTGCTGTTTTTTAAGTTGTCATAATAGCCACGAACGTTTCCGATGCTTGGGTTGTAGAGAGGAGCTCCGCCTTTTTGTCTTCGTTTTTCTTCTCCATCGATTATTTTTTGTCCCCATTCAAGTAGTGCATTTTCGGTACTGAGATCCGGAACGGTGAAGTCGTCGGGTTCTAATCCATAGAATAATTTATGTTCGGCTTTTATTTCTTTTCGAATGACGCAAAAATTGAGAACTTGAATAAAGTGCGAGATATATAGTCGAACTTTTTTTACTTGTTCTTGATAGCGTTTGTTGGCATTTACTTGTTCTTCAAATGCATGGTGATAATGTGTTAATTGTCCTTCAAATTTGATGAGAAAAGCTTTTGCTTGTGACGCAATTCGAAACGTTAAGATTTTATCGCTTGAGCGTTCGATTTTGTCATTTTCTTCAAGAGCAGTGCGTAGAGCTCTTAGTCTTGATTGATCGGTGTTGGGTAAACGTCTATAAGGCACAATATATTATGATTTGCGGTTTAATAATTTATTTGCAATGGTTTCAAGTACAGAAGTGTCGGCATTTTTTATTTTTTTCAATGATTGCATGGCTAAATTTTGATATTCATTTATTTTTTCTTTGCAAAGATTGTCGATGCCGATTTCGGAATAAAGTTTTGTGACAGAATTGATTTTTTCGTTTTCGTCAAAATTATCTATTGATAGCCAGTATTCTAATTGTTTTTTTTGTTCTGCATTGGCAAGTTTAATGGCATTGATGAGCATGTATGTTTTTTTGTTGCAAAGAATATCTCCACCAATTCGTTTTCCAAAAGTTTCGGGATTTCCGTATACGTCAAGGAAGTCATCTTTTAATTGGAATGCAAGACCTAAGTAGATTGCAAAATTGTATAATTCGTTTGCTTCGTCATCGTTTGCACCTCCGATGATGGCTCCAATTTTTAGCGAAGCGGCGAGCAATACGGCTGTTTTTAAACGAATCATGTGTATGTATTCTTGTTCGTTTACGTCGTTTCGTGTTTCAAAACTCATGTCGTACTCCTGTCCTTCGCAAACTTCGATTGCTGTTTGAGAAAAAAGGTCAAGAACGGAAGGAAGTTTTTCTTTTTTTGTTTGAGCAATAAATTGATATGCTTTGATGAGCATTGCATCTCCGGATAAAATTGCTGTGTTTTCGTCCCATACTTCATGCACGGTGGCTTTTCCTCTACGTATGGGAGCTTTATCCATAATGTCATCGTGAAGGAGTGTGAAGTTATGAAAAATTTCAATTCCGATTGCGGCATTTTTTGATTCAGTCCAATCTCCGTACATGCTTGAAGCAATTAAGCATAGTAAGGGGCGAATGCGTTTCCCTCCTAAATCTAAAATATATTCTATTGGAGCATAAAGATGTTTGGGTTCTATATTCCAATTGAGTTCGGCAAATATTTTTTCGATTTCTATCTGAGCTTCTGCAAGTGATAGAGGAATTTTATTTTTATTCATAATTTCTTATATAAACTTAGATGACACAAAGTTAAGTATAAAAATTGACATTGCGAAAGGTTTGTTTATTTTTTGTAGTTTATCCCTATTCGCATAGCGAACTCATCGTTTTTTTTAATTGTTAGAGAGTTTTATTTTTTCTGTGAAAAATAAAAAAAGGAGCCGGAAGCTCCTTTCTTATTTTTTATTATTGAGGTTGATTTATTTCTATCACTTTGTTTAATTCTTCAATTTTTTGATTGAGTTTGTCAATTTCTTTTTCTGTTTTCTTTTTTTCTTTCAAAGCTTTTTTTAGTGCTTTTTCTTTTTCTTTTTTGATTTGTTCGTCAAATGCAATTTTTTGTGCTTTTACAAAATCGTTTTCTAAAAATAGAGTTAAAGCTTCAATTTCTGCAGGATCGGTTGTTTTTGTTTTAAAGGTGTTTGCTTCAATTCCTCCGGCAATGAATACGTTCATTGTTGTTTGACGAGTTCCTTTGATGTCTGTTGCCGTTGCATAAATATTAAGTAGATTGTTGCTGATTTTGTTGAAAATAACGGCATTTCCTTCTAATTTTTTTGACGAAGATTTTACTTTTACTTCTTCTTTTTTCAACAAATCTTTTAGTGTGCTGATTGCCATAGATGCGTCGCCATCAACGGTGATTGCCAAACAAGGAAGAGCTTTGTTTTTTCCCCATTTTCCGATGGTTGATTGTACTGTTGGCGTTGTTTGTGCAAAAATAAAATTTGCAACGGCAATGAAAAACAAGGTTGAGATAAGTTTTTTCATAGTATAAAAATTTTTAAATGTTATGTATGTTTTTAGTTAAAAGATTGTATTATCTGTTTCTTTTGAAATGGAATCACGCAGAGATTTTAATTGTTCTTTTAGAGAAAGTAATTTTTCGGTGATTTTTTCTTTTTGTTCAATTTCATTTTTTTTGTTTTTATACGCTAAAATAGCGGCTTTTATGCTGAGGCCACGAGTGTTGACGAGATAGTTTATTTTTTTTAGATTGTCAATGTCGTCTCGTGTATAAAGTCTTCGGTTTTTAGAATCTCGCTTGATTTTTAAATTAAATTCTTTTTCCCAATATCTTAGATTTGAAGCGTTTAATTGTAAAAAATCGGCAACTTCTTCTGTCGAAAAGAAGATTCGTTTTGGAAAATCATTTATGTTCATCGTCTTTTTACTTTTAGTCGTTGACCGATGCGAATTTTTGTTGAACGAAGATTGTTGAGGCGTTTTATTTTTGAAACTGTTGTTCCATATTTTTTTGCGATAGAAGATAGTGTTTCTCCTTTTTTCACGCGGTGTATGCGTGTTCCGTAAGAAGAATTTGTTTGTTGGGCAATTTTAATTTCTGCATTTATTTTTTCTTTATTTTTCAGACAACGAGCATATATGCTGTCTTCTTCTTCGATAAATCGTGTGGAATAATGAGTCGGAAGAGCAAGATAATATTGTCCGCTATTGCCTGGTATGATATTTTTGCGATATTGAGGATTTAATAATTTTAGTTCTTCTACAGGAAGTTGTAGTGATTTTGCGATTTCATCTAATGTAACGTGTTCTTTGACTTGTACGGTGTCGGAGTAGATTGGAAATGCTACTTTTGCTGGACAAAGATTGTGTTCTTTGTAGTAATTCATTGTATAATTTGCCGCAATAAAAATAGGAACATAACTACGTGTTTCAGTAGGTAGATAAGCGTAAATTTCCCAAAAATTGCGTTTCCCTCCGGAGCGTCTGATTGCACGATTTACATTTCCCGGTCCACAATTGTATGCGGCAATTGCAAGATGCCAATCTTTATAAATTTTATATAAATCTTTTAAATATCGTGCGGCGGCATGAGTTGATTTGATAGGATCTCTACGTTCGTCTATCAATGTATTTACTTTTAGTCCATACATTCGTCCTGTTGTCGGCATGAATTGCCATAATCCTGCAGCTCCTACGCGAGATGTCGCTTCTACGTTTAGTGCCGATTCAATTACCGGAAGATATCTGAATTCAAGTGGAATGTTGTATTGTTCTAAAATATCGTCAAACATAGGAAAATAATATTCTCCCATTCCGAGCATTGTTTCTACTTGAGTTCTTTTTCGTTTGGTGTATAAGTCAATAAATGCTTTTACGGGTTCGTTGAAAGTCATTTCGATTTCGTATGGCAATCGTTTAAGACGATCGGTATATTCTGCATTGGTTGCTTCAATATTTTCTCCTTGTCGGCAACGAGAAGGTTTGCTGTATTGTGTGTAATAACAAAATAGCATGCTATCTAATGTGGAAGAAAATCGGGTCGGAACAGAATATCCTTCAAATGACATTACATAGTCATTGTTATTTGTTGTTGGTGTAAAATTTTCTTTGATTGAAATTTCTTCTATGTTTTTTTCTTCGTTGTCTTCTGCCAAAAGTTCTTTAATATCTTCTGGAGCTTCAATTTTTGAAGATGAAGAGAATTGTCCGTAACTAAATGTGGTGGTGTATGTTGCTAATAATAGAATTTGAATGCTTGTTAGAATCGATCGTCTCATTTTTATAAAAGTAGTTTTTATTTTATTTTTAGATGAAAATTGATACCAATATTTTTTTCTTGTGGGATTATGGCATTTCCGATATTAAATTCTGGATCAACGCTCATGGATAAATCTGGCGAAATGTCAAAATCGTATAGTTGAGCATCAACATAAGCATCGAGAAGTGTCAGTCCATACCAAAGAATCAAACTTAAAATACTATAGTCTCTCCATCTTCGATAAGACATTTGTTTGGTATTCAATGCTTGTGTTAGTTGTGTTCGATTGACTGTTTCTTCTGTATATCCGGTAGGAATATATTTTACCCAATCTTTACTTGTTGAATTTGGATCTGCGATTGAGACATAAGCCGAGTGATAATTTGAAAATCTTTTTTGGTTCCAAATGAGCCAATAAATTAATCCTCCATATCCGGCATAAACGATGGGTAATTTCCAATATTTGCGATTGTAAATCTCTCCGGCTCCGGGCAAAAAAGCGTTGAAGACAACAGCTTTCCAAGGGACTGGTTTAAAAAGTTTTTTTTCTTTTTCTTTATTTATTACAATGGATTTTTTTTCTGCTTGTTGTGCTTCTTTGTTATCAATTGTGTCTGTTGGTAGATCCGATGATAAGATTTTTTCTTCTTGTTTTGTTACAATATTAACAGACAATAAGTCTTCCTTTTTTGTTTGAATGGAATCGTTATTGTCTGCAAGTGTTATTTCGATTGAAAAAACAGAAATTAGTACTATTGTGAGTAGTTTTTTGATAGAACTATATCTGGTTTATTTGTTTAATAATTGTACAATTCGTTCAAGATCATTATTTGAAGTGAATGAGATGGAAATTTTCCCTTTTCCATTTTTTGTACAAGATAATTCTACTGGAGAAGAAAAATGATTTGAAAGATTGTTTTGAATTTCTTCTTGACGTTTAGAAAGACTTGGTTTATTTTTCTTTTTGTTTGAGCAATTTCCTTTTTGTTGATTCTTTTTTGCCAATTGTTCAACCTCTCTAACCGATAATTTTTCTGTTTTGATTTGATGAAAAATTTCTAATTGTTTTTCAACGTCTTCAATGGAAACAATTGCTCGTGCATGTCCCATTTCAAGTTCTTTTTCTTTTATTGCTAATTGTATTTCGGCAGGTAATCGAAGAAGTCTGAGATAGTTTGCAATTGTTGCTCGGTTTTTCCCGATAATTTCGCTTAATGTTTCTTGTGTGTAATTGTGATTGTCTATTAGTGCTTTATAGGCAAGGGCAACCTCAATAGCATTTAAGTCTTCTCGTTGAATGTTTTCTACGAGAGCCATTTGTTGTACCAATTTCTCATCGGCATCGCGTATATATGCAGGAATTTTTGTTAATCCTGCTTTTTTTGAAGCTCGAAATCTTCTTTCTCCGGCAATGATTTGAAATGTGCCATCTTCCATTTTACGGACGGTAATTGGCTGAATTACGCCGAGATTTTTAATGGAGATAGAAAGATCTTCAAGGGCTTCATCGTCAAAATTTGTACGAGGTTGATTCGAATTTGGTTTAATTCGTTCAATTTCTATCTCTGAAAACGTGGTTGTTCCGTCCGTTTTTATAAGATTGGTTGGATTGCCTAACAAAGCTCCCAATCCGGTTCCTAATGCTCTTTTTTGTTCTTTTGCCACGATATTTCAGTAATTAGAATGTTTTTAAAATTTATTTTTGTTGATGAGTTCTTCTGCAAGTTGCATGTAGTTTTGAGAGCCTTTGCTTTCAACGTCGTAAAGCATCACAGGTTTTCCGTGAGAAGGCGCTTCACTTAGTTTTACATTTCTTGCAATAACGGTGTTGAATACCATTGACCCAAAACAATTCATCACTTCTTCTTGTACTTGGTTTGAAAGTTTCAGACGACTGTCATACATTGTGAGAAGGAATCCTTCAATTTCCAA
>JAGCLW010000060.1 GCA_017646805.1 Paludibacteraceae bacterium | reverse complement strand
TGAAGATAGGTTCTGTTTTTTGAGTTTGAATTGTCAGACCATTGGTTGTGGCAACGATATTCACATCGTCGTTTTCAATGTGTTTGTTTGACGAATTAGGTGTTTTTTTTGTCAAAACTTTCGTGCAGAAAATAACTTTATAGTTCTCAGTCATAGGATACCAATTTGTCCCATTTCCGGAATATTGTTGTTTTGTGTTTTGAGTGCTGATTGTTTCTCCTGTGGCGATGCGAACTCCAGTTTCATGATGATAATGCAGAATGATGTCAAATGGAGTGTTTTGATTTAAATTGGCGTTGATGGATTCAAAATAAAATCCGGGCACGGTGTATGTTTTTGTTTTGTAAGCCAACGATGTTCCGTTGGATTTTATTTCTATGGATACGGTTGTGTTTGCATCTAAAATGTAAAGTCCGACATGAGTGATGGTTTCTTTTTCGGTTGTTTCAAAAGAGGATTTAATATAAAAATTTTGTGTTCCTGGGGAAATTATATTAAAAGCACCTCCGGTAGATTTGTCATATTGGTAAATGTAGTCAACATCTTTTCGGGCGATATTTCCTTTGAAAACAGTTGCGTCAGTTGTTGTGAATGTTTTGCATTCGTAAGACATATAATAAAATCCGTTGTCATTCTTGTCTTCTCCCCATGTGTTTTGTACGATCCATGCTCCTGGTTTGCTTGGTTTTGTTGCTAAATTGTCAAATTTGTTGAACGTGTCGTCCCAACCAACGATAATTCCTGCATGGTCGGCATGAGTTTTTCCGCTGTTGGTTGTCGAATAGCAAGAATGATTGCTATTGTCATAAAAAGAGGAATTACTTAATAGGGTTTCGTCCATTCCTATAACGACGGGTCCATAGTTGTAAAGTGCATTTTTAATCGTGGTTATGTCGGCATTTTCGCTGTCTGAAAATTTCAAAATTTCTTTTATTAAGTCTGCTTTTTCTTTGTTTTCTATGATAACATTCCCGGTAGCAAAATCGGAATTTTCTAAAATGTATGGACATTGAGTTTCCAAAACAGGACCTTCTCCGGAACTTAAATAGGCGGCTGACATTTTTGTATTTCCTCCTTGCGAAGTTGTATATGAGCCGTTTAGTCTGCAATTATGATTTAAGACAAGATGTTTGGGCGATAAGTAATTGACATTTTCTTTTCCGTCTTTTGTCCATGTTGTTTCGATGGCACTACAAGTTGCTATTGCCCAGCAAGTATTTGCTTTTCCTTGACTGCGAGTAGGTAAGAAAGAATAATAGTCTCGTAAATCGTATGATTGAGGAAGAGAGCTTCGTAATTGTGAAGCTTCGTTTGTCGAAAATGTGTGAATTGCTTTTACCGGAATCAAACCGAAAGTTTCATTTTCTTGTGCAAAAGACATTGAATAGTGAGTAATTATACTAAAAATACTCACGAAGAATAACATTTTTTTCATAATCTGGGGAATTTTAAATTGTTTTTTTTAATTGTTATTTTTTGGATATTCTATTCGAGTGTGGTGAATTGTGATTAGTTTTTCTTTAAAAACTTGTTTGACGGTTTCTACATCTATGAACGTGATTTTTGCATAACGAAGCAATCCTTCGTTGATTTGTCCATCGATAATGGTATCTACCAAGTTTTTTATTGATTCTTCTGTATATTCTTTCATACTTCGAGATGCGGCTTCTACGGCATCTGCCATCATCAAAATGGCTTGTTCTTTTGTTCGAGGAGATGGACCTTGATAACGAAAAGCCGTATCGCTTATTTTTGCGTCTGGATTTTCTTGTAAATATTTAATATAAAAATATTTAGCGTGACCTTCTCCGTGATGGGTTTTAATGAAATCGATAACGATTTTTGGAAGATTGTGTTTTTTTGCAATTTCTACACCATCGGATACGTGAGCAATGATTTTTGTGGAAGCTTCCAAATAGGTTAATTTCTCCAATGGATTGTTCCCATTTAGTTGATTTTCAGTAAAAAAAAGTGGATTGTTCATTTTTCCAATGTCGTGATACATTGCTCCAATACGTGCAAGAAGAGTGTTTCCGTTGATTTTTTTGCAGGCTTCTGTGACTAAATTGGCTACTTGCAAAGCGTGTTGAAATGTGCCTGGAGCTTTTTCTGAAAATTCTTGCATCAAAGGCGTGTTGACGTTTGCCAATTCTACCAAAGTGATATTTGAAACCATTCCAAATATTTTTTCTAATAAATACACCAATCCATAAGCGAAAAGAAGAAGAATCGAACTGATTGCAAAACAAATAATTAGTTCCCAATTAAGAGAAGCAAATGATCCTTCTATCAAAAGCGTATATCCCACATATACAACGATATAGTTGATGAAAATATAAAACGAAGCTTTTGCCAATTGATCTCTTGACGAAAGATCTTTCAGGCAAGAAACCGCCATCATTCCTCCGCTGATTTGAAGTAATGTAAATTCAAAAGGATTGTTGGTAATGGTCGAAAGAATAAAAATGGTAATGATATGTACAAATAAGGCTGTTCGAGAATCAAAGAAAGTACGAATGATAATTGGCAAAAGTGCAAATGGGACAATGTAGATGCTAAGAGATGAAAAGCGAATCACAAGTGCCGTAATGCTTCCAATCAATAATTGAATCAGTAGGATAAAAATTATGTTTTTTTGCTCTTTGTAGATTTTACGACGGAAAAGATACAAATACAAGTAAAGCAAAGTCATGAGCATGGTGATGATAAGAATTTCTCCGATAAGCATCAAATTTGCTCCTTGCATTGTTTCTTCTTGTTTGTCGCTTTCGATGCGAAGCGAATTTAGCAGTTGGTAAGTATGTGCGGTAATAATTTCTCCTTTGTCAATGATTCGTTCGCCGGCTTGCACCATTCCCGCTGTTTCTCCAACGGTTCTAAGTCGTTCTTCTTTGTCTTTTTCCGACAAATTGCGGTCATATTCAAGATTTTCTTTAATGTATTCGTTAAGATTTAAGAATTGAGAAATCTCTGCTCCATAACGAGTTTGACATTGTTTGAGTAATGTATTGTATGCCGTTCTTACATTAAAAAGACTATCAACATTTTTGCGAATCAAACGATTGTTATTATCGACAACACAAATTTGTTGATAATTTTTCTTTTGCAACGAATCTAATTCTATTGTTTCAACAATTCCTTTGTTGTATATCTTTGCCAACTCCGTCATGAGAAACGTTCTCAACTGTTCGTTTTCAATCGCAGTGCCTAATTTTGCTTCCCATTCTACATTTTTCATTTTATAAAATGGAGCAAAATCTTTCATGACATCTTTGCGTTCGTTTTGCAAAACCTCTTTTGTTTTGTAAATTGGAAAATCAAATGGAGCAGTCAATAATTCGTATGCCCAAGGTTTCCCTTCAGAAAAAGTATATTTAAATCCTCCTTTTCTTGGAAATAATTGTACAAAAATGGATAAGGAAATGATAAAAAATAAAATTCTGCTGGCAGTTTTTAACGATTGTTCGTTGATAAAGTTCTTCATAACGGAAGGCTTTCAAAAGGATTAAATTACGGCAAATATACAATTTATTTACCCATTTTGTTTTATCTTTGCAAAAAATCGTATGCATTTATGGATATAATCGATTTTGGCGTTAATTTGACTCCTCTTATCCCGATGAGAACAGAGCCTGCAGAAGTTTCGGAAATGTGTTCTCAATTGCTTTATGGCGAGACTTTTTGTGTCATCGAGGAGCGTGAGCGATGGTTGTATATTTATTCGCCTTCTCAACAATATTATGGTTGGATTGACCGAAAAATCCCAACGATAATTACAGAAGAAGAATACAACGAACGCAACGAAAAATTTTTTCTTTTGTCATCAACTTGGTTTTCTTTTGCAGATTCAGAAAAGTTGCCAATCTTTGTTCCTATGGGAGCAAGATTTAGAGAAAAAAAACAATCCGAAAAGATTCTTTCGTCCGAAGATCTTTCGTTTGATTCTCAACGATTGATTTTTTATGCAAAACAATTATTGAATGCTCCTTATTTGTGGGGAGGTCGTACGATTTTAGGAATAGATTGTTCGGGATTTTCACAATTGATTTATTGTCTTATGGGCATACAATTGCCTCGCGATGCAAGTCAGCAAGCAAAAGTAGGTTGGCAAGTGGGTTTATCAGAGTCAAAAGCAGGCGATTTGGCTTTTTTCAATAATGAAAAAGGAAACATCACGCATGTGGGAATTTTGATTGACAATCAAACGATTATTCACGCTTCCGGCATTGTAAAAATTGAAAAAATAGATACGAAAGGAATTCAGTCGAAACAATCGGGATTGTATACGCATACGTTGCATTCGGTACGTCGAGTGGTGAATGAGTAGTTTTTTTAGTAATTAAAAAATAGAAAATATATGGCGGAGTCAAATTTTGTAGATTATGTAAAAATTTTTTGTCGTTCGGGGAAAGGCGGAGCCGGATCAACACATTTTATTCGTGCCAAATATATGCCTAAAGGAGGTCCTGACGGAGGCGATGGCGGTCGTGGAGGTCATATTATTCTTCGTGCAAACAAGAATCTTTGGACGTTGATTCATTTGAAATATGCTCGTCATATTTTTGCCGGTCATGGCGGTTGTGGTTCTTCTTCTCGTAGTTTTGGGAAAGACGGAGAAGATAAAATAATTGAAGTGCCTATCGGAACGGTGGCATACGATGGCGAAACGGGAGAATTTCTCTGCGAATTGGTAGAAGATCAACAAGAAATTATTTTGTTGAAAGGCGGTCGTGGAGGACTTGGAAATTGGCATTTTAGATCGGCAACAAATCAAGCACCTCATTATGCTCAACCCGGCGAACCTTTACAAGAGCGGAATGTTGTTTTAGAATTGAAAGTTCTTGCCGACGTTGGTTTGGTTGGATTTCCTAATGCCGGAAAATCAACTTTATTGGCTACTATTTCGGCTGCCAAACCAGAAATTGCAAATTATCCGTTTACGACATTGGTGCCAAATTTGGGTATTGTTTCTTATCGCGATAATCGTTCATTTTGTATGGCAGATATTCCCGGAATTATCGAAGGTGCTCATGATGGAAAAGGTCTTGGGTTGCGTTTTCTTCGTCATATCGAACGTAATGCCATTTTGCTTTTCATGATTCCTGCCGATTCGCAAGATATTAAAAAAGAATATGCCATTTTGTTAAATGAACTTACTTCGTTTAATCCTGAATTGCTTGATAAACAACGTATTTTGGCGATTACAAAAAGTGATATGCTTGATGAAGAATTGATGGAAGCAATGAAAGCAGAATTGCCGGAAGGCGTAAAAACAATTTTTATTTCATCAGTTTCCGGATTTGGAATTATGGAATTAAAAGACGCTCTTTGGGAAGAAATCAACAAAGAAGAAAATCGAGTGATGACGATTTCGCATCGGGCGATTGAAATACGAAAAGTAGAGAAAAATGAAGAAGAAAATGAAGAGGACGAAGAGGAATTAGATCCTTGGGCGATTGAAGAAGAAGAACTGTCTTTTGACGAATTGGATTGGGAAGAAGAAGTGGAGGATAAAAAGGGAAAACGAAAATATTAAAATCGATAAAGTGTAATGAAAAACACGAATCAACCCCAGAGTTTTTTAGCTTTGGGGTTGATTTTTTTCTTAAAATAAAGATAATTGGTCGTCTAATAATCGGAATGTCATTCGATGGTAAGGCGTTGTCCCAAAACGTTTAATGGCATTTCGGTGAGCTTTGGTTGGGTAGCCCATGTTTTTGTTCCAATCATATTGCGGAAATTCTTCGTGAATTTTTTTCATGAAATCATCACGATAGGTTTTTGCCAAAATCGAAGCCGCCGCAATGGGTAATAATTTTCCATCGCCTTTTACGATTGTTGTGTGAGGAATTGTTTTGTATGGTTTGAATCGGTTGCCATCGATGAGTAAATGTTCGGGACGAATCGAAAGTTGATCGATTGCTTTGTGCATGGCCAAAAAAGAAGCATTGAGAATATTGATTTTGTCAATTTCTTTTTCGTCAACAATTCCTACTGCCCAAGCAAGAGCTTCTTGTTCGATAATCGGACGAAGAGCGTAGCGTTGTTTGTCGGAGAGTTGTTTGCTGTCGGTCAAAAGTTCGTTTTGAAAAGAGTTTGGCAAGATGACTGCCGCGGCAAATACCGGACCAGCCAAGCAACCTCTTCCTGCTTCGTCGCAACCTGCTTCAATGCGTCCTTTTTGTAGATATAATTCAAGCATTATTGTATGGAATTAAGAACCACATCACCTACTTTTTTTAATGTGTTTTTGCTGATGTTGGTCATGTCGTCTTTTGTTGTGTGCCAATAATCGGGAAATCCGGTTTGATTATTTAAATGAATAATATCAATGGTTGGGATTCTTGCTATTTCGTTTATAGGCAAATGATCATCGGTAATTGCCCCAAAAGGTTGACTGACAAAGAGATCAGAATAACCTAATTGTTGAGCTTCTTCCCATACTTTTGCTACGATGTGAGGGGCATAATATTGTGAATTTTCTTCTATTGGGAAAATGGCATTTGCTCCGCCTACCATATCCAATAAGATTCCAAATTCGGCGTTGTAATTTTTTACGTGAGGATTTTTTGCCCAATATTGACTTCCTAAGCACCAAGATTGGCTATCTCGCTCGTCCGACCAAGAAGGAACGCCGTAGTCTTCGGAATCGGTAAGTAAGATGTCAATGCCAAAAGTTGGTTTTTGAATGGATAAACAACGAGCAATTTCAAGTAAAACACCGACTCCGCTGGCTCCGTCATCGGCTCCCAATACAGGCGTTTGTTGTTTTGCTTTGTCTGATTCGGCATCGCACCAAGGTCTGCTGTCCCAATGAGCGAGCAATAAAATGCGTTTTTTGTTTTCGGGATTGAAACTTCCGATGATATTTTGAGCATGAAGAATTGTTCCGTCAAAAGCTTTTAATTGGCAATTTTGAATATAAATGGTGTCGCAAAATTGCGAAAGTTTGTCGATGAGAAAAGTTCCACATTGTTTGTGGGCGGTTGAATTTGGAACACGAGCACCAAAAGCAACTTGTGTTTCGATATATTTGTATGCCGAATCGGCAGAAAATATGGTTGTTTGTTGTTTTTTGACATTATCGTTTGCCGATGTTGCCGATGCTTGTTTTTTGCAACAAGCAAAAGATATGATGATGAAGAAAAGGAATGTTTTTAGAAAAAAAGGTTTCATTATCGTCGAAGTAATTTTTTTAGTTGGTTGAAAAGTAATTTTTTTAGTTCAATAGTATGCGTTGGCACTGAAGAGTTTTGAATGGAAGAAAGAATGGTGTTGTTTAAATTATTTATTTTAAGTTCTATTTCGTCTAATTTTCTTACGCTTTGTTCTTGAAAATCTATTGGTACGGCAACGTTTAGCGATTGTTTGTTGATGGAAATTTTTGTTTTGGGTTGAATAAAATAAGGTTCTCCATCAATGTGTCCTTCCGGATTTGAAATTTCGATAATTTCAATTTCTTTTGCTTTGTAAGTTGTCACGTAATGCGGAATCATATCAATATATCCGCCTAACAAAGCAGTGACAATAACCCCAAGATTTGTGATTGGAAAAGGTTTGATGAGAGTGACATTAAGCAAGCCATCGGTTAGTTTTGCCGTCGGAGCAATGAATCCATTGTTTCCCCATTGATTGGCATTTGCAAAACAAATGGAAGAAAAATCATCATCAATGATTTTGTCGTCAATGCGAATTTTTGCATGGACGGGTTTGTATGTAATTGCTTGTTGTATAATGAGTTGTAGATATTGTTGAAATCCACGTTTGTTGTTTTCTTTTTTATCGAATAAATGGGCAATTTTCCCTTCAAAACCAATTCCGGCAGTACAAAAAAATGTTTGATCGTTGATGTTTCCGGTATCAATTTGAATGATTTTGTGATTAAGTAAATAGTTGAGAATTTCTTTTTTCTTTTTCAACGGAATGTGTAACGTTCGGGCAAGACCGTTTCCGCTACCGCGAGGAATAATGGCTAAAGTGGCGTTGGAGTTGACGAGTGAAGATGCGATTTCGTTTACTGTTCCATCGCCACCGACCGCTATGATGAGTTGTTCTTTTGTGGATAAATTTTTGCTGATTTCTTTTGCTTCTCCATGTTTGGAAAGGACATAAAATGAGCAATCTTCTTTCAAAGATTGAAAGAAATATTGGCAAAATTTAATATTATCTTCTCCTCCTGCTATCGGGTTGATAATAAAGAACATGGTGTTAAGATTTAGGATTTCTTGTTTGTTCTATTTGTAGTAGTTTTTGTTCTATTTTTTTGCACAAAGTCATTGTATAATTGTTTTTTTTTGCGGCGTTGATAGGATTGGTGTAGATTGCTCGTATTTCCATTGGGCGGTGAGCGTCAAAATCGAGTTTCATACTCGGAGAATAAGGCACCATGCTATCATTTTGAATCATTGATTTTTCGATAAAATCAGAGTTGAATTTTGCACCGCAAGCAGTTCCTGCTTCAATGATTTCTTGCATGATTTGGATAACAAGATTGCGTTTTTCGGGATTGTTTAAGATGATGTCGGTTGTTGTATTCCAGATGACGGTTAGACCGTTGAAAATCATATTCCAACCCAATTTTTTCCATCGTGCAGTGTTTAAGTCGGGAGTAATGGTTGTTTTGACTTTGCAATTGTTGAGGTGTTGAGCAACGACAGAAAGGGTTTCGTCGCAGTTTCCAACGTGTTTTCCCATTATAATGTGTCCAAAATCGATGTGGTTGATTTCTCCGGGCTTTTCTTTCATTGAGCAAATAAAACAAAGTGCTCCGGCAATTGATGCTTGAGGAAACGATTTTGCGAGTTCGTCTTCTATTCCCAATCCGTTTTGAAATGTGATGATGAGGCTATTGGGTTTTAAGATGTGGGGAAGAATGTTTTTTAATAAATGATTTTGTGTGGTTTTTAGACAAATGATGATGACTTCGCATTGAGGCATTTCTGCCGCATGTTGGTATATGTTTGGATTTTTTAAATGAAAATCACCATCTTTTGATTTTACGATCAATCCATTTTGTTTGACGTGTTCGTAATCCGAATGTAGCAGAAAATGAACGTCATGTCCTCCTTCTGCCAATCGTCCGCCGTAATAACCGCCAATTCCTCCTACTCCGATGATTGCATATTTCATGATTGAAGCATTTTTTGAGCAGCACGTTTTGCTGTGCCGGGATTGCCTAATGATAAAATGATTTCGTCGTAATCTTTAAGCATTTGTTCTCTGTTTGTTCCCTCTAAAATTTTTGACAATTCGATAGATAGATTTTTTTCTGTAAAATCAGCCGCAATGAGTTCTTTGGAAACTTCTTTTCCGGCAATGAGATTGCTTAATGCAACGTATTTTATTTTCAAAACGATTGATTTGAGAATGTTTGCTAATCGACCGCCAAAAACGTTGTAAACAACGACTTGAGGAATGCGGAATAGTGCAGTTTCTAATGTTGCCGTTCCGGAATTGACGATAGCTGCATGACTTTGTTGTAGTAAATCATAAGTGTTGTTTTCGATAATTGGAATGTTTTTCGTTCCGATGATTTTTTGGTATGTTTTCTTATCTACGGAAGGTGCTCCTGCAATGACAAATTGATAAGAAGGAAAATGGTTTTGCATTTGAATCATTGTTGGCAAACATCCGTTTATTTCTTGTATTCGACTGCCGGCAAGAAGTGCGACGATTGGTCGATTGTCTAATCCGTATTTTTGAATAAAATCTTCTTTGGATTCGTTTTTATTGTTTCGCAACATGACGGAATCAACACTCGGATTTCCTACATATTCTACGTGAAAATTATGTTTGGCATAAAATTCGGTCTCAAAAGGCAGAATTGTAAACATTCGGTCGATCCATTTTTTGATGGATTTGATTCGATATTCTTTCCAAGCCCACAATTTTGGAGAGATGTAATAATATACTTTTGTTTTGGGTAGATTTTTTTTGCAAAATTCTGCAATTCGCAGGTTGAAGCTTGGATAATCGATTAGAATTAAATAATCGGGAGCGAAATTTTTCAATGCTTTTTTGCAATCAGAAAGATTGTGTAGGACTTTTCGGAGATTGAGAACGACGTTGATGATTCCCATAAATGCCATATCTTTGAAATGGCGAATCATGATTCCACCAACGTTTTGCATTTTGTCTCCGCCCAAAAACATAAATTCCGCTTTTGAGTCTAAATTCTTGATTTCTTTCATCAAATTGGCGGCATGAAGGTCGCCAGATGCTTCTCCTGCGATGATAAAATATTTCATTTATATAAAAATGAATGCTAAGATTAAAAATGGCGTAAGCCCAACGAAAGTTCCCATGCATGCTTTTTCTTTTTTTATGGCGGAAAAAAAGATGAGCAAAATAAGACTTGGCAAAAGTGCCGCCATTAAGTCTTTTCCCATGAATCCTTTTTCGGCCAATTTCCACATTGCTTCCAAAAGTGGTTGCTCTGTTGTCCATTTGGTTTTGAAAATGATAACGTTGAAAATTGCCGGAAGAATTAATCCTGGTATAAAACCTAACCAAAAATTATCGTAGTTTTTTTTCTTTTTTTGTTGATTCCAAGTCATTTTAGTCTATATTCCAAGAGTTTAGTTCGTTGAGTAAATCGTAATCTGTCATGTCAATTTTGATTGGAACGACAGATGCAAATCCATTTTCGATTGCCGTTTCGTCAGTTCCTTCTATTCCTTTTTCGTCGTTTATAAAATCTCCTCCAAGCCAATAAAAATCTTTTCCGGAAGGATCTTTCCCTGTTAAAAAGATTTCTTGCCAATGTCCTTTGGTTTGTCGACAAATTTTAATTCCATTTACTTTCCCTTTGGGGATATTGACATTGAGACAAGTCCCGTGAGGAAGACCTTTTTCTAAAATTAATGCGGTGATTTTTTCTGCGATTTTCATTGCTTCGGAGAGGTCTTCTTTGTGGTCGAAACTGCAAAGTGAAAATCCCACGGCCGGAATACCATAAACGCAAGCGTCTAAACAAATTCCCATTGTTCCTGAGTAGAGAACACTGATTGAAGAGTTTGAACCGTGATTTATTCCGGAAAGAACAATGTCCGGCGTGCGATTTAAAATTTGATTGAGAGCAATTTTATTGCAATCGGTTGGCGTTCCGGAGCATGTGTAGATTTTAACATTTTCATTTTCAGAAATAAAATTTGCTCGCATAGGTTTTCGCGTTGTGATGGCATTTGACATCGCAGAACGTGCCGATTCCGGAGCGACAACGATGATGTCACCTAAATGTTTTACTGCTTGTACTAATGCTTTAATTCCGTTTGCATTGATTCCGTCGTCGTTGCTGATTAAAATAAGTTTTTTTTTCATAAAATTTATAGTGTTGAATGATTAAAGTAGTAACGAATATCCAAATCCAAGTACGCCAGAGTCAATTGCCCAGCCGTGAGTTTTGACTGCTCCGATGAGAAACCAACGATCGGTGAATCGGTATTTGAGTCCAAGACGAAAATAGAATTGTTCTTCTGTTATGTTTTTGTTGTATTCTGTTGGCCAACCTCCATTGATCGGGTGATAAAAATACCAACCTCCGTCAAGAGCTGTTGTTATGCGACCAAAAACAATTTCGTTTGAAAGACAAACTCCTGCTTTGACTTGATTTCGCCAATCGTGATTGTCGTACATTCCTTGATATTTGAAATGAGGGCAAGCAATGTGTTTGTTTGCAAAAGAGTTGTCGAAAAAACCATCGATTCCTAATCCTATGCGATAAACGTTGGCTGCTTGAAAATAGAAAGCAAGGTTTATATTGCCAACGCCGAATTTTGTGTCGTCTAAATGAGTTAATTCTTTTGCTCCTCCGGCGACAAAAATATCCATGCTGAAGTAATGAGGTAATTTTTCTGCTTTTTGACGGACGATATTTTCCATGTCGTCGGGATTGTATTTGAATCCAATTTGTCCGACCAAAGCATTGATTCCTTTGCTTGGTTGAGAAAAACTGCAACTATTGAGATGAATCCAAGAAAGTTCTCCGGTAATGGTATAATGTGCTTTGCGTTCTTCTTTTTCATTTTTTGGTTCGGCATAAGGTCGAATTGCTAATCCGATTCCTCCTCTCAATATTGCATTCAAAGGAGATCCTATCAAAGGATTGGTGATTGTCGGATTTTCAGGAGTGCTTTTGTCGTAGTTGCTTACGTAAGCTAATCCCATTCCTCCGGAAAAATAAAAGTCGATGTAAGGAGATCGAACAAACGGAATGTTGACATAAGGATATACGGCCGCTGTGTGTCCCAGTTGTTTTTCGTTTCCTAAATTGAGATAGGTAAAAGCTAATCCGATTGTTGGAATGTTGAAATAATGATGATAATTTTTGCTTCCCGTTGTAGGCCATTCAAGAGCAAATTCTGCTCCCAAGATCGGGCGAGGATCTGCTGCTGAGAAATAATTTTTTGCAGTGCTTCCTGTGTTTAATAATGTCCCGCAAAGCAAACTGAATTTGTATTGCATTGGGGTGTTGTATGTGATGTCGCTACTTACGGAAGTTCCTTCGTAATCGCTATATGATTTTGGAGTATTATCAACACGTTCGTAGTCTGGAGCTTGATCGGCATTATAACTCATTACTTGGTCCCAATTGTCGTTTGCTGAAATTCCGGCACGACGAACGCGATTGCTTCCTCCTCCGCTACGCGAATTGACTTGTCCGTCAGACCAAATTCCTCCGCCGGAACGTACTCCATGCGATTGGTTCATTGCCCAAGTGTCGTTGGCTTTTCCTCTTCGGTTGCGAATTCGTTTTGGAGCTTCTCCGTCCCAACCTGAGAATCCTCCGGAGATAATGCTTTTTGATTTTCCGGCATTTTTAGCCCAAGAATCATTTGCCTTTCCTCTGCTTCGGCGAGTTCCTTTAGATGCAAATTCTGCTTCAAATGGGTCAAATCCTTGATTATTGATTTTTCTTCCTTTGCGTTTGTCGTTTTTGGCAAATGGATCAAATCCTTGATTTTTGTTTCTTCTTTTTTTGCTATTTGCTTCTGCTTCAAATGGGTCGAAACCTTCGGAAGAAGCTTTTTTGCTTCCTCCTGCGGCGAATGGGTCAAATGCAGTTCCTTGACGTTTTACTTTTCTAATTTTTCCCAATTTTTTATTTCCGGTCATTTTAACTGCTTTTTTGCGAGCAGCTTTATTTCGTCCTTTGATGGAGCAGTCTTCTCCGAGACATTGTGCGGAGATGGAAAATGAAATAAATGATGATAGAAGAAGAAGTAAAAAACGTTTCATAATATTTCTTGAAAAGTAAAAGTTTTTAATCCTCAAAATTATCGTTTGATGATTTTTGTGCAAAAAAGAATAAAAATTGTTGTGACGCTAAAAAAGTAAATTACATCTCGAGAGTCTAATACTCCGCGACTCATGCTTTCGTAATGATAGTTGATGCCAAACCAAGATATGATGCTTTCGATCAATCCGGAATTGAATGTTGAACCGACAAGGTCGAATCCAAGAAATAATGCGAAACAACCAATGACTGCGATGAGAAAAGCAACGATTTGGTTGTTGGTGATTGCTGAGGCAAATAGTCCGACAGAAGTGTAGACAAGTGCTAACATTGCCAATCCGATGAAGGAACCCCAGAATGCTCCGTGATCCACGTTGCCGATTGGTTCGGCTAAAAAACAAATTGATAGATAATAGATGATTGTTGGGAAAAGAGAGATTAGAACGAGAGCGACTCCGGCAAAATATTTTCCTAAAACAATATCCAAAGCGGTGAGTGGTTGTGTGTACAACAATTCCATGGTTCCGGTTCTTTTTTCTTCAGCGAAAAGTCGCATTGTAACTGCAGGAACGAGGAATAGATATAACCAAGGTGCTAAAGCAAAAAGTCCATCTGCTTGAGCATATCCATTTTCTATGATGTTGTAATTTGTTGGAAAAACCCAAAGAAAAAGGCTCGTAATGATAAGAAAAATTCCAATCACGATGTAGCCTGCAAGAGAACTAAAAAAAGCTTGTAATTCTTTTTTGAAAAGGATAAACATGTGAAAATATATTTGTATGACAAAATTAGACAAAGATAAACATTTATTAGAAATGAGAAAAATGAAAAAGTGTTTTTTGTGAAAATAAAAAAATGAAAAAATAAGGTATAATTTTTGTGTAAAAATGACACGTCTGTTTTTTTTTGTTTTCTGTATTATTGTCGGATTGGTTTGTAATTATTATATTTGCATGGTTTTTAAGCAAATACGGAAGGTCGTTTTTGAATGGTTTTTTGTGAAGAAAAAAAGAAATTTTTTGAAGAATGAAAAAGATATATTTGAGTCTTATTTTGGCGTTGAATAGTCTTGGATTGATGGCACAATCTCAGTGGGTGATGAAGATTGATGGAGAACCGATTTCCAAGGCATATTTTCAGTACGTATATGATAAAAGCAATGCTTTGTCTGAGGAGAAAATGACGCCGATGGAGTATATGAAATCATTTATTGATTTTCAGTTGAAAGTGAAAGAGGCGAGGGTGCAAAAAATGGATACGTTGTCTTCGTTCAAGTCGGAAGTCAATAATTATCGAGATGGATTGAAAGGTCGTTATCTTTTGGACGAAAAAGCAAAACAAGAGATGATGCGGCAGATTTATAAGCGGACATTGCAAGATGTTGATGTGAGTCATATTTTGATAACGATAAAATATCCACAGTCGGCAAAAGATACGTTGGAAGCGTATAAAAAAGCCGAAGCTGTGATTGCACGATTAAAATCTACTCCGTTTGATTCTGTTGCAGTTTGGATGTCGGACGATCCTACGGTACGTCAAAATTTTGGTCATTTGGGGTATCTTTCGGCAATGAAAGTCGTTGCTCCATTTGAGAATGCGATTTATGAAAATCCTGTCGGATTGATTGGGAAACCTGTGCGGACGATGTATGGTTATCATGTGATTCGTATCAATGCAAAGCGAGATGTTCGCTTTACGATGAAAGTTGCTCATGTCATGAAAGAATTTTCGGATTCGATTTCAAAAAATGAAGCAAAAAAACAAATTTTTGAAGCCTATTCGTCGTTGTTGAATGGCGAATCTTTTGCATCTGTTGCAAAGCGTTTTTCGGACGATGTTCGTACTCGAAATAATGGTGGAGAATTGGATTGGATGCCTCGTGGTCGTACGCAAAAAGATTTTGAAAATGCGGTGTATGGATTGGATTCGGTGAAGCAATTTTCTGAACCATTTGCAACGGAGACGGCATGGCATATTGTGACAATTGTTGATCGAAAACCTGTTGCGTCGTTTGATGCTCGAAAAAATGAAATCGAACAATTTATTTTTCATTCGGATCGTCGAGCTGAATTGGCAAAAGATTTTGTCGTGAAATTGAAAAAATCGTATGCTTATAAAGAAGACGTTAAGGCGATTGCGAAAATCAATAAGCAAGTGGAGAAATTAAAATATAAAGATTCGATTTTTTTCTCTAAAAATGAGACGAAAAAAACGACTGTTTTTTCATTTGCCAATCAACAATATTTGTTGAAAGATTTGATTGCTTTTATGAAGAAAAACAATTTGTCTTCTGCTCAATTGAGATTTGCGATAGATGCTTTTGCTGCAGAATCAATTTATCGTTATGAAGACGAACATTTGGAACAAAAATATGATTCGTTGCGTTGTCAAATGCAAGAATTTCGTGACGGAGTGTTGCTTTTTAATGTGATGGAAAAAGAAGTGTGGAGCAAAGGTTCGAATGATACGGTGTCGCAACGACGAATTTTTGATTTGAATAGACAAAAATACACGTGGAAGGAACCGAGATTCAAAGGTCGTGTGATTTATTGCAAAGATGAATCTACGGCTCGAATTGTCAAAGCGATTCTTTCGTTTGAAAAGTCGGAAGATGTAATTGACGAACGCTTGCGAGCGTTGAACGAAAAATCAATTGTGGTTAAGTCGGAAAGAGGATTGTATGCTCGAGGATTGAATAAAGTTGTCGATGCATTGCATTATCATGAAGGCGAATACACATTGCCGGAAGAATTTTCTGTTGCGTTTTTGCATGGAGAAGAAGTTGTTCGACCAGAAAGTTTTTTAGATGTAAGAGGGCAAGTCGTTCAGGATTATCAAAATAATCTTGAAGTTTTGTGGTTGAAAGAATTGCATAAAAAATATAATGTAGAATTGAATTACGCAGAATTGGATGTTGTACAATAATAAAGGATTTAAGATCGGAAAAGTTTGTTTTATTTTATGTTGTGTGTTGTGTTTTTCTTCTTGCAAAGAAAGAGCAAAAAGCGATGCGACACGAGAACTTTATGCACAAATAGAAGATCAATATTTGTATTACGATGAGTTGGAATCACTTGTTCCGGAAGGAGCGTCTTCTGCAGATAGTGTTTCTTTGGTGAATGATTATGTAAAAAAATGGGCAATCAACACTTTGCTTTTTGTACATGCCAAAGAAAACATTTCCAATCAAAAAGAAATTGATCGCATGACGGAAGATTATCGCAAGTCGTTGATTATTCATCAATACGTTCAAAATATGTTGAACGAACGAATGGGCAAGTCGATTTCGAAGGAAGAATTAACTTCGTTTTACGAAAAAAATCAGGATTTATTTATTTTGTCTGACGATGTGATACAAGGGATTTCAATAAAAGTGGCGAAGGGTGCAAAAGATTTGAAGAAGTTGAGAAAATGGATGAATCAATACAACGAAGAATCAATAGAAAAAATTGAGAAATATTGTATCGAAAATGCTTCCAACTACGAATATTTTGTGGATAAATGGGTAAAATTATCTACGATTTCGACGAGATTTCCTTGCGAATTGGACGCATCTTGGATGACAAAAGGTCATACGATAGAACTTTCGGATTCTGCATTTGTTTATATGTTGTATGTAAATGATTTTCGTGCAAAAGGTAAAGTAGAGCCGATAGATATGGCACAAGAGCAAATAAAAACAATTTTGTTAAATCAAAAAAAGAATGAATTTTTGAAATCTTTTGAAGAAAATTTGTATAAAAAAGCTCTCAAAGATGGAGATATAATAATGAATTGATGAAAATGAAAAAAAATATATATTGCTTAGTCGTTTTTCTTTTTTTTACATTTTGTGCAATTGCTCAAAAAGGGGTCATTGATGAAGTTATTTGGGTCGTTGGAGATGAGGCAATTTTGCGTTCTGATGTAGAAAAGCAAATTTTGCAGATGAAATACGAACGTGTAGATATTGAAGGAGATCCTTATTGTGTCGTGCCGGAGCAAATGGCTGTTCGGAAATTGTTTATGCATCAAGCTAAGTTGGATAGCGTGGAAGCAAACGAGTCAACCATTACAATGCAAGTTGAGGGTCGAATCAGTGAATTGATTTCTCAAATAGGTTCGCAACAAAAGTTGGAAGAATATTTTGGAAAACCATTGCGAGAATTGAAAGAAGATCTTCGTGTTCAGGCTCGCGAACAAATGATTATTCAACAAGTGCAACAAAATATCGTGGGAGAACAAAAAATTACCCCGTCCGATGTCAATAAGTTTTTTTCTCAAAATAAGGAAACAATTGATATGCCGATTGTTCCGACAAAGATTGAAGTGCAAATTATTGAGGTAGAACCTCCATATTCTCAAAAAGAAATAGAAGAAATCAAAGAAAAATTGCGTGGTTTTAAATCAAGAGTAGAAAGTGGAGAAGTTTCTTTTTCAATGTTAGCTACTCTTTATTCTGATGATATGGGTTCGGCACGAATGGGAGGCGAGTTGGGCTTTATGGGAAAAGGACAATTGGTTTCGGCATTTGCAAACGAATTGTTTTCAATGAGCGAACCGGGAAAGATTTCGCGAGTGGTAGAGTCCGAATTTGGATTTCATATTATTCAATTTTTGGAAAGAAGAGGCGATAAAGCAAATTGTCGGCATATTTTGTTGAAGCCGAAAGTGAGTCTTGAAGCTCAAAAAAAAGCGAAACAGTTGATGGATAGCGTGGCGATGGTCATTCGTAATGGAAAATTGACATTTGAATCTGCCGTTAGTCTTTATTCGCAAGATAAAGATACTCGAAATAATGCGGGATTGATGTTTAATATGCAAGACAATTCTTCTCGTTTTGAATTTCAAAATTTGCCTCCTGATTTGGCAAAAGTGGCAAGTACAATGAAAGTTGGCGAAATTTCGGATCCATTTTTTATGGAAAATTCAAAAGGAAAACAATGTTGTGCGATTATCAAAATCAAAGCAAGACACGAACAACATACGGCAAATTTGGAAGATGATTTTCAAATGCTGAAAGCGTATGTTCAAAGTGATCAAAATGCAAAAGCGATAAAGAATTGGGTTGAACAAAAACAAGCAGAAACTTTTGTGAGAATTTCTCCGGAATTTCAAAATTGTGATTTTCAGTATCCAGGTTGGAACAAAACAGAGGAAAAATAGTGTTGTCAAAGAAAAAAATAATTGGATTGATGATGATTTTTTGTGCAAACGTTTTTTTATTTGCACAAAAGAGTCCGATTTATCTTGAACGATGCAATCGATTGGAATTTGATCAAGAACGTTTGCCGGATTGCCAAGTATTGAAAGATGATGTTGTTTTTACCCATGAAGGAGCGATTTTGTATTGTGATAGTGCATATTTTTTTGATAAAACAAACAGTGTAGATGCTTTTGGACATATTCGTATGGAACAAGGAGATACGCTTTTTGTTTTTGGAGACATTTTGCATTATGACGGAAATACAAAAATGGCTCGTCTGAAAGGGAATGTGAGAATGATCAACCGAGAAACGACATTGGAAACCGATAGTATGGATTATGATCGAAATATTGATGTCGGATATTATTTTACGGGTGGGACAATTTATGATGAAAAATCTAAATTGACATCGATTTATGGAGAATATAGTCCGCAAACGAAAATCTCAAAATTTCAAAATGATGTTCGATTGTTGAATGAAAAGACGGTTTTAGGATCGAATGATTTGGTTTATAACACGATTTCAAAAATCGCCTTTGTAAAAGGTCCGACGGTCATTGTTCATGAAGAAGAAACAACATTGTATACGGAAGAAGGTTGGTATAATACAAAAACACAGCAATCTCAAGGTTATAAATCAAATAAGATTGATCGATTAGATGGGAAACATGCATTGGCCGACACGTTGTTTTATGATAAA
Organism: Paludibacteraceae bacterium; assembly: GCA_017646805.1. Lineage (GTDB taxonomy): Bacteria > Bacteroidota > Bacteroidia > Bacteroidales > Paludibacteraceae > UBA4363. The sequence goes on along the minus strand of JAGCLW010000060.1, from coordinate 6,924 downwards.
ATGAAAGGTGAGATTACGGCTTTTCGCAATGTTGTGATGTGGGACACTATTCAAAAATTGATGCTTCGCTCTCATTATGCTTATGCACGACAAGCTGATGAATATATGATTGCGTATGATCATGCCGTGGTGCATGATTTTTCTTCACCAAAAGATACGTTATATCTTTATGCGGATACTTTGCGTTCTGTTCAAGATCAACAAGACACAACCATCAATCGTGCTTGGGCAATTGGAAATGTGCGTTTTTTTCGTTCAGATTTGCAAGGAAAGTGCGATTCAATAACATTTTCAACGAAAGATTCAATAGTTAATCTTTATGAAGCTCCGGTGTTGTGGGCGGATTCCATGCAACTTTCCGGAGAATTTATGCAAATCTATACAGAAAATAAAAAGCCAAAAATGTTGCACGTGCAATCTTGGGCAGCTGCTGCAATGAGAGAAGATTCTATTCGCTTTAGTCAACTTTCCGGAAAAAGTTTGAAAGGATATATTCGAGACAATCAGTTGTATAAAATTTTGGTGGAGGGAAATGCCGAAACGATTTATTATCCGAAAGAAGAAGATGGTTCGTTGGTTGGCGTTAATCGAGCAGAAAGTAGTGCTTTGACGGTTTATGTCAAGAATAAGGATTTGGAAAAAATCGTTATGACTCCAAATTCGTCCGGAGTGCTTTATCCTGAAGATCAATTCCCGGAAAATCTCAAATATTTAAAAAATTATTCGTGGCAAGAAGATGTTCGTCCGAAAGACAAATTGGACATTTTTCGTCGCAATCCTAAAATAGAAAAAGTAGAAGACGATTCCAAGAAAAAGAAAAAACGACGTAGAAAAAAATAATTTATTAATCCTTTAAATTTTATTATTATGGCAAAAGAATTAACTGATTTGAATTTTGAAGAAACAATCCGCAGTGGTGTGGTTGTTGTCGATTTTTGGGCAACATGGTGTGCTCCTTGCAAGCGTTTAGTTCCGATTGTAGAAAAACTTGCCGACGAGTTTAATGGTCGAGCAATCGTTGGAAAATTAAACGTAGACGAGAATCGAGAAATCCCAATGCAATATGGCATTATGTCAATTCCAACATTGTTATTTTTTAAAAATGGACAATTGGTCAATAAATCGGTTGGATTGATAGATGAAGGACGTTTACGTTCGATGATTGAAGATTTATTGTAATTGAAAAAAATTTGTCTGAAGAGATGTCTTAAAAAAGAAAGACATCTCTTTTTTTGCACACTTTCATTTTCTTGCACATTTTTTTTGAAATTGTGCGTTTTTTTTTATGTACGAATGATTTTATTCCTATCTTTGCACAGATTTTTTTGAAATGTGTATTTTTTATTAAAAAGATTTATGAATAAATTATCAAAAAACAGATGTTTTAATGAATGTGTTGAAAATTCTGTAAAGAATAATTGGGAACTTTTTGCTTTGTGCGATTATAAAGGAAAACAATATCGTTATAAAGACGTTGCGACAGAAATAGCAAAATTGCATATTTTGTTTTCTGAATCGGGAATCGAAAAAGGAGATCGTATTGCGATTTGTGGGCGAAATTCGGCTAATTGGGGAATCGCTTTTTTTGCATCGCTTACTTATGGATCTGTGGTTGTTCCTATTTTGAACGAATTCAAACCTGATCAAGTGCATCACATTGTGGAGCATAGCGAAGCTAAAATACTTTTTGTCGGAGATGTGGTAAAACCAACGCTCAACGTAGACAAGATGCCAAATTTGAAAGCAATGATAAATATTCCGGATTTTTCATTGGCAATGTCTCGAGAAGAAAAAATCGAAGAAACGCAATCGAATTTGGAAAAACTTTTTGTTGAAAAATATCCATCATTTTCAAAAGAAAATGTTTGTTATTATAAAAATGAAAATCCAGAGGAATTGGCTCTTATCAATTATACTTCCGGAACAAGCGGTTTCTCAAAAGGAGTAATGATTCCGTATCGTGCGATTTATTCAAATTTGGAATTTGGATTTCACGTTCTCGGTTCGGATACAAAACCGGGAGACAAAGTGCTTTCAATCCTTCCGATGGCACACATGTATGGAATGGCATTTGAATTTTTATATGAATTTTGTGCCGGAATACAAATTTACTTTTTGGGAAAAGCTCCATCGCCAACAATTATGTTGGGTGCTTTTGCTGAAATTAAACCTCGTTTGGTTGTAGCGGTTCCGTTGGTTATCGAAAAAATTGTTCGTAAAGCAATTTTGCCAAAACTGAACGAACCGGCAATTAAAATTTTAACTAAAATTCCTCTTGTAAATCAACTTATTTATAAAAAATTCAGAATAGGACTTCAAAATGCTTTGGGTGGAAATTTCTATGAAGTTATTATTGGTGGAGCGGCATTCAATGCTGATATAGAAAAAGTCCTTCGTAAAATAAAATTTAATTATACGGTTGGATACGGAGCGACAGAGTGTGCACCGATTATTACGTATGAAGATTGGAAAAAATTTGCACAAGGATCGTGTGGAAAACAAGTGATAAACATGGAAGTGAAAATCGATAGCAAAGATCCTTTGCATGAAGTTGGAGAAATTCTTGCTCGTGGCGAAAATGTGATGTTGGGATATTATAAAAATCCTGAAGCAACCGCAGAAGCTCTTGATAGCGAAGGTTGGTATCACACCGGCGATCTTGGATTGATGGACAAAAAAGGAAATGTTTTCATCAAAGGACGTAGCAAAAACATGCTTCTCGGAGCTTCGGGACAAAATATTTATCCTGAAGAAATTGAAGATAAATTGAATAATATGCCTTTTGTTTTAGAATCTGTTGTCATTCAACGTGATGAAAAATTATATGCGTTGATTGTGGCAGATGTAGATGCAGCAAAAGCAAACGGAATCGAAGGGAAAGAAGCAATTTTGGAACAAATGGAAAAAAATCGTAAAGAAATCAACAACTTGCTTGCGAATTACGAAAAGTTGGCAGGAGTAAAATTGATGGACGAGGAGTTTGAAAAAACACCGAAGAAATCAATCAAGCGTTATCTTTACACAAATGTGGAAATTTAATTGATTAATCGAATTTTAACGAATAAAAAAGGTGCTAAAAATTTTTAGTGCCTTTTTTGTTTTTTTGAAAGAAACGTTATTTTTTTTAGAATAAATTTTGTCACAGAAAAAAATCACACTTTATTTTTTTAAGCAAATAATTGTATAAAAAATACTATCTTTGTACTTATTGGACCTAAAAAAACAGGTTCGTTTTTTTTGAATATTATGATTACTCTCAAAGGCGTTTCCGTCCATAATCTTAAACATATCAACGTGGATATTCCACGAGGAAAATTTGTCGTAATTACGGGTGTGAGTGGCAGTGGAAAATCATCTTTGGCTTTTGATACGCTTTATGCCGAAGGACAACGTCGTTACGTAGAAAGTCTTTCTTCTTATGCACGTCAATTTTTGGGTGCAATGGCAAAGCCTGAGGCCGATTTAATCAAAGGAATTCCACCGGCAATTGCAATTCAGCAGAAAGTCACGACACGCAATCCTCGTTCTACGGTGGGGACAAGTACGGAAATTTACGAATACTTAAAATTGTTGTTTGCTCGCATTGGTCGCACGTATTCTCCGATTTCCGGAGTTGAAGTGAAAAAACACACGGTGCAAGACATTTTGGATTGCGTGCAAAAGTGGGACGAGGGGACACGATTGATGGTGATGTGTCCGATTGTCGTGAAAGAAGGTCGTCAGTTGTTGGAGCAATTGGAAGTATTGCGTCAGGCAGGATATTCTCGGGTGGAAATTCGAGGGTCGGTGATGCAGATTGATGATGCGTTGAAGCAAAAAGATTTGGACATAAAAGATTGCTATTTGATTATAGACCGGTTGGTTGTAAACTCGGAAGCGGCAAATATCAGTCGATTGACGGATTCCGTAGAATCTGCTTTTTTTGAGGGCGAGAAAGAATGTATTATTGCTTTTTTCGCTTCTGACGGAACGGTGGTGAAAGAGAAATTTTCTTCACGATTTGAAGCAGACGGAATAGAATTTGAAGAGCCGTCCGAAATGTTATTTAGTTTTAATAATCCTTTGGGGGCATGTCCTGTTTGCGAAGGATTTGGGAAAATTATTGGCATAGATGAAGATCTTGTTGTTCCAAACAAAGCATTGTCAATTTATGAAGATGCCGTGGTTTGTTGGCGAGGAGAAGTGATGCGAGAATGGAAAAATGATTTGATTCGGGTGGCGGAAAAAGTCGGGTTTCCGATTCATCGACCGTATTATAAATTGACAAAAGAAGAAAAACAATTGTTGTGGGACGGCAATGAATACGTTCATGGAATTAATGAATTTTTTCGTTTTGTAGAAAACAATCAGTATAAAATTCAATATCGAGTTTTGTTGTCGCGATACAGAGGAAAAACCATTTGTCTGGAATGTAATGGCACACGATTGAGAACGCAAGCGAATTATGTGAAAGTCGGAGGAGAAACAATTACGCATTTGGTTTCTCTTTCGATAAAAGAAGTGAAACGTTTTTTTGAACAAATTCAATTGTCTGATACAGAACGAGAAACGGCGAAACGATTGTTGATAGAAATCAATACAAGATTACAATTTTTATTAGATGTCGGATTAGGATATTTGACGTTGGATCGATTGAGCAACACATTGTCCGGCGGAGAAAGTCAGCGAATCAATTTGGCAACATCGTTGGGTAGTAATTTGGTAGGATCGCTTTATATTCTTGATGAACCAAGTATCGGATTACATAGTCGAGATACGCAACGATTGATTAAGGTTTTGCGACAATTGCAATCGCTTGGAAATACGGTTGTTGTCGTTGAGCATGATGAAGAAATTATGCGAGCGGCAGATTATGTGATTGACATCGGACCTTTGGCCGGAAGAAATGGCGGAGAAATCGTTTGGCAAGGCAACTGTGAAAATATCACGAAAGATGAGGCGGAAAAATCTCAATCGTTAACGTTGAAATATCTTACAGGGATTGAACAAATAGAAGTGCCAACTTTGCGACGAAAAACATCTAATTACGTTGAAATTTTTGGTGCTTCAGAAAATAATTTAAAAGGAATTAACGTCAAATTTCCATTGGGTGTTTTGACTGCGGTTATCGGTGTGAGTGGTAGTGGAAAATCATCGCTTGTTTCGCGAATTTTATATCCGGCATTGAAAAAATATTATGGCGGAATGGCTGAAAAAACCGGTTCGTTTGAAAAATTAGGTGGCAGTTTGCATTTGTTGCACGATGTGGAATATGTAGATCAAAATCCGATAGGAAAATCTTCTCGTTCAAATCCCGTGACTTACCTGAAAGCTTATGACGAAATTCGCAGATTATTTGCAGAACAACAATTGTCGAAACAAATGGGATTTACGGCGGCTCATTTTTCTTTTAATGTAGAAGGCGGTCGGTGCGAAGAATGTCAAGGAGAAGGAACGGTGACTGTAGAAATGCAGTTTATGGCAGATTTGGTTTTGGAATGTGAGGCATGTCATGGAAAAAGATTTAAGCAAGAGGTTTTAGATGTTTTGTATCGAGGAAAGAATATTTATGATGTGCTTGAAATGACTGTTAATCAGGCGATTGATTTTTTTGCAGAAGATAAAAATCAGGCGATTTGCAAAAAAATTGTACGACGATTAAAACCGTTGCAAGACGTGGGATTGGGATATATTCGTCTTGGTCAATCAAGTAGTACGTTGTCGGGCGGAGAAAGTCAGCGAGTGAAATTGGCGGCTTTTTTGGCGGAAGAAAAAACCGACCCGATGATGTTTATTTTTGACGAACCGACAACAGGACTTCATTTTCATGATATTAAGACGTTGATGAAAGCTTTCGACGCTTTGATAGAGAAGGGACACACCGTCGTGGTGATTGAGCATAATAATGAGGTGATAAAATGTGCGGATTATCTGATTGAGTTGGGTCCTGATGGTGGTGAGAATGGAGGAAATTTAATTTTTGAAGGAATAAATTCATCTAAAAAAGAATAAAAAAATGAAACGTTTTTGTTTGATAAGTTTTTTGTTTTTGATTTGTAATTCGTTTTTTTCTCAAGAAAAATTGGCATTCCCCGGAGCTGATGGATTTGGGAAATATACTTCCGGAGGAAGAGGCGGATTTGTTTATCATGTGACAAATTTGAATGATGCGGGCGAAGGATCTTTGCGTTATGGGATAAATTTATCCGGAGCACGCACGATTGTATTTGATGTTTCCGGAACGATAGAATTGGAAAGTCGACTTGCGATTTCAAATGGAGATCTTACGATTGCCGGACAAACGGCTCCCGGCGACGGAATTTGCATCAAAAATTACGAAGTATATGTTGGTGCAAGCAATGTGATTATTCGATTTCTTCGTTTCCGATTAGGAACTGATCGACCAGAATTTGGAATGACGGGAGAAATGACGGAAGAGGGTCCATATATTGATAGAGATGCAATTTGGGGGCGTTATCAGACAAATGTAATTTTGGATCATTGTTCAATGTCTTGGAGTACAGATGAATGCGGATCGTTTTACAATAATACAAATTTTACAATGCAATGGTGTCTGTTGGGAGAGAGTTTGCGTGGATCAATTCATCCAAAAGGAAATCATGGATATGCCGGAATTTGGGGCGGACAAGGAGCTTCGTTTCATCACAATTTGTTAGCTCATCATGATAGTCGCATGCCACGTCTTTGTGGAATACGTTTTTATGAAGATATTTCGTCGCAAGAAACGGAGATTGTTGATATAAGAAATAATGTTTTTTATAATTGGGGATCGACAAATAGCGGTTATGCGGCAGAAGGTGGAAAATATAATTTTGTAAATAATTATTATAAGGCTGGTCCGGCAACTGCAACGAAATTAAAAACTCGAATTTTTCAACCACGTGCGGCTGCTTCAAACGACGCTTTTCCGGGCGTTTATGGTTT
>JAGCLW010000059.1 GCA_017646805.1 Paludibacteraceae bacterium | reverse complement strand
TCAATGGCGTAATAAAAGGATTTTCAGAAGGACTTCAACTAATGAATGTCGGATCTTCTTACGAACTTTATATCCCTTACGAATTAGCTTACGGAGAAGCTGGTGCAGGACAACACATTCCTCCTTTTTCTGCTCTTATTTTTGAAGTAGAATTGATTGAAATTGTAAAATAATTTTTTCCAAAAACAAAAAAAGAAAAGAGATGTCAAACTAAAAATGACATCTCTTTTTTTTATCAAAAAATCGCAGAATTTGCAATTATCTTAGAATTAAATGGTTATTCGGATTGCTTAAAAATTGGGTAACGAGATAGCAACCGTTCATATTTCTGAGTTCCTCATTGTTATGCTTCAATGTGATAACTCTGATGGTACAAAGGTAATAAAAAATATTGCTGACGAAAAGAGAAGTTGCAATGATTTCTTTTTTCGTCAGCATCTTTTTTGAGTGCTGCCTAAGCTAAAATAAGTTTAATCCGTTTTGGATATATAGTCAATGGTATAAACCAAACCTTGCCAAAGTTGCAAGATAGTCAACCAACGGCTGGCGAAGTTTAATGGGCAATAAGATTCGCTAACTATGGTTAGCGTTTTCAGTTCATCCGTCAATGATTGTCATGTCGAATAGATATACACATTATCTATATAGATACTGTCTAACTGATAAAATTCTATTAACAGACGGATTTAGTTAGGGAAATTTGCCATTAAATCGATGTATTAGACTACTTGTAATGTTAAAAACTCAGTGCCTTCAACAAAAAAAACATAGACTTTTGTGGACGAAAATGGAGAAATTGTATTATCTTTGCACTCAGTTATAACTTAAATTATTAAATATGAACTCGTTCAGCCATTTTAAGGACCTATTTAACACAGATAATGTAAATGCATCTTCATATAATGCGTTTATACCTGTGCATCTTTCATTGAATACGTCTCATAGTATTCGTAATAAGAAAGGTGAACCAAATGAAGAGTATTACAAATGGCAATTTTTCTATGCTTTGGTCTCTTCTGGATTGTATGCAAAAGATTATATAGGCGCAGAAGTGCATTTTCCAAAAGGAAATGTTTCATCTGCTCCGATAAAATTTGACGGAGCAATATTTGATGATAAAGATTGGTTTTTATATTATAAAAAATACCATACTAATAAAGACCAATCAGCGTTAGATTGGCTTAGAAAACATCTTATTGCTGTTATCGAGTTTAAGAAAGAGAATAGCAAAAATATAGAAGCGGTTTGGAATCAGCAACTAAAACCCGCATTGAAAGAATGCGAGAACAGTTTCTGTTTAGGTATTATGTATGATACAGAAAAATTATATCTTTTCAAGAAGCAAGATAATTATTATATCAGATTCGATGATGGATATAATATTAAAAAAGAGCAAAGTTCCACAAAGGAATTGAACTTACATTTGCCTGACTCATACTACAAACTGCCTAATTTCCATCAGTTGGTACAACGAGTGTTCAATCCGACAATTGATAGAAGTAAACGTACAATTGATGAATTGGATATTATCACAGGTGCATACAGTTTGCAGTTGTCTGAGGGTATTGCTGCTATAATCCGCACAATGGATAAAGTGAGTTTGAAGAATCAGCGAGGATATGAAATGTTGATACAGATACTTGCACTTAAAATTTTTGACGAGAAAAGAAGCCAAAAACTAAAGCAATATTTGGAATTCTATAAAACAGAAGAAGAGCGCGATGCTATTGATTTGAAATTCTATGTAACTCCTCAAGAAAAAAATTACATAGACTTGTCAGATGATAATGTCATTTCATTTGTTGATAGAATGAGAGCATTGTACAATGCAGCCTCACAAGAGTACACTTTCATTGTGGATTATACAGATACCAATACTATCAACTGGAAGAAAACAGAACATATTAGAGTTATTTCTGAAATTGTAGAGCAGTTTCAGGACTATAGTTTTGTGTTGTCTCAAAAAACCGATTTATATCAAATTGTATTCTACAAGTTTGCTAGCGAATTTTCAAAAGCGGATAAAGGTCAATTTGTAACGCCTATACCTCTTATTGACTTTCTTGTAAATATAGTTAATCCCAAAATCGGAGAAAAGATTATAGACCCCACAGCAGGCATTGCAGACTTCTTGTCTGTTTCGTTTGTAAATTCTAAACAAACCTTAGAGGATAAGAATTTCTATGGAATAGATAACGATGAGCAAATGATTATGTTAGCTCAACTTAACATGTTGCTCAATGGCGATGGAAACTCAATTCTTAGATATAAGCCGGACAAAGGTTCAATTGTGTGGAAATTCGACGAAAGAGATAATTTGGTTCAGCTAAATCCCAAATTACACAAAAATGGTAATTGGGATAATTGGAGAGATGAAACTAAATTGAAAAAATTCAATGTTGTGCTTACTAATCCTCCATTTGGTAATGGTCGAAAATATATTCCAACAAGCGACTATGATAGGGAAGTTGCTGAGATGTACGAATTATGGAATATAGCGAGAAGTGGTAATGGTATTGATTTAGGACTGATTTTCCTTGAAAATGCTTATCGTATCTTAGGCGAAAATGGAAGAATGGGAATCGTGTTATCTAACTCGATTGCATCCATTGCGGAATTTGAAAAAGCACGTGAGTGGCTATTGTCAAAAATGCGTATTGTAGCTTGCTTTGATATGCCTGCAAATGTATTTGCAGAAACTGGTGTAAATACAACTGTTATTATTGCGTACAAACCAACTTCAGAAGAATTGAAAAAATTGCAAAATCAAGACTATCAAGTTTACATGCGTAGTATTGACAATGTCGGATACAAAGTATGTACAGATGATAGGGTTAAACGATTTGAGCCAATATACAAGCGAAATGCGGTAACTTTTGACACATTAACAGATAATGAAAGTACCCCACTATTATTGGAAGATTTCTCAGAAACTGTTAGTGAATTTAAAGAGTGGTGTTTACAACAAGAAGAAACTTTACAAAAAATCTTCCTATAATATGAAGTCTATTATAACAACCTTCAAATCTATCAAGGGGAAAGATTGCTTGTTGTCTTCATCGTTGCACAAACAAATTAATGTAGCCAATGAGAATTATCTTCCTCTTAGGAGCTTATTGTCACGAGAACTTAACAGGAATGATTTAGGTAAAGAAGTGGGCTCTATCAATTATGTTAGTGGCTCAAATTTCTTCTTCACAAAGACTAAAGCTCTTCAGGCGTATAGTTTTTTGCCTGTATTAAATTCGGAAAGTACAGAATCCATAATGCCCCAAGCGTTTGTAGACCATAATCTGAAAGCTGGAGATATAATACTTTCAAAAGATAGCAATATTGGAGAAACCGTCATATTAGATAAGGACTATCCTAATTATATGCTTTCTGGAGCATTATACAAGTTACCATTAAATGAATCTGACAAGTTCTATATTCTTGCGTTTATTAAGCATCGATATTATAGAGAACAACTAAATCGTTTAGTCCCGAAAGGTGCAACTTTGAGACATGCAGGAACAAAGTTTTTGGATTGCAATATTCCTTTTCCTGTTAATAACAAAGAAGCAATAGTCAATTTTGTATCAAATATAACAAAGAAGATAGTTGAGATTGAAATTGAAATAAAAAAAAGAGATAGCGAGATAAATGATACAATAGAAACGGAGCTTAATAAGAATCAGCATACTAGCACTATTTACAATTTTTCTCACGCAACATATAGCAAACTCACTATTGGGAAGCGACTTGATACAGGTATGTATTCAGATACATTTCAGCGAATAACCCATCTTTTAACTAATTATAAAGGTGGAGTATTCTATGTTGATGCAGATAAACTTAGAAGTGGTAGTACACCCAAAATAAGAGATATATCAAATTATAGCGAAGGCTGTTTAAGGTGGATTACACCAACTAATTGTTCGGATTGGGGGTTTATTCAAACACATGAGAAAATATCAACACCTACAAAGAATAATCTAAACAAAGATGCTGTATTGCTTATTAACAGAACTTCAAGAGGTGGTAAGGGTGAATATGTTGGTATAGGTACTTTTTATGACTATAATACATATGGCGATGGACACCACAATCAGGGTATTTATCGTATCACAGGATATAGTAAGGAACTCCTTGTGTTCATTACTACATTTATGAATACAAAGATGATGAGAAAATATTGTTCTGCTCTTAGTGTGGGTTCTAAAATGAAAGAAATTAAGTCGGAACAGTTTCTATCAATACCTATTCCCGTACTTGATTCTAAAGTTCTAAAACGGGTGTATAAACTTTTCTATACGGAGAATTTTAATAGAAGTATAGAAAATATATTATCATTGCAAACACATAATGTCGGATTATTCCATTTGAGTGTAGCAGAGAGTATACTTACACAGTATTTAAATTCTGTTTTAGATATGATAATTGACAATATTGATTTCAATATAGTAAACAACAGAATTATAAAATAGTTAACAATGGCGATCGCATCAAGTGGTCGCCATTGTTGTTTAGAGTTTCATTACCTTGCGTTTCTTTACTAAATTGCCATCGTTACTATTTCCGAGGTTTTCTGTTTAATGCGTTATGGCTCAGTTCAAAACGCAGAAATTCACCTTTTTTGCTCCGAGAACCGTAATTTTTTATCAAAAAACATTAATTGCATCTGAAGGAAACATCAAATCTCCTCGAGGAGAAACTCCAACCGTTCCGATTTTAGGTCCGTCGGGCATTGGATTTCTTTTATACTGTTGCTGTACAAAACGTCGGAAAAAAGTTTTCAACCAATGAATAATTTCCTCTTCTACATATTTATTTGCAAACGCTTTTTTAGCTAAAAATAAAATCTTATCGTACGAAAAATGGTATCGCAATGCGTAAAAAATAAAAAAATCATGCAATTCATACGGACCAACCAAATCCTCCGTCTTTTGAACTATTTTTCCTTCTTCGTCAAATGGCAACAATTCCGGAGAAACCGGAGTTTCAACCACATCTAAAAGATATTCTTTCACATTATCAAATATTTTTTCCGAAGAAAGATAACGCACCAAAGAACGCACCAACGTTTTCGGAATTCCGGCATTAACGCCATACATTGACATTTGATCTCCATTATAAGTTGCCCAACCAAGCACCAATTCACTCAAATCTCCGGTTCCAACCACAAGTGCGTTTTGTTGATTGGCAATATCCATAAGTATTTGCGTACGCTCACGAGCTTGAGAATTTTCATAAACAACGTCAAATAATTTTTCCGAATGATTTATATCTTTAAAATGCTGAATACAAGATTCTTTGATGCTTATTTCTTGAAATGTGACACCTAAACCTTTTATCATTCCAACGGCGTTAGAATAAGTTCTGTCCGTTGTTCCAAATCCGGGCATTGTTATCGCCAAAACATTCGTACGTGGCAATCCTAATTTTTCCATTGTCAAGACGGAAATCAACAATGCCAACGTAGAATCCAAACCTCCGGAAATTCCAACTACGACTTTTTTTATCCCGACATGATGCAAACGAGTAAACAAACCTTGCACTTGAAGATTTACAATTTCTTCCATTCTTTCCAACCATTTTTCGCCTTTCGGAATAAACGGATTTTCATCAATTTCTCGAATTAAATCTTCATCTTTTCGCTCTGCCACAACAATTTCCACAACATTTTCATCTTGTTGTTTTTCACACAAATTCAATCGATTGGCTTGTATGCGTTCTATATCAATATCTGCAATAATCAATTGCGATTGCCACGAAAACATTTCGCTTTGCGACAAAATTTCTCCACATTCTGCAATCATTGCATTCCCCGCAAAAACAACCTCTGTCGAACTTTCTCCCGATCCCGTTTGTGCATACAAAACTGCAATTGATTTTTCCATCGAAATGGCTTCTATCCATTTCTTTTTGTACGTTTCGGAACCAACTATTGAATAATTTCCCGAAGGACAAAGCACAATATCTGCGTTTACAAAATCCATCGGTTTGTCAAATTGCAACGAAAAAGAAGTTTCTTGAATCGACACATTTGGAGCAACATAATTTTTTGGAGAGGAAAAATATCTCTTTTCCGTCAAAGACAATGTTTCTTTATAAAAAACGCATTTTTCTTCTCCTCTTTGAATCAAAACCATGGCATTATACAACGCATTTCCCTTTTTGCGAGGCAATCCGACACAAAATGCAACCGTACAATCTGCCGTCGATTGCTTGATTTGCTCCAACGCCAATTCTGCTTTTTGACAAAACGAAGGGAAACAAAAAAGATCGTTACACGAAACGCCTGTAATACACAATTCCGGAAATAAAAGAAGAGAAACAGACTTTTTTTCCGCTTCTTTTATTTGTTCAATAATAACCTTTGCATTATGCTCACAATCCGACATCCGAATAACCGGAACCGCCGTTGCTACACGAAGAAACCCAAAATTCATATTTTACAAATTAAAATACTTTCCGTTTATAACTTTATCGCCACAACATTTTGCAAAAAAACGAAGAAGTCTTCTTTTTTCTTGTAATTCTTGCATCAACAAACTCTTTTCTGCTTCAGATAAATTTTGCGACAACTTCTCCATGATTTCATCACATTGTTGTTCCAAAAAACATTTTTTCAACTCATTTACAGAACGTGGAATTTTCTCCCTAATATGTTCCACATCATGTCCATATTGCTTGCGTTGTTCTTTTGTCAAACTATACTTTTCGGCCGACAAAGAATTTGCAAGAGAAGCAATCGCCTGATCGCTATGACAATTCATCAATCGCTCCAAAACGACTTGTTTTTCATCAAATGATTTTTTCTCTTCTTCCGTTTCTAATTTACTTGGGAACGGAATCTTGTTTTCTTGCTTCGAAACATATTCAAGAATAACAGCTAAAAAAGTATTGTAAATCTCATTTTGGAATCGCAATCCGCTCTCATTCAATTGGGCATAAATCCATTCTGCCACCGTCACATTTTGCCTTTTATCAACATTTTCTTTGTCTCCAAAAATTTCCACCGCACCCCATCTCATGGCTTGTTTCAACAATTCACATTCATAATAAAACAATCGATTGTTCAACTGAATCTGAGCTTGCTGTTGTATGGTTGATTTTTCGCTTTCCGACGGCGTTGGCTCCTCTGTTTTTTCTTGCTTTTGTTGCTCTACATTTTCTATATTTTGTTGGCGACGAAATTCTTCTTGACGCAATTTCGCTTGTTCTTGCTGAATACGAAATCGCTCATTTTCTTCTATAATTTGAGAAAGTCGTTGTCTCAATTCTTTTTCTTGAAAACCTAACAAAACGCTACATTCTTTGACATAAACCGAACGTTTTATTTCATCAGAAATTTTTGCAATTGTATTCAAAATATTGATGACAACTTCCGATTTTTTTACCGGATCCGACTCTGCTTCTGCCAATAAAGTTTTTGTTTTAAAAACAAGAAAATCTACACTATTTTCTCTCAAATAATCAATAAATTCATTGCCATTATTCTTTTTTGCAAAAGAATCCGGATCTTCTCCATTTGGCATGACAACAAGTTGAACGTTCATTCCTTCCTGAAGAAGGAGATCAATTCCTCGTTCTGACGCTTTTATTCCTGCCGCATCTCCATCATAAAGAACCGTCACATTTTTTGTATATCGTCGCATCAAACTAATCTGACCCGTCGTCAAAGATGTTCCGGAAGATGCTACAACATTCTCAATCCCAGCTTGATGCATGGAAATCACATCGGTATATCCTTCGACAAGAAAAACGCGATCTTCTTTTCCTATCGCTTGCTTTGCTTGATAAATTCCATACAACTCATTTCGCTTGACAAACAACGAACTTTCCGCCGAATTTTTGTATTTCATCTGCACACCTTTGGTTCTGGAATCAAGAACTCTCGCTCCAAAACCTAAAACCTGCCCACTTACACTCATAATCGGAAAAATCACACGTCCCCAAAAATTGTCCACCAACGTTTGCGTTTGTTCTTTTTCGTAACAAAGTCCCGTTTTCAACAAATATTCTTTCTGAAAGCCTTTGGAAAGTGCTGCCTCATGAAACGATTTTTTATCCGAAGGACAAAATCCAAGATGAAACTTTTTCATCGTCACTTCTGAAAATCCTCGTTCTACAAAATACGACAAACCTACAGCTCGCCCTTCTTCGTGCGACGTTAATGTTGACTGAAAATACTGATCTGCAAATTCATTAACTGCCAACATACTTTCTCTCTCATTTCGTTGAGCAATTTCTTGTGCCGATAATTTCTTCTCTTCAATCGTAATATTATATCGTTTTGCCAAAAATCGCAATGCCTCAAAATAAGACAATTGCTCGATTTGCATAATAAAATTAACTGCATTTCCTCCTTTTCCACAACCAAAACATTTGCAAATCCCTTTTGAAGGAGAAACGACAAAACTTGGTGTTTTTTCACTATGAAACGGACACAATCCCATATAATTCGCTCCCCTTTTGGTAAGCGAAACATAATCAGCTACAACCTCTTCTATTTGAGCCACAGCCAAAATTCTATCAATCGTACTTTGATCTATCATGTCCCGGGATTATTTTTGCCCTTTTATTTTTCTCTATTTATCACAAAATACAATAATTCTATCAACGAAGATTTTATTTCTTCATTTTCAAAAGAAGAAAGTCTTTCCGTTGCTTGTAATAATAACTTTTTATTCTTTTCTTCCGCCAAAGCAATTCCATCATGCTCCTTTACAAACTTTAAAAACCAAGCAACAGATTCTTCGGACAACTCCGACTCTTGAGTCAATCGCAAAAAAACCTGCGAACGCTCTTCTTCTGTTGCTTTTTGATAAGCACAAATCAACGGAAGAGTGATTTTCTTTTCTCGAATATCATTCCCGACAGGTTTCCCAATTTGTCGCAAATCTGCTTGATAATCAAAAATATCATCTTTGATTTGAAAACAAAGTCCAAGAATTTCGCCATATTCCATCAACGCTTTCACTTGTTGTTCTGACGGATTTTTTGCCGAAAAAGCACCGCATTGCATACATGAAGAAAACAAAACCGCTGTTTTTTTCTTAATCACATCAAAATATCGTTCTTCCTCAAAAGTCGGCTGTTTAGCATTTTGCAATTGTATCAACTCTCCTTCTGCAAGCATTGCTCCCAAATGAGCAAACGATTGTGAAATTTGTTTGTTATCAATCTTCGTACTTAATTCAAAAACTTGAGACAACAAATAATCACCCGACAGAACAGCAACTTTATTTCCAAACACAGCATTAACAGAACCTTGTCCTCGACGAACTTGTGCTTCATCAACCACATCGTCATGAATAAGCGAAACCGTGTGCAAAAGTTCTAAAATAATCGCCGCATATTGCGTTGTTTTAGTCACACCACCACATAACTTTGCCGCCAATAAAGTCAAAATAGGACGAAGTTGCTTCCCTTTTGCGTTGAATAAATGACCATATACTTTCAATAATAAAGAATTTTTGGCAAAAAAAACTTCATTATACAACTGCGAAAATTCTATAAATTCATCATTTATTAATTCTTTAATCTTTGATACCATACTTCTGCATTTTAACGTACAAAAATAACAATTAAAAATTGAAGTTTAATCTCTATAAGAAAAAAAATCCTCGTTGCTCAATTTCTTAAACAACGAGGATGAATAAACATAAACAATCTATACTAACATTTACAAACCTATTTTATATTCAAAAAGTTCGACTTGTCCATTCTTTAAACTTTTTTGGACGTCTATCAATCGCTGATTTTTACTGCCTCTGAAAACCAAATCCGCATCATGCAATGCCTCTATATATGGTCCGTCAACAAGAACATCGATATAATTAAGCATTCCTCGTTGTTTCGGCATTTGAATCAATTGTTCATATACGTATCCGGAATAACACCAAATCGTTTTAGTTGTATTTTCTTTAATTTTTTTTGCCAAATACGTAAATGCTTCCGGCTGAAACATTGGATCGCCACCCGAAAATGTCACATTTTCCATATCGTTGGCGACAATTCGTTTATATATTTCTTCAACATCGGTCATTACTCCGTTTTTTATATCCCAAGATTGTGGATTATGACAACCTTTGCATGCGTTTTCGCAACCTGCACAATATATTGAAGTTCGAAATCCCGGACCGTCAACCGTCGTTGATTCCACTATTTTAAGTAGAGAAAGAAACATAAAAAAACTTTTTTAATCATGAATAACACGATCATGAAGTTCTGCCAATTTAGCACTATTCCAACGATCTGTTGTACCTACAAGATATCCCGTGATACGTTGTAATTTATCTATGTTTTTACTACCGCATTTAGGACATTCTTTCATTTCGGAATCGGCATTTTCATATCCACAGTCCATACAACGATTTCTATTGTGATTTACGCTACAATATCCGATATTATTTTTATCCATAAGATCAACAATCTGTTTGATTGCATCAGGATTGTGAGTAGCATCTCCGTCTATTTCGACGTAAAAAATATGTCCTCCTCCTGTAAGTGCGTGATATGGACCTTCAATTTCTGCTTTATGTTTTGCAGAACATTTATAATATACCGGAACATGATTACTGTTTGTGTAATAATCTTTATCTGTCACTCCAGGAATTTTACCAAATTTTGCTCTATCGACTTTTGTGAATTTACCAGAAAGTCCTTCGGCCGGAGTTGCCAAAACACTATAATTATGATGATAATGTTCGCTAAATTGAACGATTCTTTCTCGCATATAGCTTACAATGCGAAGACCTAATTCTTGTGCTTCCACATCTTCTGCATGATGTTTTCCGACAAGAGCTATAAGACATTCTGCCAAACCAATAAATCCGATTCCAAGTGTTCCTTGATTGATAACCGATTCTATTGTTTCGTTTGGTTTAAGATTTTCACTTCCAACCCACAAGCTTGACATTAAAAGAGGGAATTGTTTTGCCAACGCTGTTTTTTGAAAATTAAAACGATCATCTAATTGTTTTGCCGCAATTTCCAACAAATTATCCAATTTTACAAAAAATGCGTTTATTCGAGCCTCTTTGTTTTCATATTCCATGCACTCAATTGCAAGACGAACGAGATTTATGGTTGAGAAAGAAATATTTCCACGTCCGATTGAGGTTTTTTCGCCAAAACGATTTTCAAACACACGAGTTCGACAACCCATTGTTGCAACTTCATACTTGTGTCGTTCAGGATCATTTATATCCCATTTTTCGTGATAATTATACGTTGCGTCAAGATTTACGAAATTAGGGAAAAAACGACGAGCAGATACTTTACATGCCAATTCGTAAAGATCATAATTTTTATCTTCTGGCAAATAGTTTATTCCTTTTTTCTTTTTCCAAATTTGTATTGGGAAAATTGCCGTTCCTCCATTTCCAACACCATCGTATGTGCTCTTCAAAATTTCACGAATAATACAACGTCCTTCTGCAGACGTATCCGTTCCATAATTCACCGACGAAAATACAACTTGATTTCCTCCTCTCGAATGAATTGTATTCATGTTGTGAATAAACGCTTCCATTGCTTGATGAACACGTGTCACGGTGCTATTTATTGCAGCTTGTTTTATTCGCTCTGTACCCGTCAAGAAGTCAAGTGGTTTAGAGATGTAATCCTCTATTTTAACTTGATATAAATCTTCATATTTCGAGTCCGTAAGTTCTTCTAATTTTTTTACCTCCTCAATGTAAGAAGAACGAACAAACGGAGCCAAGTAGAAATCAAACGCAGGAATTGCTTGTCCTCCATGCATTTCATTTTGAGCCGTTTCCATTGAAATACAACCGAGAATACTTGCTGTTTCGATTCGTTTTGCCGGACGACATTCTCCATGACCTGCCATGAATCCTTTTTTCAAAATTTTATCTAACGGATGTTGAACGCACGTCAACGATTTCGTTGGATAATAATCTTTATCATGAATATGCAAATAATTATTTTTTACCGCATCACGAGTTTCATCGCTAAGAAGAAAATCATCGACAAAAGGCTTTGTACTTTCGCTTGCAAATTTCATCATCATTCCCGATGGAGTATCAGAATTGCTATTTGCATTTTCACGAGTGATATCATTCTTTTTCGCTGTAATAATATCCAAGAAAATATCTCTCGTTTTGCTTTTACGAGCAATACTTCTTTTGTCACGATAAGCAATGTAAAGTTTTGCAACATCTTTTCGAGATGAATTCATCAATTCATATTCGACAAGATCTTGAATTTCTTCTACTGTCATTTGTTCTTTTCCACTATAAGCAATATGATCGCTAATTTGATTGATCACATGAGGATCTTCTCCTAACGTAGAATTAAGCATCGCTTTACGAATGGCAGCTTTAACTTTTTCTTCGTTAAACCCAACAATTCGACCATCGCGTTTTACAACTGTAAGAATCATAACTATATCTTATTTTTTATTTTTTTAATAACGTGAGCAAAGATAAAATAAGAAATCTATATAAACAAAAAAAATGACAAAAATTTACAAAATAAAAACTAACACGTTGATTTTCAGTCGTTTTTTGAATTTTATTTTACACAAAATAATCCCAAAAAGTCAATTTTTATCATAACATGCTCATTATTAAGCAATAAAGAAAACTCAAATGATACAATAAAAAAAGACGTCCTTTAAAGACGCCTTTTTATCCTTCGTTTGATTGTTTTTTTTTACATTCTAAACATTTTTTTTACTCGAAGTAATCCTTCAATCAAAACATCAATATCTTCTTTTGTATTATATAAAGCGAAACTTGCTCTAACCGTTCCTTCTATTCCCATTCGTTCCATAACCGGTTGAGCACAATGATGTCCGGTTCTGACGGCAATTCCTAATTTATCCAAAATAGTTCCTACATCAAAAGGATGAACATCGCCCAAAAGAAAGGAAATCAATCCACTTTTTTTCGTGGCTTGTCCAATAATTCTGACACCTCCCAAATCATGCAATCTTTCTGTACAATAATTGAGAAGATCTTGTTCGTGTTTGGCAATTTTTTCCATTCCTATTTCCGAAACAAAACGAAGTGCCGCAGCCAAAGCCGTTGAACCTACATAATCTGGCGTTCCGGCTTCGTATTTATATGGTAATTCATTAAATGTTGTCCCTGAAAAAGAAACTTTTTCTATCATTTCTCCACCTCCCATATAAGGTGGCAAAGAATTAAGCAACGATTCTTTTCCATACAAAATGCCAATTCCCGTTGGTCCGTAAATCTTATGACCCGAAAAGGCAAAAAAATCACAATCCAAATCTTGGACATCAATAGAAATATGAGGTGTGCTTTGAGCTCCATCAACTAATGTCAATGCACCATGACGATGTGCTTCAGCAATTATTTCTTTCACGGGATTAACCGTTCCCAACGCATTACTAACATGAGCAATTGAAACAAATTTCGTTTTTTTAGAAAATAATTTACGAAATTCTTCCATTTCCAATTCTCCATTTTCATCAAATGGAATCGGAACAATCTTTACATTTTTTTGCATTGACAACAATTGCCATGGAACAATGTTAGAATGATGTTCCATCATCGAAACCATAATTTCATCGCCTTCTTGGAGTTGCTGTCCAAAACAAGAGGCAACAAGATTGATTCCTTCTGTCGTTCCTCTCGTAAAAATAATTTCTTTTGAAGAACGTGCATGAATAAAATCTCGAACAACATCGCGAGCAGACTCATGAGCAATCGTTGCTTCTTGACTCAAAAAATGAACTCCACGATGAATATTTGCATTACGTTGAGTATAAGCAGTTTGAATTGCATCAAGAACAACTTGAGGCTTTTGTGTTGTCGCCGCATTATCAAGATAAACCAATGGTTTTCCGTAAATTGTGCGTGATAATATTGGAAATTGGGATTGAATTAAATTCATTGATAAATTTTTCTATGAAATAACAAAATCTACAGGTCTATCAAACGACTCTGTAGGAATACTTTTCAACATTTGAAAAGGAAAACAAATTCCTATCGTAAATACATTTGAAAATTTTGAAAGCAATCGATCATAATATCCTTTTCCTCTTCCCAATCGATTTCCTTGAAGATCGAAAGCCATTCCCGGCACAACAATCAAATCTATTGAATCAAAACTTTCCTCTTCTCCAATTGGTTCTAATATCGAAAATGCTCCTTCCGAAAGGCTTTTTTCATCTTTATACTTTTTCAATACCAAATCATCATTCTTGACTACGGGCAATAAGATTTGCTTTGTTTTTGCACATTCCTGAATCAAAAAATGAGTGCAAACCTCATCTGGCAAACTATGATACAGCAAAATTTTTTTTGCCACGACAAATTTCGGATGTCGCTTCAATGCTTCAATGATAGGAACGGACATTTGTTTTAATTCCGAAACAGAATAATTTGATTTTAATTGCCGAATTGATTGTCGTAATTCTTTTTTCATTTTCCTTTTTTAATTATAACGTGCCGCATCAAGTCGAAGAAGAACAAATGTCAATATTGTAAAACCCCAAAGGCTGGAACCTCCATACGAAAAAAACGGCAATGGAATTCCTATAACAGGACACAATCCGATAACCATTCCTACATTAATAAACATATGAAAAAGAAAAATACTTGCTACACAATAGGCATAAATCTGGGCAAACACACGCTTCTGTCGTTCTGCAATTACAACTATACGACAAATAAAAATCAAATACAGAGTCAAAACAAATACAGTTCCTAAAAATCCCCACTCTTCTCCAACGGTACAAAAAATAAAATCCGTATCTTGCTCCGGAACGTAATCAAGTTTTGTTTGCGTTCCATTCAAAAAACCTTGTCCAAAAAAACCTCCCGATCCAATAGCAATTTTACTTTGATTAACATTATATCCGGCTCATGAAAGATCGTCTTCCATTCCCAACAAAACCTTTATCCGACTTTGTTGATGTGGCTGAAGAATCCGGTCAAACAAATAATCGGCCGTAAAGCTATATCCTATTGTTCCAATAGCAAAAAAAGCAATCAAAATATACGTCCATTTTCTATTTTTTATTGCATTCCAAAAACAAAAAACAGATGTACACATCAATAAAAAATAACCAAAATAATTGTAATCAACCACAACAAACAAATTTGTGATAATTGCTACAAAAACCACAAACAATCCCATTTGCAAAAGAATTTTAACGCTTGACCAATCTTTCATCAAAAAAAGAAAAAATCCGAACTGCGAAACGTAAATAAAAATCTGTGCAAAAAACAAACCTTCAGATCCGACTTCTCCTTCTTGCAAATAAATATTTCCAAATCGAATAACCACGATAAATAAAAACACCGCACAAAAAGCCAAATACAACAATACTCCAGGCATTCCTTTGCGATAAAGCATTAGAAAAAAAGAAAAAAACACTAATGCAGACCCCGTTTCTTTCTGACAAATAATCAAAAGAATCGGAATGAATATAATTAAAAGAATTGGAATATATGAACGAAGTCCTTGCAAAGAAAACTCATATTGCGACATATATTTAGCCAATGCCAATACCGTTGCAAACTTCGCAATTTCTGCCGGCTGGAAACGAATCGGTCCAAGCACCAACCAAGAACGAGAACCCTTAATATCCGGAGCAATAAAAATTGTCAATATCAATAAGAGCAAAACCGCTCCATAAATAAAATATGCCAATACATCATACAATTCTGCATTGATCAAAAGCACAATCGTTGCCAAAAACAACGCACAACCCATCCAAACCAATTGCTTTCCCGCACGATGATCAAAACTAAAAATATTCGTATTATCATAATCATACGATGCACCATAAACACTTATCCAACCCAAAAAGATAAGTACAAAATACAATAAAACCAATGGCCAATCTATCGAAGATAATATACTATTTTTTCTTGGCATTTTGATAATAAATAGAAGGTATTAAACTTGCTTTCAAAATTCGCTCTTCTTGCCATTTTCGTTGTGGTGAAATTTCCCCTTTAAGATATTTTTCCATCATCAATGAAGCAATCGGAACAGCCCATGTCGCACCAAATCCTCCATTCTCAACAAATACGGCAATTGCAATTTTAGGATCTTCTCGAGGAGCAAACAACATACAAATACTATGATCCTTTCCATGTGGATTTTGAGCCGTACCGGTTTTTCCACAAACTCTGATCGAATCTAATCTTGCACCATAAACAGTTCCTCCCAAAACTGCTCTTTCCATTCCATCAATCGTCGGTTCAAAATGACATTCATCAACCACCGTTTGATGTCGTTCAAGAAGTTTTTTAGGCAATTCTCCACCCTCTATTTCTTTTACAATATGAGGTGTAATCCAATAACCACGATTAGCAACGCACGCAGCCAAATTTGCTGTTTGAATCGGCGTTGTAATCACTTCTCCTTGTCCAATAGAATTCGAAATAATTGTCAATCCTCTCCACCCTCTTTCTCCATAAATCTTATTATAAACTCCTTTGTTAGGAATATATCCGCGATTTTCATTCGGAAAATCAACTCCAAGTTTGTAACCAAAACCAAAAGATACAACCGCATTTTTCCAAACCTCAAGAGCCTCTTGCACCGAACCATATTTTTTATTATCAATCATTGCTCGATAACCATAACAATAATACGCATTGCAAGATGTTTGAATAGAATATCGTAAATCAACCGGAGAAGCATGAGCATGACAACCAACACGAAGACCTCCGGAAACGAAACCACAAGAACAAGGATAACGTGTTGATGGAGTTATGATTCCTTCTTGTTGAAAGATTAAACTATTAAGCACTTTAAACGTACTACCGGGAGGATAACGTGCCATCAAAGGACGATCGAGCAATGGTTTTAAAGGATCATTATTTAATGCTTCGAAATTTTTCCCTCTTTGACGACCAACCAAATCGGAAGGATTGAACGACGGACTGCTAACCAACGCAAGAATCTCTCCCGTCGCCGGCTCTATCGCAACAATTGATCCAATCTTCCCTTGCATCAATTGTTCTCCATAATATTGCAAATCAATATCAAGAGATAATATCAAATTCTTACCGGAAATCGGATCTTTATCATTTTTTCCATCTTCAAAACTGCCTTTTATTTTTCCATGTGCATCTCGAAGAAAAATTTTATATCCTTTTTCTCCTCGCAAAACTTCTTCGTAACTTTTCTCAACTCCATTTTTCCCCACATAATCTCCTTGAACATAATATCCCGTAGAATCATTTTCTATTTGAGACTTACTCACCTCTCCCACCGACCCAAGAGCATGAGCCGCACAAGGATAAGTATATTCTCTCAATGTTCGATTTTGAATATAAAAACCAGGAAAATTATCTAATTTTTCACTTAAAACAGCATACTCTTCTATCGAAAGTTGAGAAATCAACAACTGTGGAGTATATTTGCTATAACCTCGATTTCGACGAACTTTTTTTACCAATGCTTTAAATTCTTCTTTTGTAATTTTTACCGTAGAGCAAAAATCCAAAGTGTCAAAATCCGTCACTTCTTTCATCACAATCATTACATCATACGCAGGCTTATTATAAACAAGCAATTTACCATTGCGATCATAAATCAATCCTCGAGCAGGATACTGCGTTTGTTGCAAAAAAGCATTGCTGTCTGCAGAATCTTTCCAATGAGGATCAACAATCTGCAAACGAAACAATTGCAATACAAATACAAAGTAAATGCAAAATGCAATAAGTAAAAAAACGTTTTTTCTTGATTTTAATTTATCGTTTTTCACTTTTTTTCAAAAAAAAACAAAACAAAAAAAGATTATTTTTTATTCTTTTCTACAACATACAAAAGAAAAAGAGTGAGAGTCGCACTGACCAAAATACGAACTATCAAAAGACCTAAATGCTGAACACTAAAAGCTTCCAACAAAAACAACGATCCGTGATGACACAAAACAACCAACGTCGCTAATTTCATAAACGAAGAAACGCCCATCGATTTAATTGACAACGGCAAAGAATCTCGTTTAAACTTATCGTCTTTAGGCACAAACAAAAAGATTGACTCCATTGCTACAAATTGAGCGAAAACACAAGAAAAAGAATGCAATCCCGGAGTTCCGCTAAACAAATCTATCGCAAAACCCAACAAAAATGCCATTGTAAATCGAGCAAATCGACTCATCGTCAATGGCATGGCAAACAAAAATAAAATATACAAATAAGGATTACCTACTCCTAAAAAATAGAGTTGATTCAAAATTAAAACCTGCCCTAAGACACAGATTAAAAATAATATTCCTAAATAACCAAAAGATTTCATACTCTAATTATCAGTAAGAATTGCAGATTCAAGTTCCTCTTGTTCTTTTTTATACTTATAATCCAACACTTCCACATAAGAAAGCGTACTAAAATTAACAGACAAACGAACTTTTATATCATAATAATTGTCATCTGTTGCTTTATCAAACGATTCTATCGTTCCTACCATTATTCCTTCCGGAAAATAATCAGAATATCCACTCGTTATCACAGTATCACCTTTTTCAATTTCCACATGACGAGGAACTTGCTCCATACTTGCAAATCGATAATCTCCTCCATACCACACCAACGATCCTATATCCTTAACTTGTCCCACCGAAAGATCTTGTGCCGATTTTGCTTTTAATTTTATCTTACATGAAATACGTATACGCGGATTTAAAACAGGAACAACCATAGCAAAATGATCCGAAACACTTTTAACCACGCCAACAACTCCACAAGAGGAAATAACACTCATATCCTGACAAATTCCATTTTTACTACCGCGATTGATTGTAATATAATTTTGCAACTTATGCACACTATTGTTGATTACTTTTGCAGACATTGACGTATATGACAATCGAGGATTTTCCACCATTTGCACTACAGAATCTTGTCTCATGGCTTTTTTATATGCAAATTGTTGCATTAAAAACAAATCATTTCTCAAACGAGCATTTTCCTCCGACAATTCTTCATTGACACTTTTCAAAGAAAAATAATCCGTTACAGACTCTTCAAGATCATACAAAATTCCTGACAATTCGTTCATTGCAGAGAAAACACGACTTCGTTGGAAATAATTATAATTAACAATTAAAACCAACGAGAATATTTCCAAAGCAACAAAGTAAAAATAAACACCGTATGTGGCAAAAAATTTAATTAACGAGTTCACGAGTCTTTTTTTATAGAAACTACAAAGTACAAAGCACTGAAATATAATCAATTGATTTATCCGCACTTCGTACTTTATATAAAACAATACTTCTTCAAAAAAAAAGTATATTTACTTAATCAAGAAATTAAACTTATCAAAATTCTCCAACGCAATTCCCGTTCCTCGAGCAACCGCACGCAACGGATCGTCTGCAATATGAACCGGAATTCCGAAACGATTCTTAATTCTTAAATCCAACCCTCTCAACAAAGCTCCTCCTCCGGCAAGGAAAATTCCCTTCTCAACTATATCAGAATATAATTCTGGAGGTGTTTGATCCAATGCTTGTTGAATTGCTGTTTCTATCTTTTGAATTGTTTTATCCAAACAACTTGCAATTTCAACATACGTCACCGGAACTTCAATTGGAAGTGAAGACATTCGATGTGGACCACGAACAATATATGGATCCGGAATCATTTCTTCTGGCAAATCAGGAAGAGCCGCTCCAACATTTATTTTAATCAATTCTGCCGTACGTTCTCCTATTCGAATACTATGTTCATTTCCCATATAATCCATAATATCTGCCGTAAACGCATCTCCAGCTGTACGAATACTTCTATCTGCAACAATTCCACCAAGAGAAATGACCGCAATCTCTGTAGTTCCACCACCAATATCAACAATCATATTCCCTTCTGGAGCTTCAACATCAATTCCATTCCCAATTGCCGCTGCCATCGGTTCATAAATCATACGAACATCTCGACCTCCTGCATGCTCCGAACTATCTCGCACTGCACGCAATTCTACTTCTGTAGAACCTGAAGGAACACAAATAACCATTTTTAAACTTGGCGAAAATAATCGATTCTTTTTATTGATCATTCCAATCAATCCTCGAATCATTTGTTCTGCAGCATTAAAGTCTGCAATTACACCATCTCGCAAAGGACGAACAACTCTAATTCTTTCCGGAGTTTTTCCAGACATTTGTTGAGCTTTTTTTCCTATTGCAATTACCTTATCTGTGTGTCGTTCCAAAGCAACAATAGATGGCTCGTCAACTACAATTTTACCATCATATATAATGACCGTATTTGCTGTTCCAAGGTCAATCGCAATTTCTTGTGTAAATGAAAATAATCCCATAAAAAAATTAATGTTTAAAGTGTCTTACACCTGTTGTTACCATCGCAATATTATGTTCGTTGCAATAATCAATACTCAACTGATCTTTAATTGATCCTCCCGGTTGGATTACTGCTTTTATTCCTGCTTGATCTGCTATTTCCACACAATCTGGGAAAGGGAAAAAAGCATCTGAAGCCATAACTGCACCATTCAAATCAAATTTAAAAGATTTTGCCTTTTCGATTGCTTGACGAAGTGCATCTACACGACTCGTTTGTCCTATTCCACTACTCAACATGTGTTTTCCTTTAGCCAAAACAATCGCATTTGATTTACTATTTTTCACCAATTTATTGGCAAATAACAAATCCTCTACTTGTTCTTCAGTTGGAGCCACATTCGTTACCGAAGTAAGATCTTCTTTTGTTTGAATAGACAAATCTCTCTCTTGAACAAGAACACCATTCAATGCCGTACGAACTTGTTTTTCACTCAATCGCATTTCTTTTTGAATCAAAATAATACGATTTTTCTTTTGTTTCAAAACTTCAAGAGCATCATCATCATATGCTGGAGCAATTACAATTTCAAAAAATAATTTGTTCATTTCTTCAGCAGTTGCCTTATCGATTTTTGCATTTGTAATAAATACTCCTCCAAATGCAGAAACCGGATCTGCTTCAAGTGCAGCCGTCCAAGCTTCAAGAACTGTCGGACGAGATGCGATTCCACAAGCATTATTATGTTTCAAAATTGCAAATGTTGTTTCTTTAAATTCTGCAATCAAAGAAACAGCAGCATCTACATCAAGCATATTGTTGTATGAAATTTCTTTTCCATGAATTTGGTCAAATATTTCATTGAAATTTCCGTAAAAGAATCCTTTTTGATGAGGATTTTCTCCATAACGCATATGCATTGCATTATCCACCGACAAGCGATATGCCGACTCTTCTTCTCTATCAAACCAGTTGAATATCGCACAATCATAATGAGACGTAACCTTAAATGCTTCTTTCGCAAACCAAAGACGCTCTTCAATTGTCGTTTCGGCTCCTTTTTCATTCAAAATCTTCAATAATGGTAAATATTGTGCTTTTGACGCCACAACAAGAACATCATTATGATTTTTTGCCGCCGCACGAATCATTGAAGGTCCCCCGACATCTATTTTTTCTATTACAGCGGCATCATCTGCTCCCGAAGCCAATGTTTCTTCAAATGGATATAAATCAACAATTACAAGATCTATATTTTCTATTCCATATTGTTTTGCTTGAACTTGATCTCCTTCATTATCACGTCTATTCAAAATCGCTCCAAAAACTAATGGATGCAACGTTTTTACTCGACCTCCAAAAATACTTGGATAAGCCGTCATCGACTCTACTGATACACATGGCACTCCAAGACTTTCAATAAATTGTTGAGTCCCTCCCGTAGAGATAATTTTTACACCTTCAGCATGTAATTTTAATACAATTTGATCCAAATTATCTTTGTGATAAACTGAGATCAATGCTGATTTAATTTTTTTTGTTGACGTCATTTTATTGCTATTTTTATCTATTTCCATTAAAGGTACAAAAATAATATTTTTTTCTATTATTTTTGCATTATCATAAAAATTCAAAACATTTTTTTTACAATTATGGCAATAGAAATTGAACGAAAATTTTTAGTAAAAAATTCTTCTCAATACAAACATTTTCCTTTTTCTTATATCAAACAAGGATATTTGTCAACAGACCCTGAACGAACCGTCCGAATTCGTATTGTTGAAAACGTGGCATTTCTTACCATAAAAGGGAAAGAAAAGAATTGTTCTCGATTAGAATTTGAATACGAAATCCCAATTTCTGATGCTGAACAAATGTTGCGTTTTTCGGTTTCCAAAATCATTGAAAAAAAACGATTTCGTATTCCTTTAACCCAAGAATTAACTCTCGAAGTTGACGAATTTTTAGGTTGCCACAAAGGTCTTGTTCTCGCAGAAATAGAATTGCCTTCTCCTGACTTTCCTATCAACCTTCCCGATTGGATCGGACAAGAAGTGACAGGAGACAAACGTTATTATAATTCTTATTTAAGTCAAAATGAAATTTGACAACAAAAAAAAAGACTCTCAATGAGAGTCTTTTTTTTATTAAAATTCTGCATTTTTAGGTGTTCTTGGAAAAGGAATAACATCACGAATATTAGACATTCCTGTCACAAACAACATTAAACGTTCAAATCCAAGTCCAAAACCTGCATGTGGAGCCGATCCAAAACGACGAGTGTCCAAATACCACCACATATCTTTCATTGGAATACCCAATTCTTCAATTCGCGATTTTAATTTTTCATAATCATTTTCTCTTTCACTTCCTCCGATAATTTCCCCAATTTTAGGAAAAAGAACATCCATCGCTCTAACCGTTTTCCCATCTTCATTCATTTTCATATAAAAGGCTTTGATTTCTTTTGGATAATCAATCAAAATAACCGGACGCTTAAAGTGTTTTTCTACAAGATAACGCTCATGTTCACTTTGAAGATCTGTTCCCCAAGAAATTGGAAACTCAAACTTTTGTCCATTTGCGACGGCTTCTTCCAAAATCTTTATTCCCTCCGTATAAGACAAACGAACAAAATCATTGTTTACTACAAAATTCAAGCGTTCAATAAGTTCTTTATCCCACATCTTATTCAAAAACTCCAAATCATCTTTACAATTCTCAAGAGCATAACGAATAAGATATTTTAAAAAATCTTCTGCAAGATCCATATTTTCCGTAATCTCATTAAATGCCACCTCAGGCTCTATCATCCAAAACTCCGCCAAATGTCGAGGAGTATTTGAATTTTCAGCACGAAACGTTGGTCCAAACGTATATATCGCACCAAGAGCAAGAGCACCCAACTCGCCTTCCAATTGTCCTGAAACCGTCAAACTCGCTGCTTTTCCAAAAAAATCCTTTGAAAAATCAACCTTCCCATCTTCTAACTTAGGCACATTATTTAAATCCAATGTCGAAACTTGAAACATTTGACCCGCTCCCTCACAATCAGAAGCAGTAATCAATGGTGTATGCATATAGCAAAATCCTCGATCATTAAAATACTGATGAATTGCGAAAGCCATCGCATGACGCAT
Organism: Paludibacteraceae bacterium; assembly: GCA_017646805.1. Lineage (GTDB taxonomy): Bacteria > Bacteroidota > Bacteroidia > Bacteroidales > Paludibacteraceae > UBA4363. Next base: position 29,508 of record JAGCLW010000059.1, on the reverse strand, counting down.
TCTCAAGACAGCAGAAAAAGTATTTGTCCGAGGACGCAAATGTCCTATCTCACGAAGAAATTCAAGACTATGTCCTTTTTTTTGCAAAGGATATTCATTCACATCAGCCTCTCCATAAATTTCAATATCTTTTGCAATAATTTCTACCGATTGTCCTTGCCCTTGACTTGCAACCAATTCTCCAACAACACGAAGACATGCTCCCGTCGTGATTTTTTTCAAAAGCTCCTCATCAAATTTTGCAACATCAACAACAATCTGAATATTTAAAATTGTCGAACCATCATTCAACGCAATAAAATTAACCGCCTTATTTCCACGCTTACTGCGTACCCAACCTTTTGCACAAACCTCTTGCCCTACTTTTGTTTCTTTCAAAAGGTCTATCACTCGTATTCTTTTCATTTTTTCCTAATAAAATTATAAGTCTCTTTTAACAAACAAGAAAGCACCTTGTTAAACTACAACAAAGTGCTTTCTATTTTTATTCCTTTCTATCTAATTAATTATCTCTCATCAGCAGAATCAGCACCCACTTTACTCATCGCACAACGGAATCCAATATCTGAGGCAGATTTCTTTTGATCAAGATAACGACGTGTAGATGGATTCAACCAATACGCACGATCTTTCCAAGAACCACCTTTATACACACGACTTTGGTTTGTTATCTTAGCAGAAAGAAGACCTTCTGCATTTTCATCTGGATCATACATCAAACTTGTCGCCTTATCAGGATCCATCGCAACTTTCCATGCTTCTGCGTTCATTCCAGAACGAGTATCTCCATCACCATAGTTACGAACATCATATTTTACATATTTTCCAATAGAATCCTTTGATGCTGGGATCACATATTTAACACGACCAAGACTATCAATAACTGGAACTAAGACTTTTTTACCTTCTTGAGTATTTTCATTCAATACAGGAGCCTTATATTCGTTTCCACGGAATGAGTTATATTCTTCCACTTGTTCCGAAGAAAGATCACGATAAACATCCATTACCCATTCGTTCACATTACCAGCCATATTATAAAGACCGAACTCATTTGGCCAATAAGCATCAACTCTGTTAGTAATCGTTGCTTTATCATTCAACTTTCCTCCCATACCCATCATATCTCCTCGACCACGAACGAAATTGGCTTGCATTTGTCCTCTAAATTCCTTTTGTGGATTACGCATTTGATGTCCACTCCAAGGAAATTGTTTTTTCTCTCCTGAATTTTCTTCCCCTTCTTTCGCAGAAATTGCATATGCTGCATATTCCCATTCTGCTTCTGTTGGAAGACGGAAATCTGGAAACATAAGTCCATCAGACATATTCACTTTACGATTTTCTCCGTAAAGGTCCATTTTTGGACGTTTACCTTCTTCTGGAACATATTCTGAAGATAACATGTATTTGCGCGTATTAAAGACGATATTGTTACGAATTTCATCTGCATCTTCATTATCCTTAATAGACTCAAAATCTGGAAGAGTAATCACTCCTTCTTGTGCCAAAATCATTTCATTAGCACGGTCAGTACGCCAAGTACAATAATCATTTGCTTGTTCCCAACTTACTCCTACAACAGGATAATCATTGTACGCCACATGTGTAAAATAATACTCCACATAAGGTTCGTTGTACGCCAACTCTGTACGCCAAACAAGAGAGTCCGGAGTTGCTTTTGCAATAACCTCTGGATAATTATGCATAACCAACTTCATCCAATGAAGATACTCATTCCAGTTCAAGTTACTAATTTCAAATTGATCCATGTAGAAAGAAGAAACTGTCACACGACGAGGAACATTATTCCAATCTCCCGGAATATCTTCTTGTGTACGACCCATAGTAAATGTACCCCCTTCAATAAATACCATTCCAGGAGGTGTTTCTTGGTGATAATCAGACTTTACTTCAAAACCACCTGTAGATTTGTCATTATATGCCCAACCAGTTACATTGGAAACTTCTTTCTTGTTTGAACAAGAAACCGCCAACGCCATTGCTGACACAAGGACAATTGTTTTTGAGAAAAGATTTAATTTCATAGCAATTAGGCTTGTATTTAGTTTATATTTATTCATTAAATTTCGCAACAAAGATACACTTTTTTGAGCATACTTTTATAGCAAAAAAGTATATTTTTCAAAAAAGTATATTTTTCAGTGTGTAAAGATATATATTTTTTCTATTTTTGTAAAAAAAATAACAAACTTTTTAATCAGCATTTTTCAACTTTCTGTTTTTAATTTATTTTATCCTTTTGAATTTCAATAATTTAAAGTAAGATTCATTTCTTTTACTTTTTTTAAAAATTTTATATCTTTTCTCCTAAAATTCGTTTAATTTAAACATTTATCATGATTACTTTCGGAATAAAAGATTTTATTGACATTCTTCTTGTCGCTTTCATTATATATCAGACATATCTTCTAATAAAAGGAACAAATGCGGTAAATATTTTTATCGGAATTATTTCTTTTGTCGTTTGTTGGTACATTATTTCTTTTGTACTGAACATGCGATTATTAGGTGCAATTTTGGACAAAGTGATGAGTGTTGGAGCTATTGCTCTCATCATAATTTTCAAGGAAGAAATTAGACGTTTTTTTTCTATTGTTGGAAGTAAAAGAAATTTAAAAATATTAAAATGGATCCGAGGGAAAGCTAAAAAATCATCTTCGATAAATGAATTTGTTGCAAATGAAATCGCGAATGCTTGCCAAATTATGTCTTCGGAAAAATGTGGTGCTTTAATAATTATTAAACAAAATGCAGATTTGACAAGTTACGTACAAACGGGAGAAATAATAAAATCATACACAACGACTCGCCTTATTCGTAATATTTTTTTTAAAAACAGTCCTCTTCACGATGGTGCAATAATTATCGATGATGATAAGATTTTAGCCGTTAGTTGTATTTTGCCAATTTCTCAAAATCCAAATCTACCTCATCATTTTGGATTAAGACATAGAGCGGCAATTGGAGTAACAGAGAAAACAGATGCTTTGGCTATTATTGTTTCTGAAGAAAACGGAAAAATGTCGATTGCACAAAATGGAATTATCAATTACAACATTTCGAAAGAATATATCATACAGGCAATAACCAATATTGCTATCAACAAATAAAAAAAAGAGAGTTTTTCAACTCTCTTTTTTTATTTTATCTACGAATAAATCCTCCTTGATCCATACTTTGAATCGGTCTTCCCGGTTGCAACTGAAATGTCGGTCTTGCACTTGGTCTAAACTTACGATTTCGTTTTTTCAACAAATCCAAATCCAACATGTAACCCATTGTTATTTGCAATTGATGTTGATAAAGATATTTTGGCGAAGATTGTATGTTTGTGTTCATGCATGGAATATCATATCCTATTTTCATAAACATTCCTCTAAAATCAATACCACAACCCACTCCAATGGCAACATCTACTCGTTGCATATCTTTTGTTTTAAACGGATCAACAGTTTCGTACGTTCTTGTCGCAGCAAAATAATGTTCGCTATATTTTCCAACCAATCCTATCGTTATACGAGGTCCACCAAATACAAAAAAACGAAAATCTCGTTTTTTATTCAAAGGAATGTAATACGATAAATCTACCGGAAGCATCAAATAATACAACTCTCTGTAAGTAGTCGTATATTCTTCAAATAAATTCAGATAACGATTTGCTAAGAATTTGAATTCCGGTCCAAAATTTATTGACAATTGAGAAATTGCGGAAGTGTCTTTTGCGAAAAAAAATTCAAAACGAAACCCCGCATTCACACCATTTAACAATGATTTTTTTTCTCCTGCAAAAGCCACTTTTTGACTTTGAGCCAACAAATCTGCATTATAAGTTGCTTCAATTCCTATACGTTGAGCAAAAAAAACAGTAGGTATCAGCAAAAAAAAGAATAATAATATATTGAATTTATTCATAAAGCATTTAATTTGACATTGAAGTTGCTGGCCAAACTTCAAACAAACGAAAATCAATTTTTATCGCCGTATAAGGATCTATATTTACACTTTGTGCCGTTCCTTCTTTCCCAAAAGCCAATTCGTACGGCAAATAAAATTCATAATGATCTCCGACTTTCATCTTACGCACAATCTCTTGCAGACCTGCCGGAACTGCAGAATAATAAATTACACCAATTTTATCTTCATACCAAATCGTGTCACCCTCTTCTACTCTATATTTTTTTTGAACAGAAGAAGTTATCTTTTCTCCATTCAAAAAATACCAATAATATTCAGCTCGCATAGCTCCTGGAATTTCCGGTGTCGGAGGTGCAGATTCATTTTCTTCAATAACTCGATACAAAATCCCCGATGCGGTATGTTGAATGTCTGGCAACATTGCTATTTTTTTCAATTGTTCTTCCCCAAATCTTTTTGTATCCATAAATTCTTCTTCGCAAGACAAAAAAGAAAAAGAACAAAAAATCATCAGAAAAACAATATAAATCAACTTTTTACTCATTCCAAAAAATCTTTAATAAAATTATTTTGCGATCTCTTTTTGAAAAATAGACATGAGAATGTACAATCCGATTATGACAGGGAATGCCGACAATTGAAGAAATAAAATCAACAATAAAGAAATCAATAAAAATAAAAAACGAATTTTATTTTCTGTCCACGAAAAAGATTTAAATTTCAACGAAAACATTGGAATCTCTGCTATCAAAAGGTAACAAAAAACGAATTCACAAAAGAGCAAAATTACAATAAATGGCAATGAAAAAGTTATCCCTTGCTTATTCATTTCAATAACAAGAAAGATCCAAAACAAACTATTGGCAGGAGTTGGCAATCCAATAAATGATGTTGTCTGACGTGTATCCACATTAAATTTTGCCAATCGAACTGCGGAAAACATCGCTATTAAAAAAGCAAAAAAACTAAGCCATTGTAAATCCGAAGGCAATATTTTTTGCAAAAAAGAAAATAGTATCATAGACGGAGCAACTCCAAAACTAACAATGTCGGCAAGCGAATCAAGTTCTTTTCCTATAGAAGAAACAACATCTAAAATACGAGCCACCATTCCATCACAAAAATCACATAATGCCGCAAACAAAACTGCAATTCCCGCTACTTCAAACTGCCCTTGCAAAGCAAACACACAAGCAACACAGCCAAAAAAAACATTAAAACATGTGATTATATTAGGAATCTGTCTTTTCATACTAATCTAAGTTTATTCATTAAGTCGAGCAATAACAGTCTCATTTCCAACCGTTCCTTCTCCAACTTCCACAAAAATCTCCGTATCAAGAGGCAAATAAAGATCTATTCGTGAACCAAATTTAATAAATCCTAAATGCTCATTTACATTGCAATATTTACCTTCATGTGCATACGTCACAATACGACGAGCAAGTGCTCCTGCTACTTGACGCATCAAAATCGGGGTTTTCTTTTCGCTTTCAAGAACAATTGTAGAACGCTCATTTTCGGTACTTGATTTTGGCAAATAAGCCGCCATAAAACGTCCTTTATGATGCCTCACAAATTTCACCAACCCTTTTATCGGATACCAATTTGCATGTACGCTGAAAACAGACATGAAAATTGAAACTTGAATTCGCTTATCTTTAAAATATTCTAATTCCTCAGTTTCTTCAATAACAACAATTTTCCCATCTGCAGGTGCTATAATTAAACTAGGATCATCAATGTCGATAACTCGCGTAGGACTACGAAAAAAATACAAAAAAAATGAAAATGCCAAAACCGACAAAATCAATGATGCCACAATAATAGGATTCGTCTTTACGTGCCAATATAACAATACATTGACCACGCACAACATTGTTAGAAGAGAAAGCAAAATCGTCCGTCCTTCCCTATGAATTCTCATTCTTTTCATATTTAGTAGGGGTTTTTAATATTATCTATATTTTATATATTCGACAAAATAAATTTAAAAAAATAAAATAGAAAGATACACATAGACTCCAATTGCAACAAACAAAAGACTGTCAAATCGATCTAACAAGCCTCCATGTCCGGGCAAAATCGATCCGGAATCTTTCACGCCAATTGTCCGTTTGAGAAGACTCTCTGTCAAATCTCCAATAGTAGCAAAAACGACAATTATCACCGCAAAAAAGAACCATTGCCAAACAGATAGTTCCGGAATAAATCTTGAAAAGATATATGCAAAAAGCATTGTAAAACAAACTCCTCCGACAAATCCTTCCCAAGATTTTTTTGGAGAAACTCGTGGAAACATCTTGTGTTTTCCCAACGTTATTCCAAAAAGATATGCTCCGGAATCATAAACCCAAATCATCACAAACATCGCCAAAAGCAAAAATGCATGATATTCACCCGTTAACTTCATCGCAATCGGGCAAAGCAATGCGTATGGCAACGCAACATATCCTTGTCCTAAAAAAAGCATCGCCCAATTCAAAATTGGATTTTCTTTTTGGCGAAACAATTCCATTCCCATTGCAACAAAAAGAAGCAAAAGATAAATTGTCCAAAAAGGGAAACTGATTTTTTCAACAAAATTAAAATACGCAGATGCAAATAGAATTCCCGACAAAATCATCGGAACAACAGTTGGAATTGTTGTTTTGCAATAAGAAGACGTGATTTTATGAAATTCTTTCACGCTAAACATAGAAAACAAACAAAAAATCACTCCAAAATAATATCCTCCCAAAAGAATACTTGCGACTAAAAGAGCGACAAAAAAGATTCCCGTTATTGTACGTTGAAAAAAATTAATCATGTATTAAAAAATTATCTTTCCGTTTCTTCATTTTCTTCCAAAATATCTTCCGTAGAAGACTCTATTTCTCCAACGACATTCTCTTCTTTGGATTTATCTTCGATTTGATTATCGTTAGAAACATCTGAATCTGCCAACAATTCGTCTGCCCGAGATGTCCATGGTCTTTTTCCAAAAATACGTTCCATATCTTCCGTAAAAATCACCTCTCGTTCTATTAACAATTCCGCCAATTGATTATGTCCTTCCTTATTTTCCATCAAAATCTGCTTTGCACGTTCATATTGTTTTGAAACGATAGTTTTTACTTCATCATCTATTTCTTCGGCAATTTTTTCACTATAAGGCTTTGTAAATCCTTGTCCGTTAACATCATAATAACTCAAATTTGCCACTTTTTCTCCCATTCCAAAATAAACAACCATAGAATAAGCACGTTTTGTCACTCTTTCGAGGTCAGACAATGCTCCGGTAGATGATGTTCCAAAGAAAACTTCTTCTGCCGCACGACCTCCAAGCGTAGCACACATTTCATCAAGAATATGTTCTTTGTTTGTTATCACTCGTTCTTCCGGCAAATACCACGCTGCACCAAGAGCTTCTCCACGAGGAACGATTGTGACTTTAACAAGCGGTGCCGCATGTTCAACCATCCATGAAATCGTAGCATGACCAGCTTCATGAAAAGCAATTGCTCGCTTCTCTGTTTGAGTCATTATTTTAGTTCGCTTTTCTAATCCTCCGACAATTCGATCTACCGCATCAAGAAAATCTTGTTTTTCAACAACATCTTTATTCTTTCGTGCTGCAATCAATGCTGCTTCATTACAAACGTTTGCAATATCCGCACCCGAAAATCCCGGAGTTTGTTTAGCCAAAAAGTCCACATCTAAATCTTCTCCTTTTTTCAATGGACGAAGATGTACGTTGAAAATTTCTTTTCTTTCTTGCAAATCCGGTAATCCAACATGAATTTGACGATCAAAACGTCCGGCTCTAAGAAGTGCTTTATCCAAAATATCTGCACGATTTGTTGCGGCAAGAATGATGACTCCGCTATTCGTTCCAAAACCGTCCATTTCTGTAAGCAACTGATTCAAAGTGCTTTCTCTTTCTTCATTTGCATTCATATGAGCGTGTTGTCCTCGAGCACGACCGACGGCATCAATTTCATCAATAAAAATGATACATGGCGATTTCTCTTTTGCTTGACGAAACAAGTCTCTTACTCGAGAAGCTCCAACTCCAACAAACATTTCCACAAAATCGGACCCCGACAAAGAAAAAAATGGAACTCCGGCTTCTCCTGCAACAGCTTTTGCCAATAATGTTTTCCCCGTTCCCGGAGGTCCTACAAGCAATGCTCCTTTCGGAATTTTTCCTCCAAGTTCCGTATATTTTGACGGATTTTTCAAGAAAGAAACAATTTCTTCTATTTCTCGTTTTGCCTCAGACAACCCCGCAACATCTTTAAATGTCACTTTTGAAGCATTATCATTCTCATACAATTTCGCTTTAGATTTTCCTACACTAAAAACGCCACCACTTCCTCCTCCGCCAACACGTCTCATCATAAAAAACCAAATCGCAATGAATAACAAAATCGGTCCAAAAGCAAAAAAATAACGAGCAAAAGTGCTATCTTCTTGTGCATACTTGACTTCTCCTTCAAACTGATTTTTTTCCAACATTTCCGACACTTGATCAACAGACGGAATTGAAGATTCTACATAACCTTTTTGATCTTTTTCTATTCCATTTTCTCCAAAAATCACAACAAGCGAATCTGCTTTTACTTCTCCCAAAGCTTTCTTCGTATCGGTATTGATTACGACAGCATCAAACATTCCGTTTTCTACATATTTTTCAAATTGAGAATACGAAATCCCTTTTGTCGCATCTGTCCCCATAAAATTCAGCCCAATAAGAGCCACAAAAACCAAAATAAACAACCAATTTAAACTCGGTTTAAATCCGTTGTTATCTCCTTTCTTTGAATTATTTTCCGAAGGGAAAAATAAATGTTTCTTTTTTTGATTATCTTTTTCCATAAAAAATGTGTTTACTAATTTCTCAATCCAAATCCGGCACTTCAATCAAATGTGCATCTTCCCAAAGATGCTCAATGTCGTAAAACTCTCGACTTTCCGGAAGAAAAACATGAGCCATAATGTCTCCATAATCCACCGCTATCCATTCTGCATTTTCACGACCTGCTATCGCAAATGGTTTTTCTCGAACAGATTTACGAACATAATCTTCCATCTCATCTGCAATTGCCATAACTTGTGTGTTTGAAGATCCTTCACATATAACGAAATAATCACACGCACGCTCTTCAAGATTTGTCATATCAACAACAACAATCTTTTTGGCTTTTCGCTCTTGCATTCCTTTGATTATTTCTTCTACTATTTTTTTTGTTTCTATCATTCCCGTTTTTATTTTTTTTAACACTATTTTGCACAAAAGAGTACAATCGTGCAAATATAACTATCTTTCTCTGAAATTCCTATTGAAAATCTTTCTTTTAATCTTTTTTCTACAAAAAACAGGACATTTTTCAACTGATTTTATCAAAAAAAAAGCCTCATCTGCAAAATATCAAATGAGGCTGAATTTTTTGTTTCATCAAAAGGCTGCTGGCTTAAGTCGCAATCCCGTATGCTCATCAAGACCAAAAAGCAAATTCATATTCTGAACAGCTTGTCCCGAAGCTCCTTTCAACAAATTATCAATGACGGAAATAATCAACAATTTGTTTCCATGTTTTTGCAATTGCAAAATAACTTTATTCGTATTTACAACTTGTTTGAGATCCAGATTTTTCTCTGTTACAAATGTAAATGCCGCGTCTGCATAAAAATCATTATATAATTTTTGTGCTTCTTCAAGCGAAAGATTACAATCTGTATAAACAGATGCAAAAATTCCTCTTGCAAAATTTCCTCGCACCGGTATAAAATTTAAATCAACATCAAAATCTTTTTGCAATTGAACAAGCGACTGTTTGATTTCTGCTAAATGCTGATGTGTAAATGCTTTATAAATCGAAATATTATCATTTCTCCAACTAAAATGAGATGTTGATGTCGGTTTTTGACCGGCTCCCGTCGAACCTGTTATTGCATTGATATGCACTTCGTTAGTCAAAATTCCCGCTGCCGCCAAAGGAAGTAATGCCAATTGTATCGCCGTTGCAAAACAACCCGGATTTGCCACTCGTGTCGCTTTTTTTATCGCTTCTCTATTTAATTCCGGCAAACCATAAACAAAATCATTTCCTTCTCTTTTCAAACGATGATCCATCGTAAAGTCAATCATTTTTAACGTTGAAGGTACGTTGTGTTCTTCCAAAAATTTTGCCGTATCTCCATGTCCAAGACACGAAAACAACACATCGATTTCCTCAAAAGGAAGAGCTTCTGTGAAACGCAAATCTGTTTCGCCAATCAATCCTCCATGTACATCAGTAATCAAATTTCCCGCATTACTTGTACTATTGACAAACTGAATTTTCACCTCTGGGTGATTGATAAGAAGACGCAACAATTCTCCCGCAGTGTAGCCTGCTCCACCAATAATTCCTACTTTTATCATAATATTTTATTTTTTATTTTAACAAATCAGGTCTAAGTTGTTTCGTTCGTTCAAGAGATTGCTCCAATTCCCATTCTCGAATTTTTCGTTCGTGTCCGGACAAAAGAATTTCCGGCACTTTCCAACCTTTATATTCTGCCGGACGAGTATAAACCGGAGGAGCCAAAAGATTGTCTTGAAAACTATCCGAAAGTGCCGATTGTTCGTCTCCAATTGCACCCGGAATCAACCGAACAATTGCATCTGCAATAACCGCAGCCGGCAATTCTCCTCCGGTGAGAACATAATCTCCGACAGAAATTTCTTTTGTAATAAAATGTTCTCTAACCCGAAAATCAACTCCTTTGTAATGACCACAAAGAATAATTATATTTTTTTTTGTCGAAAGAGAATTTGCCATCGGTTGGTCAAAAGACTCTCCGTCCGGAGATGTAAATATAATTTCATCATACTCTCTTTCTTCTTTTAATTTGCTAATGATTTTATCAATCGGTTCAATTTGCATCACCATTCCTGCCATTCCTCCAAAAGGATAATCATCTACACGTCCGGTTTTCTTTACCGAATAATCACGAAGATTATGCAAATGAATTTCCACCAAACCCTTGTCTTGTGCCCGTTTGAGAATTGAATGAGAAAAAACACTTTCAATCAATTCAGGCAATACAGTAATGATATCAATACGCATAAAATCAAAAAAAATAAATTAAAGGACAGAAAGTTTCATTCTTATATCTTCTTCCGGACGATCTGATCGATCTTTTTTTACCGCTGCAATTTTGTCAATAACATCAAGACCATCAATCACTTCTCCAAAAACCGTATATTCATTATCCAAAAACGGAGTGCCTCCAATAGTGGAATAAGCTTCTCTTTGCTCCGCAGACATTGGAAGCGATTTTTTCCCTTCAAACTCTGATTCCATTATTCCAATCAATTTTTCTTGAAGACTCATCAATCCTTCTTTATCTCGAGCCAAACGCAATTGTTTTACCTCTTCGTAATGCTCTTTTACAAGTTGATTGAAACGATTATTTTTTGCCGATTGCAAAGCTTGACACTCCATTTGCATCAATTTATTTTCATTATAAACTTCTCCTTGCACAATATAAAACTGACAACCGGAAGATTCTTTGTTTGGATTAACTTGATCTCCTTGTCGAGCCGCAGCCAAAGCTCCTTTTTTATGAAAACACGTTGCAGGCACAAATTCTGCCGGAATCGTGTATCCTACATCTCCCACTCCAAGACTTTGTCCTTTTTTCGCCAATTTACTATCCGGATCTCCTCCTTGAATCATAAAATTTTTAATCACACGATGGAAAAGCAAATCATCATAAAATCCTTGCTCTACAAGTTTCAAAAAATTATCGCGATGCTTTGGTGTTTCATTATAAAGCTTCACCGTCATATCGCCAAACGATGTCGAAATAAGAACTTTCTTTTCTTCCATAAAAATCAAAAAAATCATTATAATGACTGCAAAGATAGAGAAAAACAATGAATTTGAAAGAATTTGAATTTTTACCTCAATTATTCTTAAACATGAATTTGATTTTTCCCAGAAAAAAAATGCCCGAAAAAAATTTTTTCTCGGACACTCTTTTCATTATGAAAACAAAAACTTTTTATTTTGAAATAAATTCATTCGCTTTAGTCATTGCAATACTAATATGGCTACAAACATATTTTTCGCCTAATTTGCTTACAACTCCGGCCTTTTTCAACGCATTATAAACTTGTTGGTTAACTCCGGAAAGAATAATGCGAATGCCTTCTACTTCTGCCAAACGCAACAAATTTTCCAAATTATGAATTCCCGACGAATCAATGAATGGAACTTTTCGCATACGAATAATTCGGACTTTTGGTTTTTTGCCTAAAATTTTTGTTGATTCATCAAATTTGCTCGCAATCCCAAAAAAGAAAGGTCCGTCAATTTCATAAACTTCCACTCCTTCAGGCAAATGAAGCAAACCATTTGCTTGCGGATCATTGTTTTCCGAATAATTGATTTCCACGTCTTCATCTTCATGAAAAATAGAAATTTTTGACGTCTCACTAAGTCGTTTGAGCAACAAAACAAGAGCCAACAAAAGACCAATTTCTATCGCCACGGTGAGATCAAAAAATACGGTAAGAAAGAATGTCACCAACAAAACAGCCATATCTGATTTCGGATTTTTGAGCAACGATCTGAATGTTCGCCATTCACTCATATTGTAAGAAACAACAACCAAAACTCCGGCCAAACAAGCCATCGGAATGTATGCCGTAAGAGGCACAAGGAAAAGAAGAATCAACAACAAAACAACGGCATGAATAATCCCCGCAACCGGAGTTCGTCCGCCATTATTTATGTTCGTCATTGTTCGTGCAATTGCTCCCGTCGCAGGAATTCCTCCTAAAATCGGACTAATAACATTTGCAACTCCTTGTCCGATCAATTCTGTGTTCGAACGATGCTTGTCTCCCGTCACACCATCTGCAACCGTAGCCGACAACAACGATTCTATCGCACCAAGAAGAGCAATCGTAAATGCCGGAGAAAGCAATTTTACAAGATCGTCAATAGAAAGATTAAATCCTTGCGAAAAAGTATTAAACAAATTTTCTTGTGGCAAAACTCCACTAATCGTAAAACGATCGCCAATTGTTACAATATCAACCAATCCATACGATTCCACACCAAAAGCAATTGCAGTCATCAAAACAATTGCGACTAATGCTCCGGGAATTTTTTTAAATAATTTTCCACTAAAAAAAATAATGACAATACTAAAAATTCCAATCAAAGCTTCCCAAAGATTGATTTTCATTATGTTTTGAAAATACATCGCCCATTTTCCGGCAAAAGCTCCTGGAAGATCTGTCAAGCCCAACCCTAACAAATCATTGATTTGCGTCGTAAAAATCGTTACCGCAATCCCTGATGTAAATCCGACAACCACAGGAAAAGGAATAAACTTAATGACCGTTCCCAAACGACAAAATCCCATTACAATCAACATGATTCCGGCCATCAATGTTGCGATCATCAATCCTTGTATACCATAATTTTGAATTATGCCATAAACAATAACGATAAACGCACCCGTAGGTCCTCCGATTTGCACACTACTTCCACCCAAAAACGAACAAATAAATCCGGCAACAATCGCCGTAATCAAACCTTGTTGAGGCGAAACTCCGGAAGCAATCCCAAATGCAATTGCCAGCGGAAGAGCCACAATTCCCACAATAATTCCGGCCATAAGATCGGCCATAAATTTTTGCTTGTTATAAGTCCTAATCATTTCGAAAAACTTAGGACGAAATACCCACATCATTTTTTATACTATATTAAAATTTTTTTTAAAATAAGCCGCAAAGGTAAAAAATAATTAGAACTCTTATTCTCATTGCAAAAATTTTTTTCATTTTTTTTGGCACACTGTTTGAATCATTTACAAAAGATTTTAAAAAAAATATAATTATTCTTCGTAATTTTGCATTCATGAAAAAACATCTTTTAATATTCTTTTTTCTATTGGGAATCAGCAAACTAACTGTTGCAGCTCCCATTTTTTCGTCCTACGCATTGGAAATAACCACCGCAGGAGACACTCTTTATTGTGCTCCACAACTACGATCGGTATATTGTTATCCGCCAATGGTTTTCAAAAACAAACGGCAAGAAAAATTTTATTGGAAAACCGTCAGAGACGTAAAAAAGACGCTTCCTTATTCCAAAATTGTCGGACGAACGCTCAATAAAGCCAACTCGGATTTAGATACTATTTTTGACCCAAAAGAACGCAAAAAATATCTCAATCGATTAGAAAAAGAAGTAAAACGAAAATACGAACCCGTTGTTCGCGGCATGACAATCAGTCAAGGGAAAATGCTCGTAAAACTCATCGATAGAGAAACAGATATGACGGCGTACGACTTGATTGCTCTCTACAGAGGAAAAATTTCTGCCAATTTTTGGCAATTTATCGCAAAGATTTTCAGAGGAAATCTAAAAGACGAATACAATGGTTCGGACAAAGATCAAATCATCGAACGCGTCATCAATTTGGTAGAATCCGGACAACTTTAATTTTTCTAAACAAAAACATTTATAAAGATTTTAAACGAACAAAAAAAAGGCTTAAACGATTGTTTAAGCCTTTTGTCTTTTATTATTTATTCAATAGGTTTTTCTCCCCATTTATTTTCATTCTCTTCGCTTGCTTGGCACAAAAATACAAGCAAAATAATAGATCCAATCAAAGGAATTAAACATAATAACCAATTCCATCCGGATTTTCCAATATCATGCAAACGACGAACAAAAACAGCAAAAGATGGAAGTAAAAAAAACAAAGAAATCAAACCAACTAACCCAGAAGCAATCTCAGAACTAATTAAAGAACCAAAAAAAGAAATTAAAAAAGAAATTAAAATTGTAAATAAATAAAAGGTGAGTTTATATGACTTTACCCTAAAAAAAGTGGCGCACCCTAAATGAACAGAATGGTTGCCAATTATAATACTACATAATGCTTTACTTTTATCCAACGAGAAAGTGCATTATTATACTCATAGGTAATTTTGATTAAAATTTCATTATGTTTCATACGCAAGAAATTAATGTTGTTAATTAAAGTTTCTTTTTTGAGTAGTTAGACAATTCAACTTTGTCCCTTTGTTACTGCAATAGCAAGGGGACACTTTTTTCTTTACAGAGTTATTAAAACAAGAAGGCTATGATTTTATCTATTCAAACACTTTACGATATACAGCCACTACTGACCATCCGTGCTCAGGTGAATAGTCAAAGTAACTGTACATAAACTCTAATCGGAACTTCAAGATGTGTTAAATAGATTTGTCATAGCCTTCTTGTTTTTCATACTAATAAACTAAATCATTTCTACTTTTCCTAATTCAAATAACACACTACTGTCCGTTATCTTTTCAACTTCGGACATCCCCAAGTATAAACGAGTATAATCGGGTGCGGTAAGAGCAAGTTTATCACCAATCACTTCTCTCACTAAATAGGCTTTTGCCTTATTACCTATGGGATAAACCCAATCTAAAACACTTATCATTTTTGTTTAATTTAAGTAGGTTAAACAATTTCATTCCCCTGTTACTGCCAATAACAGGGGAACATTTTTATACACGCAAAATATGTACCAATCAACTATTTATGACAAAATGTCACAACAAAGTTTAGAATATAAACATATGGAATTATGGACGAATCAAGAATTATCATAGATTGGAATGAGCAAGGAGATGGCTCATATGACATAAGGGTTGTAGGATACAGAAATTTCAAGCAACATTTCTCTGAAGCATTCTACTCAATTGAAAGACCGATGTCAGTACTTTCTGTTAGCGACAGCAGTATCAGTGGCGAGGTTGCTTGTAATTCAGCGATAATCACACTTCTGAAATATCTTCTGAACATTATCGGTAACGGAGTAAAAACGAAAGGGCAGATATTCACAGAGAAAGAGTTGAATCTAAAATTCCCATTTGTGGATTTGATAGCCATTGAGAGATTTGAAGAAATCACTGGTATAAAGTTTGACCATAGCAAATTCACAAATCGTAAAGAGTTTCAAGAGTATTTTCAAAAGTGGCTCAAGGAGGACAAGAAATGAATCACAAAATCAAAGACATTCACTCACGAGAGGAATTAGAGGATTTTATTCAGAAAACTGTTGGTAAAGAAGCAATTCCAGAATTAGTGGATAAAATCCTATCACTCCCATCAGGAGAAATTATAAGTTTTGTTTGTCGTCAATATGACCCAGTTCTTGGTCATAGGCAACAATCAATCCGTGTTTTCCACAATTCGGACAATTAAAGTCTATAATCTCATTGTGACTACCATTTGAAGTAACATAAGAGATTTTTCCGCAGTGATTGCATTTAACTTGTATTTGGTATGGCATATTTTACTAATTTGAGTTTATAGTGCAAAAATACAAAGAAATTCAGTACCTTTGCATAGTCTTTCGGGACAATGTTTGGAAATAATAGAGAATGTGCCTCATTCCTTGTAAAAATCGCCAATCAAAAAACAAAGAATACACGAGGTACGGAGCAGCTCATATACGTGGGCTGCCTACCGTGCGTGTATTCAGGTGTTTGGCGATACCTACAAGGAAGCAGGATGGCAGTCCACGTTCTTTTTACTAATAAACATTGTAAAATTTCTCCAATTGTCTGCCCACGGAGAGCCTTGTAAAATTCACCATTATGAAAAAAGTATTAGTTACGTTTATGGCTGTATTTATTTGCAGTCTAAGTGCGTGGGGACAATCGTTAAGAGTTGTTCAAATGGGAACATCAACGATTCAAAAGAACACTTATGAGGAAGGTGTTCGTTATTTAAAAGAGCATGTTCCACTTGAATTATTTCCTTCTGGAGAGTATGGATGTATATTAGAATCACCCAGTTTAATGCTTGTTTTAAAACATGCTCCAAATAACAAAATTAAGGAAGTATCTTTTTTATGCGGACTTGACATGTCTTATGGAATAGATAATAGCCTTAAAGAATACGGATATGCATTAAAATCTTCAGAAAAGGTGCAATTAGGAAATGGAGCGTATGTACCGCAAAATACATATATCAAAGGAAATATAAAGTGTTTAGTACAGATATTAGATAATGATTTTAAGCAAATTATATTTAGGAAATAGACTTATTATGTAAAACAAAATAAATGGGAGCCATCTGTGAAGACTGCTCCCATTTTTCCTCTTTCAGAAACTTTTAGTATCTTTGCAACGCATTCGAGTAACCCCCATTACATTTAAGAATGCGATTGTAAATCACACTGTTTTTTGTTAAACCATTAAATTTTAAAGTTATGAAAAGAGAAATCTTTTTATACTCATATTGGGATGGACTGTGTGTGGTTGCAGTTTATCGCATAGAGTATGTTTAAATCAGTAATATTATAACTGATAAGAATCCGTTCTCCTATGAAGGCTGAACGGATTCTTCGTATATTCCATAAAATTGTCGTAAATTTGCAGTGCATTACCAGTGCGACTGTAAATCAAATTGTTCATTCTTATCAAACTTCTTAAAACAATTTATTTATGGAATACTGTAGAAAAAGCAAAAAAGTATTGGCACAGGAAATGAAACTCCCAATGAAATCAAACCTGCATTGTAATTTGCTTTTCTACACTATTATAATTGCCGAAATATAAAGCAAGATAGCAGTTTCCTTTTTCAAAAAGACCTTTCAACCATTCAGGCACTTTAAATGCCATTAACAATCGTCAAATATGAAAGACTCAAAAAGGGAAATTTTCTTATTCTCACGATTTGAATGCGATTCACTGGGGAACTGGGTTATCGCAATGTATTATATGAAAGTCTAATAACTGAGTGCTTAAACTGCTAATCTTGCTTTTTAGCAAACTTTGTTATTTCTTTTCACCCTTCTTCTTTACATTATAGTGCAAGGCTTTCTTCATTACAGCATTAAAATCCACTTTCTCCCCAATAGGCTTTTTCAATTCTTCTATTGGTTGGTCAAGGATAGGAATATAATGCTTGTCTTTTTTATTTGTCTTCATTATGCCGCAATTTGTTTCTGTGTTACACGAATATTTGAGTTTGATATCATAGTTTCAAACCTTTGAGCATTAGAAACTTTGCGACTATTATAACGAGTACAAAACTCGTCAAAGTATCTTTGTAAATACTTACGACCAACACGATTGTAAATTCCGTTAATTGGCCGCTTACAAAAATTGCCCCAAAATCCTTCAATACTATTGGTGTAGGCATTGCCATTAACATACAAGCCCTTTCCGTGGTCAACCATTTCAGTATGGTACATTCTGCGTACCTTATCATAACCACACCACTCATCAGTATATAGCGTGGCGGTGCGTTTTATAGTTCTAACAATAGGTGGCGTCAGAGAATTGACGGAAGTGTCCTTTACAACTTTGCAAACCACATTCCCGCCACGCTCAAGCATACCCATCACAGGAACTTTGTCTATAAATGCTCTACCTTGGCAGTTCTTGACCTTTTTGTTTGAGTGGCGATTCTTGTTCTTGCCACCTACAAATGTTTCATCTAATTCAACCTCACCGTCAAGTTGAATACGATGAATTCCACGATGAAATGTCCTGCGTATTTTGTGCAAGAGAAACCACGCAGTTTTCAATGTAACATCTATGTCGGCTGAAAGTTGGGTGGCAGATATTCCTTTCTTGTGATTGCTCATAAGGTAAATAGCAAGAAACCATTTACGCAAAGGAATCTTGGTATTTTCAAAGATTGTACCGATACGGACATTGAAATTCTTACCAGTGTTTTTACAACGGTAATAGCCATCGCCACGCTTGTACACCTTGGAACTTACATCATAAGGTGATACAACACCATTGGGCCATAAGACCTTTTCAAGATAAGCAATACAAGTTTCCTCGTTTGGGAACGCTGTGTAGAAGTCATAAAGCGATTCAAATGCTCCAAAGTTTATATCTTTCATAAGCAAGCGAGTAATCTGTTTGCTTACATAAACTTTGGTGAGAAAAATTGCTTGGCAAAAAATTAAGTCAAAGGACACTGAGAGAAACATTGTTTAGTGATACACCTTCTTGTAGAGAGTTTCAAAGGCATATCTACCATTGATAGTAGTGAGATAAGTTTTGACCCTTACCCACTCAAATGTTCTTGAATGCTCCATAATCACCTCCTTTCTTTTTATGATTCATTGGAAAAGAATTTGGGGGTTATAAAGAGTTAATGTGTCCTCTGACTTTTCATATATAAACTTCGCAGAGTTTTATAGAAACAAAAAGATAGAGATAGATGAGAGGTTTTTAGGTTGCTATGCGTTTATAGACAGAAACTACCTGCCAACCTTGGGCGGTGTACAGGAAGTAACTGCCGATGAATATTTCCCTAAATTCATCCATATCGTATTCTTATCTTGCTGCTCATCTTCTCTATCTTTTTTTACATAATAACCAGCAAAGTTTATTCAAGTACAAAAACCACCTAAAATCTGTGGAGATTAGGTGGTTTTGAGAGAGTAAATAATTGATTGGCAATAAATTGCAGTCAAATGTTAAAAATCTATAACGAGTAGGGTAAAGTCATATAAACTTACCAAATAAAAATACCAATATTCAGAACGAGAAGCACGCCCACTGAACGTTGCATACTTGGAAAAACATGTTTTTACAGATGTAGAAAAATTCATAATTCTTGTTTTTTTTATTATCACATTTTCATTCGTTCCTATTTCTTGGGCGACATAACGACTTCTATGACATTCTCATTGACAAGCAAAGCCCGACAAATTTGCCGAATATCATCTTGCGTCAATGCCAAAATCATTTGCTCATAATCCGAAACACGATCAATTCCGTCCATTTCAAAAACCTTGATTGTTGACAACCACCATGAATTTTCTCTCAAATGTTCCGCACGAGATTTCAACAGATTTTTCTTCACTTTTTCAAGATCTTCAATCGTTGGTCCATGTTGAGCAATTTGCTGAATTTCTTTTTTTGCTATCGCAATAAGAGACTCAAACTTCTCCGGATTTGTATCAAATCGAACAGAAAGCG
The DNA here is from genome assembly GCA_017646805.1 of Paludibacteraceae bacterium. GTDB lineage: Bacteria > Bacteroidota > Bacteroidia > Bacteroidales > Paludibacteraceae > UBA4363. The sequence goes on along the minus strand of JAGCLW010000059.1, from coordinate 9,563 downwards.
TTGCTTGTTCTTGTGGCTTTTCGGAAAGCCCAACACGAACACTCGCACCATACGTTCCTCCTTCTTCTTCTCGAAGACTTTCCGTGTAACGAATATCCAAAATGTCTGACAAAACGGAAAGTTTCAAACTATTTTCAAGATTAAACGGCATATCATTCCAAAAATGCAAATAAACCGACGATTTCTCCACCTCCATTTTTTGCTCAAAATGATTCGTTATCATTCCTTTAGGATAACGAACGCCGTTATCGATCCACGATTCTCTTTTGTTTGATGTTTTCAAACTTCCAAGATATTTAAGAATTTGAGGGTTGAGACTATCAATGTCAAATGATCCGACAAAACAAAAAACAAAATCAGCAGGATTTTTGAAACGTTTTTTATAAACTTCCAACGCTTGTTTTTCTTTAATTCCCTTAATATTTTCTTTCGTATAAATAATTGTCCGATCACTATGATTACTCAATATTAAACTAAGCGAATCGGAAAAAATCAACCGAGAATCAGCCGTTTTGTTTTCCAATTGTGTTGCAAACATAGACATCAACAAATCAAAAGAATCGTTGTCCGTACGCGGTTCCATAAAACGAAGATAAGCCAACTGAAGCAACGTTTCAAAATCTTTAATTGTCGAACTTCCCGACAAACCTTCCTCGTACGTAGAAATATACGGCATCACAGACACAATCTTTCCGGATAAAACCTCCGACAATTGTTCGTTATCCAACTTGCCAAGACCATTATTCGCAATAATATCATCGGCAACCGATGCCGTCAACAATTGTTTAGAATCAGCAATTGTTGATGTTCCTCCGGCACTAAAAGCAGACAATAGAATTTCATCTTTTTTAAAATCTGTCGGTTTCAAAATCACTTTTATGCCGTTGCTCAACGTCCATTCCGTTGTTTTCAAAATATCGTTTTTGCTCTCTTTGACAATTGTTCCGCTCTTCAATTTTTTATCCAACAATGGAGTCGTTATACGCTTTTCTTCATACGCCTTAATCATTGAATTTGAAACTTCAGAAAATTGTTTTAGCACTTCTTCTTTCGTTGGCAAAGATGCTTTATCTTTTTCTGCGGCAGAAATGTCGATTATCATATTATACGAATGAATATAATTCGGAATCATACGATTAATCACCACAGAATCAATCATTTGATCAAAAGCATATTGCACAAAAACATATTCCCACGCTATTCCTGGAGTTGGTTCATTTTCTAAAAAATGATTGACATATTCTTGAACGTAATTCCTGCTTTTATTCGTTTTTCGTTCATTATAAGCTTTCGTATAAATCGCCAGAAAATCCTTTTTTGCTCGTTCCAATTCTGTAGAAAGAAATCCATAACGACGAACTTTTTCTATTTGTTCAAGCAATTCTCGAAAAGATTCTCGCTCTTTTCCGGGTTTGCTCACAACATAAACCGCAAACGCATCCGTCAATCGATTAAGACTTCCATGTTGAACCGACGACTCTACAAACGGACAATCTTTTTTCTTCACTTCCTTTTCCAATCGATTTTGAAACATTGTCTCAATCAAACCAACAGACAAATATTCCAAATATCCTTCTTGACTCAATTTTTTTGATTTCGGCATTTGAGAATATTTCATTTCCACACCCAACACAGACGCTGTTGCTTCTTGATCTGTAACAATCGAGACGATTGGTTCTTCATTTTCTTGAATTGGATAAAAAATTCGCTCTGCCGGATTTTCTACCAACGGAATGTCTGCAAAAATAGATTTGATTTTTTCTTCCACCAAAGCCACATTCACATCTCCGACAACAACAATTGCCTGCAAATCAGGTCTATACCATTTTTTATAATACGCACGAAGCGTATCATACGCAAAATGATTTATCACCGCCGTATCTCCAATAACATCTCTTTTTGCATATTGAGAATTTGGATATTTTTGCTTATTCCCTTCCTTCCACATTCGCCGATTTGCCGTTGCTCCCGTACGCCACTCTTCTCGAATTACTCCTCGCTCTTTGTCTATTTCTTCGGCTTCCAAACTGATGAATCCGCTCCAATCGTGCAAAATCAACAATGCACTATCTACAATTGATTCTCTAATCGTCGGAATATCACGCAGCATATACACCGTTTCGTCCAAAGAAGTATAAGCGTTCACATTTGTTCCAAATTGAGCACCAATACTTTCCATGTATTCAATAATTCCTTTTTTGGGGAAATTTTTTGTACCGTTAAAAGCCATGTGTTCAAGAAAATGAGCCAATCCATTTTGAGAATCTTCTTCAAGAATTGCACCCACATTTTGCACAATGTAGAAACAACCACGATCTTTTGGCCATTCATTATGACGAATATAATACGTCAAACCATTTTCTAATTTTCCATAACAAACCGCTGTATCCATCGGAATTGAACGATATTGAGAAAATCCAAAAATGGTCGTTCCCAACAAAATGATAATAGAAAAAATTTTACGCATATTTTTTTTGATTTATTTCAATACTTCTCTTTTATTTTCCATATTGCTTTTCGCATTGCCCCTTCTATCTCATTATAAGACAAATTCTCGTTGGCTACATATTGAAATGCCACACGAATATTTTTGTTTCCTCTTGAAATTTCTTCAACCAACCCAAGTTTGTTTAATCGATAAGCTTCTCGTATTCGTCGTTTCAATAAATTTCGATCTACGGCATGTTTTCGTCGTTTTTTTGGAACTACAATCAAAACTCGCACAGGGGCTTCTTGCTTTTCTTCATTTCGTTCCATCGTCTGCACAACAACACGCAAAGGGAAAGAAATAAAACCTTTCCCTTTGCAAAAAAGCATATTAACGGCAATTTTACCTGTCAATTTTTCTTTTTTTGAAAACGTATACATCACTTCTTTCTTCGTTTTGATTCTTCTGTCGCTTGTGTGATTGAAACAATCTTTCGTTTCAATTCCTCTTGCAAGACGGTTCGCAAATTGACTCCTCCATTTGCAAATTGTCCTTTTTTCGTAATCACATTTTCGTCTTTATATTTTACCTTGCCCAATCCTACTTTAATATCGTCAAAAGAACCTTTGACGTTGATTCCCAATTTCATTGGCAACGGAGATTTCAAAACGGAAATATGATAATTGAATTTGAAATCAAGTGTATTTTCGCCACCGACAGCAACTCGATATTTATCCAATTCTATCATGAACGGCAATACTTCCATTTCATTATTTTTCACATACGCCTCAACAGAAATATTATCAATCAAATTTTCTGTTTTTTTCTTAAACATCAATAATTTAGCAATTTCGGCAAACGTTTCTCCGTCAAGCAATACCAAATTATCTCCTTTGATATAACATGCGGCATTGAGCGTTGGAAACAAAATGTTCATCATCGAATCGACTTCTGTCATCGCCGAAATATCACAAGATACATTCCCTTTGAAAGAACGAAGCATTGGCATAATCGTGTCAAGCATCGGAAGAGTATTTACCAAATTACCAACATCGATTCCATCTCCTTGAACATCAAATCCAAGACTCGCTCCATTATTGTTATTGCAATAATAACGTGCATTCAAATTCAAATCACCGATATTCGTCTGCGTTTTCAAATCGTTGATTTGAAGAACTTGATTTTTCAACGTTATTCCACCATTGAATTGATTCATCACCAAATTGCTAAACTTAACCGTATCAATTTTAGCATCAAAATTCACATTCAAATTTTGTGGCAAACACAACAATCCAAATGATGATATAGAATCTTCTGCAACGTCCAAAGTCTGGATATCTTCGCTTTTTACCAAACCTTTATCCACCAAAGCCAACAAACTATCCATCTTTGCTTTTCGTGCCTTGTTGGTAGACATCAAAGCTTGCATTCGCAGAAAATAATCCGGTTTAAAAATTTGTGGTCGAATCAATCGTTTTCCGGAAGATTTTCGTTGAGGAATCAAGCCTTGTTGTTGAGCTAATTTCATTTTTTCGGCTCTCTCTTGAAATTGAGAACCTCGATACATTGTATTTAAAATTTCATTCAAATTCAATTGTTGAGATTTTACGGAAAGATCCGCAGTCAACGTTCGTCCTCGCAACAATGCTCTCCGAACATTTTGCAATTCTCCTTTTACAAACAAAGACGATTGTCCGACTTTCATTCCTACCGAATTTAATCGTATCGTATCATCTGTAAATTTCATATCCAAAAATCCTCCTCTCACTTGTGTCGGGAAGTACGGAGAACTATATCGCAATTCTTTCATGTAAGCTTTTCCATCGAAAGTGAATTTTCGCAACAAATGATCCATCGGTTCTTCTTGTTTGAAAACACTGCTAACCATTCTACTAAGAGAATCGTAACGAATCTCTTGTCGCAAACTATCTTCTATTTGAACACGAATTCCGTTTTCTCTTCTAAATTTTCTAACTCTCGGTTTTCCGCTCAAAGAAAAGCGAACAGAATCCACCATTGCTCCAAAAGATCGCTCATAAAACATCAATGAATCCAATCCAACCCGTGCCGTCAAACAAGGAATTTTGGAATCTTTTCTATCTTTGAAAAGCGAAAGAGACGTATTCCCTTTTTTTCCCACCAAAGCAATCGTATCAGCCAAAAAAGCTTTCATTCCATTATATTCCAACGATGCTCGGAACAACGGCATAGATTCCAAAATTTTATCAACGGTCAACGTTCCCGACAATTTTGAAAAATCTGCACGAGCATCCATTTCTCCATAATCGACAAACAAACTATCAAACGTCAATTTTGTTGTAAAAAAACTCGTCAAATCAACTCTTTTATACTTAATCGAATTGATTCCCATTTCAATATTTGCATTATTTCCAAAAATCTTCCAATTTTTAGATGGCATTGTAGCCATAATACGATGAATATTCAAATCGCCATACAAATAAATCTTTTCCAACGATTCTGATTTTTTTGCTAAAAATTCTTTTATCGGCACATGCAAACTGACATCTCCATCAAATTTTCCTTTGTAATTCAAATCTTCATAAATAGGAAACGATGCTGAAATCGTATCTAAATTCACCGCCATTGCAACGTGTGCTTGCAATTGTGGATTATGTACCGCATTGAGAACTTTTCCATCAATTTTTATAAACGATTGACCGGCAATTAAATCTGCATTTTTCAGTTTAAGATACGAATTCGCATTTTTATTTTCATCGTACAAACCATCGGCATGCAAATCAAAACTTAAACGTCCTTTGTATCCTTTGAAATAAAGTGTCAATTGATTCAAATTTAAATTTGCCGCTATCGCAGGCAATTGTTTTTCGGCAAACGTTCCTTTGATCGTTCCATCAACAGCGACGGAACCTTCAAGCATCAATTTCTTCAATTTTTGATCCAACGGAGAAGGCAAAAAATCTTTCAAAATCATCATATCTTCCACACCAAAAAACCATGCTAAATCCGTTTGAATTTCCGTGCTATCAAGTTCCACTTCTCCATTTACAGAAGCTTTTACATCATTTAGATTTACATCTAATTTTTTTACCGAAAATTTAGAAAAATCTTTTTCTCCCACAATATCCGCTTTCGCCGAAAAAGGAATATTATTAAAGGCATATTTTTGATCCGAACAAGTTATGTTTTTTATTTCAAAATCAATCGTCGCACCAATTTCATCAGTACAAAAAGCGTCTCCAAAAATATTTAATCCATTAAGTTGTGCTCGTTGTTTTTTTGACAAATCTTCATAAACAATCGAAGCATTTTTAAGATTTAATTCTTTCAATTTCACATACGGCAAATCAATTGTATTTGACGAAGAATCTTGCTCCGTTGTATCCTTAGGAAAAATATCAAAATTATATTGACTAAGAGAATCTTTGCGTAAAATAATTTTCGGATTTTCCAACAAAACTTCTTTTATTGAAAATCGACCAATCAACAAAGAATTAAATCCTAAACGAACTCTTAATCGCTCAACAAAACAAAGAGAATCCGAAGGTATAGATACGGCATTACTGCGAATATCCACACTGTCTAATTGCAACGACAAATAAGGAAACGAACTATAAAAATCGAAATCTATATCCCCGATTTTCACATCGCCATTGACATAATTTTTTGCCAATTGTTCTACCTCATTTTTTGCCAAATCAGAAGACACAAAAGTCGTTATTGCTCCCAACAACAACAAAATAAACAAAATAATACAAAGAAAAACAAGAGCAATTTTTTTCAAAATTCCTCCTGCTTTATTAGTCATTTTCTTTGAGTCCTTTTTCATATCGTCTCCATTTTTCAATTAGAGCCATCATATCTGATGGAATTTCTGAATCAAATTTCATAAATTCTCCTGTTTTCGGATGCACAAAACCAAGTTCTTTTGCATGAAGAGCTTGTCGCGGACAAACCTGAAAACAATTATTTACAAATGCTTTATATTTTGAAAACGTTGTTCCACGAAGAACTTCATTTCCTCCATAACGTTCATCATTGAACAACGTATGACCAATATGCTTCATGTGAACACGAATCTGATGTGTCCGTCCGGTTTCCAATCTACATTCAACCAATGTCACATACGGCAATCGCTCCAATACTTTGTAATGTGTCACGGCATGTTTTCCATACTCACTTCCTTCCGGAAAAACAGTCATCAACATTCTATCTCGAAGATCTCGCCCAATATTTCCAACTATCGTCCCTTCTTCTTTTTCCAATCGTCCCCAAACCAACGCTACATAACGACGATGTGTCGTTTTATCAAAAAATTGCTTTGCAAGTTTTGTTTTTGCATCTTCATTTTTCGCAATCAACAACAATCCGGAAGTGTCTTTATCTATCCGATGTACAAGACCAAGTCGCGGATCATCAACATCAAACTTCGGATCATCTTTCAAATGAAAAGCCAATGCATTCAACAATGTCCCATTAAAATTGCCAAAACCCGGATGCACAACCAAACCCGATTGTTTGTTCACAACAATTAAATCATCATCTTCATAAACTATATCAAGAGGAATATCTTCCGGAACGATTTCATATTGATTTGGCGGATAAGCCAATTGAATCGAAATTTCGTCCAAAGGTTTCACTTTGTAATTCGACTTCACCGGCTTCCCATTCACTAATATCGTTTTTGCTTCTGCCGCTTCCTGAATTCGATTTCGTGAAATATCGGCCATGCAATTTACCAAATATTTATCAATGCGAATCATCGCCTTGCCCTTTTCCACAACAAAGCGATGATGCTCATACATTTCCTTTTCTTCCTTTTCCGACTCAACAAAATCCAATTCGGAATCCAAATCTTCTTCAAAAAAATCTTCCTTCATACAACAAAAAGCAATAACTATTTTTTGAGAAAAAAATCAAATTCGTTTGTTAAAAAAAATGTTCTTCTTCTACAACTTCTTCTTGAAAAATTTTTTCTTCCGGAAGTTGTTCCGAATCAAACAACGTTGTATCATTCTTTGAAATAACCAATTTTATTTTCGACGTAATCGGCAATCTTGTTCCAGAAACAATCGTATCTCCTCCGTCATTCAACGTACACAATGCCAAATTATCGTATTTCCCAAAAACATATTCATCTACAATATTTTCAAATCCGACAGAAGTCAATTCCGCTTTTGCTCGTCTTCCGCTCATTCCGGCAATTTGTGGCATCGAAACCATCGGTGCATTTACCGTACTTTTGGTCAAATAAACCTTTCTTCCTCCTTTTACTTTCGAACCGGCAATTGGAGATTGTGCAATAATTTCACCTCGATTTTGCAATTCATTATACACAGAATCAATTACTTCAAATCTTAAACCTCGCTCTTCCAAAATCGGAACAGCTTGATCCATCGTCAAACCAACTAATCCCGGCATTTCCAACTCATCTCCATGATGCGTGTAAGAATTCAAATAAATTTTCAATGCCAAAAAAACAATAAGTACAACCCCGACAAACACTCCCACGTTTACCCAACACATTTTACTTGTAATAAATGCCCAAAAGCCATTTGTTTTTTTCTTTATATTTTTCATAGTCTTTTTTCAATTTATAAAATAACACTCTACTTTGCAAAGATAAGAATAAATAAAATCTATCAAAAGCAAGAGAAAAAAAAGATGTCATAAAAAAACAAAAAGAGGATCAACCCATTACTTGGTCAATCCTCTCTATGTAAGATAATCAAATGCTTAAGCACCGATTATTTTCCTTTTACTTCGTCAGAAACAGTAAGTTTTGCTCTCCCTTTTGCACGACGAGCAGCAAGCACACGACGACCATTTGGAGTAGACATTCTTTCACGGAAACCGTGTTTATTTTTTCTTTTTCTGTTTGAAGGTTGAAATGTTTGTTTCATTGCCGTATATATTAATTTATGTTATTTTTCTAAAAAAATCCCTTTTTTCAATCAATTTGGGGTGCAAAGATAAAAACTTTTTTCTAAATGACAAAAAAACAAAATATAAAAATCTCCATAAAAACATTATTCAATAATCCGAAAAACCTCTATTCTACTAATTACATAGAAAAAATTCCCCAATTATATCTTGAATACTCCAAAGAAAAAAAATCTTGATATAGGATAATAATTCTTTGAATTATGGCATTTATTTAAGCGAAATATAAAAAAACAAAAGCAATTTCGTTTTTTTAACTCTCTGAAATTCAATGTGTTAAAATTTTATTGTATTTTATGTAATAAAAAATGGTAATAATTCTAAGTGGTTCTGTGTATAATTGACAAAAAATAATAAATGACATTGCAACAGTCCGAAAAAAAACAAGGGAAACATCACACATTTTCAAAATTTATTTTAATTTTGTCGCGTCAGACGATGTACTGACAAGACATATTTGAATAAAACACGAAAGTGTTACTGCTTTATTCCTCTGATAAAATCTGGTAAATTTTAAGAACAGGGATAAGCCGTTACCCTTCTCGCTATGCTTGTAGCGTGAGGGCTGTTGCTTATTTATTGTTCGAGGTTTTACCAGAGCCCATCAGAGTAAATATGCCGACAGTCAGCACGCTTTCTTTTTTGTCTGCACACATAGCAATTTATTAAGAAGGGTAAGCCGAAAACCTTATCAAAGAGTAGGCGAATAAAACTATTAACTTTTATGGAAAATTCGATCTTAACATTTCTCAAAGAATGTGATAATCAGCTATTTGAGAAGATTGTAAAAGCCTTTTCTTACTATAAGAAATTAGACTTTTTGTCAATCAAACAAGGGGATATTATAATGTTAAGCCCACAAAAGGCATTTGAGTATTCAGGTGATGAGGGAGACAAGTATTTCAAAATTTGGTTATCGGGGTCAAAAATTATGTTTGTAACTTGGGCAAACACAATGATTGATAGTCAATTTCGTTGGAATGCAAAAGCTCGCAACAATGATAAGCGAGATAATGGAGACATTCTTGGCAATGAGCCGTATGTCTCTGCTTATTTGAAATCAAATTCAGCCATAGAGCAATGTACTATGGTTTATATGTTCCCATTTGAGAAATTTGTTGGCATGCACGAGAAAGTTCATAAACAAGAAGAAAGTGATAGACCTAAAAGGAAATCAAGTCAGAAATCGGATAGAGAACCTATAGCCAATACG
>JAGCLW010000058.1 GCA_017646805.1 Paludibacteraceae bacterium | reverse complement strand
AATTTTTTAATTTCATTTTTAGAAACCAAATATAAGCCTGCATTTCTTATTGTATCTCTAGCAAGTTCTAAATCTTTATATTGTTTATTTTTTTTATTCATAATTTTGCCTTAATAATTTAATTATTAATGTTTTGATTTTACTGGTTTATTACAAATTTCGTAGTTTAAAGTATTTTCCCTTTTTGCAACATCAAGAGCGATAACTGCATCTCCCAATTGTGTATCAATAGACAAAAATATGAAATTTAAGTTATTCACAACGAGGCACAAATTCAAAAAAATTTATTTTTCTATAGTTAAATTGTCTTGTATCATTCTATTGTTAAACTGTTGTACAAACGCACGAACTAACGAATCAGCTCTCTCTACTCTACCCCTTTGATAAATATTATTTTTCAATGATGGATCATGTATCATATCATATGCTCCAAATATCTTCTTACCATCAAAATATGCTATAGTATCATTCTTAATTATCTGATATACATCATTATTGTAATTGACAACAAATCGTTCTGCGTTTTTATCAAAGAGATTAACACCAAATGAAACAAATGGTTTATTATATCCCAAATATGATAATATAGAAGGCATAATATCTATCTGTTGTGCTGGACGTGTGTCTATTCCTTGTAACATTGAATCTCCTGGACAATAGAAGAATATAGGCACTGCAAAGGCTTGTGCATTATTCTTATACTCTTCATGGTCTGGTATCGAACTATGGTCTGCTGTGATAACAAACAGTGTATTGTCAAACCACGGCATTTTACATGCTTTTTCAAAAAACATTCGCAATGCATTATCTGAATAGCCAATACATTTCTCTACTGGCAACGGTCCTTCTCTAAAGACACCTTCAAACTCCGCAGGTACTTTAAATGGATGATGTGATGACAATGAGAATAAAGCTGTACAAAATGGCTCCTTCATACTATTCATTTCATCAGCATAACGTTGAAAAAAGTGATGGTCCCAGATTCCCCATATTCCATCAAAATGTTCGTCATTACCATATTCTGTCTTTCCAAAGTAACTATCAAAACCTGCTATCTTTGCAAAACCATCAAATCCCATCGAACCATTAGGTGCACCATGAAAAAAAGCTGTTTGATAACCATCTTCTTTTAATAATGATGCTATACTATTTATTCTATTTCCCGAATACTGACTTACCACATATGGCATAGTCAATGCTGGTATAGAGGCTAAAACCGAAGGCATAGCGTCTATAGACTTACGACCATTAGCATATGCATTTGTATAAACTAAGCAATGTTGCGATAGCGAATCAAGAAATGGCGTATATCCTTCGTATTGACCATTTTCCAATGTTGGATTCATACAACCGAAGAACTCTCTTGAAAAACTCTCCATAATGAAAATCACAACATTTTTCTTTGTTTGTAGATTTGTTATGGTATCTACTTTTGCTTCATGTATTGGTGTAAAAACTTGTTCTATCTCTTCATCTGCAAAGAATGTCATTTTCTGAAAACTCTTCTTTCCTATTGTACGAATAAAAGAAAACGGTGTATTTAATACAATAGCACTCTCCTCTGGTGAATTAGTGTAAGCAGCAGCGTTGCTCATTGCGATAGGTCGTGTACTATGACGAAAGCCTCCTCTTATTGCAGCAACAGACAGTCCGGCTATTACAGCAAAAAACAATACCGACACAACTACATTTACCCATGTTCGTTGTATTGTTTCGTGCATCTTTACTCTCCTGATAACCCATACAAAACAGACCATAAAGACACCAAAAAACAAAAATACATACCAATAGTCAATAAGGAATTGAATCCATAATGACCCCATATTCTCTTCATTTTGAAGAATGTCTAATACGTTGTATGTAGTTCGTTTAAGAATAAATCTGTAATAAACAAAGTCTATACAGTTCATCGCTATTCCTATTGTATTGGGAATATAAAACGTACATTCTAAAAAACGCTTATACCCTATGTTTCGACGTGCTTTAAACCCAAGATAATAACAACTAAAATAAAGAAGATTTAAGTATGTAAGTGCACTCAAATCAAACCTAATACCGCCATACAGTAATGTCCAAAAACTTTCAAATGTCACATTGGGAAATAACCCAACATTAAAACAATAAAAGGTTATCCTGAGAAGTGTGTAACATACCAACAATACCGCATATCTATACAACGGAAATATAAACTCGTTTACTTCAACTGTTTTATTATTTGATATCATCATTCTATTTGTTTTATAAACTGCGAAATTACGATATATATATTACATTTGCAAACTTAAAATCCCGAGAAAATAATCACTCTTCCCAAAGACTTATACGACCAATATTTTCGCTTTTTTTTCTCAACAACAATTCTCACAACCGAGAAAACGACATTTATGCTATTGATTATCTTTTATTGTCCGGAAAACTCGAAATAGACTCTCTTGTATCAAAAAAAATATTATTTTTGTGTGCCTTTTTTATAAAATAATTAACCAAAAAAAATAAATTACACATGATTACAAATATTACAGAGTCAATCAAGTATATCGGTGTTGACGATATGGATCTTGATCTTTTTGAAAGTCAATATAGTATTCCAAATGGCATGTCATACAATTCGTATGTAATTTTTGATGACAAAACAGCCATTTTGGATAGCGTAGATAATCGCAAATGTGACGAATGGCTTAACAATGTAAACGTTGTTTTACAAGGGAAAACGCCGGATTATTTAATCGTTCATCACATGGAGCCTGACCATATCGGCAGCATGTTGCATCTTGCCGAAAAATATCCAACCATGCAAATTGTAGCATCGATGCGTGCAGTACAAATGATGCCTCAATTTTTTCATGAAGCAGATTTTTCTTCACGAATTATCGTTGTAAAAGAAGGAGATACACTTTCTCTTGGCAAACACACATTGAATTTTTTTATGGCTCCCATGGTGCATTGGCCAGAAGTAATGGTAAGTTATGAACAAAGCGAAAAAATCTTATTTTCGGCAGATGCTTTCGGAAAATTTGGAGCATTAAGCCATCAAGAAGAATGGGATTGCGAAGCACGACGCTATTATTTCAACATTTGTGGAAAATACGGACATCAAGTACAAACATTGTTGTCAAAATGCTCATCACTTGACATTAAAATTATTTGTCCGCTACACGGTCCGATTCTGACAGACAATCTTAGTCATTACATTGATTTATACAATACTTGGAGCAAATACGAACCAGAAACAAAAGGCGTTTTCATCGCTCACGCTTCTATTCATGGAGGAACCGCTCATGCGGCAAATCTTTTAGCAAAAATGTTGCGTGAAAAAGGCGAAGAAAAAGTTGTTGTCACCGACTTATGTCGCGATGACATGGCAGAAGCAATAGAAGATGCTTTTAGATACGACCGTATAGTTGTGGCGGCATCATCATACGATGCCAATGTTTTTCCGCCAATGCACGACTTTTTACATCATTTGCAACTCAAAAATTTCCAAAACCGCCAAGTCGGCATAATAGAAAACGGATCTTGGGCTCCATGTGCCGGTCGCATTATGCGAAGCATATTGGAACAATTGAAAAACATCGAAATCATAGAACCAATGCTAACCATACGTTCACGTATAAACCCAGAAAATATGCCAACAATGAAAGCGTTGGTTGATGCTTTGACGAAATAAAAAACATTTATATCTTTCTTCTCACTAATTATTTCAACGAATTTTGTATCTTTGTTTTTTTTAAAAAACTCTTCTTACATTTTATGGACAGGATTTATTTGTTAGGATACATGGGCAGTGGCAAATCAACCATTGGTCGTCTTTTATCTAAAAAAATCAATTATTCATTCATTGACTTGGATTCATTCATTGAAAATCGTTATCACATGAAAATAAATGATTTTTTCGCAAAACATGGAGAAGACGAATTCCGAAAAATAGAATCTAAAATCCTCAAAGAAGTTTCCGAATTTGAACATATTGTGATCGCTCTTGGAGGTGGAACACCTTGTTTTTTTGACAATATGGATTTGATAAACGCAACAGGACTAAGCATTTATCTGAAAAATTCTGAAGAAAGTCTTTTATCTCGTCTTGTTTCGGCAAAAAACAATCGCCCGTTGATAAAAGATAAAACAAACGAAGAAATACAAACTTTTATTTCTCAAACATTAGAAAAGCGAAAACCTTTTTACGAACAAGCTTCCATCATCATTGAAAATGATAATCAAAAAGATGCAAATGAAATTGTAGAAGAAATATTTCATTCTCTTGGACTTTGAAAAATGTTAATAAATAAATCTTATAAAATCATGTCTGACATTCAAAAATCTGTAGCCGAAGGATTGCTTTCTATCAAAGCAATAAAATTACAACCTAACAATCCGTTTACTTGGGCTTCGGGGTGGAAATCTCCAATTTATTGTGATAATCGAAAAACATTGTCTTTTCCGGCTATACGTACGCTTGTGCGTGATGCTTTTGTAAAAACAATCAAAGAAAAATACCCTGACGTAGAAGTCATTGCCGGCGTTGCAACAGGAGCAATCGCTCAAGGAGCTTTGGTTGCCGACGCTCTCGGACTTCCATTCGTTTATGTTCGTTCTTCGGCAAAAGATCATGGCTTAGGAAATCTTATCGAAGGCGATTTAAAATCAAACGCAAAAGTCGTTGTCATCGAAGATTTGATTTCGACAGGAGGAAGCAGTCTTAAAGCAGTAGAAGCTCTTCGTGCAGCAGAAGCTCAAGTTCTTGGAATGGTTGCAATCTTCACTTATGGTTTTGCAACAGCAGAAAATGCTTTTACGGAAAAACAAGTAGAATTGACAACCCTTTCCAACTACAACGCAATGATTGATGTTGCAGTAGAAACAAAATACGTTTCGGAAAACGACGTTGAAACACTTAAATTGTGGCGTCAAAATCCAAGTGAATGGGGAAAATAAACATATCATTATATGACAACTTACGAAAGTGACATAAAATACATCATTGCGACTCCAACAGCGGTATATCAAAAATTATCAGATTTATCTTCATTGGATTCGCTTATCGAAAAATTGCCTACAGAACAAAAAGACAAAATACAAAACGTAACTTGTGATGCAGATTCGGTTTCTTTTCTTGTACAAGGAATGAATGTTACTTTGCGTATTGTAGATCGAGAAGAAAATAAAACAATAAAATTTGGAATAGAAAATCTCCCTATTCAAGGCAATTTTTGGATTCAAATTCTTCCAGCTTCAGAAACTCAAACCAAAATGAAATTGACTCTGAAAGCAGATTTACCAATGATGGTCAAAATGATGGTTGGATCCAAATTAGGCGACGCCGTTAATCAATTGGCAACAGTGCTTTCTTCTATTCCTTATTAATAATTTATTTTGATTGTAAAATGGCACAAAAACTTTGGGACAAAGGAATTTCGGTAGATAAAGAAATCGAGCGATTCACCGTTGGAAAAGATCGAGAAATGGACTTGTATCTTGCAAAAGCAGACGTACTTGGCTCTATGGCACACATTACAATGCTTGAATCCGTTGGATTACTTGAAAAAAACGAACTCACAATACTTCTTCAAGAACTTCGCTCAATTTATGACATAATAGAACAAGGGGAATTTATTATCGAAGAAGGCGTTGAAGATGTTCATTCGCAAGTAGAACTAATGCTGACACGCAAAGTTGGAGATGCAGGAAAAAAAATCCACAGCGGTCGATCTCGCAACGATCAAGTGCTTGTTGATTTGAAACTCTTCACTCGTCGTCGCATTTTTGATCTTGTGACTGCGGTTTCTCGACTTTTTGAAATTCTTTCAAAACAAAGTGAAACCTATAAAACAATACTTCTTCCGGGATACACTCACCTACAAGTGGCAATGCCTTCATCATTCGGACTCTGGTTTGGAGCTTACGCCGAAAGCTTAGTCGATGACATGCAAATGTTGCTTGCCGCATGGAAAATATGTAATCGAAATCCTCTTGGATCGGCTGCCGGCTATGGTTCTTCATTTCCTCTTGATCGACAAAAAACAACAGAACTGTTAGGATTTGACGGCATGAATCACAATGTGGTTTATGCACAAATGGGAAGAGGAAAAATGGAACGCACAGTTGCTTATGCAATGGCATCTGTTGCGGCAACAATTTCAAAATTGGCATTTGATTCATGTATGTTTTCTTCTCAAAACTTTGGATTTATCAAATTGGCAAATCAATACACAACCGGATCATCAATTATGCCACACAAAAAAAATCCCGATGTATTTGAATTGACTCGCTCAAAATGTAATCGATTGCAAGCATTACCAAATGATATTCTGTTGATAACAAACAATTTGCCTTCCGGCTATTTTCGTGATCTCCAAATCATCAAAGAACTTTTTCTTCCGGCGTTTGACGAATTGATCGATTGTGTAAATATAACCGCAGACATGATGCAAGATATTACAATCAACGATCATATTTTAGATGACGAACGATACAACCTTATTTTTAGCGTAGAAGAAGTAAATCGATTGGTTTTGGAAGAAAAAATGCCATTCCGAGATGCATACAAAAAAGTAGGATTAGACATTGAGGCCGGAAATTTCACTCCAAACAAAACGGTACATCACACACATGAAGGAAGTATTGGTAATTTGTGTACAGAAAATATACAAAAAATGATGAATGCAATTCTTTCAGAATTCACATTTGATCGTGCTTTTTCGGCAGAAAAATCTCTTTTAAAGAAAATTTAAACAAAAAAACATTCGTATCGAATACAAAAAATCCATAATCAAACTTTTTTCAGCCAATACAATTGCTCAATTATTGAGTATTGTATTGGCTCCTTTCATTGCACGCATTTATTCTCCTTCAGTAATTGGAGAACTTTCTTTTTTTCTCGCAGTTAGTGGTTTTTTAATTCTATTATCTACTTTTCAATTTGAAAATGCGATTATAACAGAAAAAGAAGAATCTGTTGCATGGGAAATTACAATTTTTTGCTTATTATCAGCCTGTATTGTCGCCACAATTCTTCTAATATTATTATGCTTTTTTTCGCTTCCATTATATTGGTGGTTTCTTCCATTTTTAGTTCTTTTTTCTTCTTTTGCCCACACTTTATCTCATTGGAACAATCGTCTAAAAAAATTCAACAAAACCGCATATTATACGATTTCACAAAGTTTTTGCACAAATTTGTTGAAAATAACGTTTCCTCTTTTTTACAAAGGAAGTTTAGGGTTATTTTTCGCTTCCGTTTTAGGACAATTATTTAGTTTGTATTTTTTCATTTCTTCTCTTCGACAAAAATATTCTTTTTCATTCCAATCATTAAAAGAAAAACTTGCTGTTCATCGTGATTTTCCACGATATTCCTTACCTCACAAACTGATTCAAACATTTGCTTTTAATCTGCCAATTTTATTTTTTTCATTTGCATTTAGTGACACAGAAGTCGGATTGTTTGCAATGGCCATAACTCTTTCTATCAAACCATTATCAGCATTGGCTCGCGGAATCAATCAAGTTCTTTTTCAACAAGTGGGAGAACGTCACAGACAAAACTCCGGATCTTCAAAATTGTTGCGATCATACATTTTAAAAATTCTCACAATCGCAGTTCCTTTCTTATTGTTGATATACGTTGCATTGCCTCATCTTATTCTTTTCTTTTTCGGCGAAAAATGGATTTCACTCGCAAATATTCTTCAATTGATGCTTCCGTGGATGTTAGCCATGTTTCTTTCCAATTCTCTCAATTTCATTCCATCGGTTCATCTTCTACAAAAAAAAGCTTTTGTTCTCGAATTATTTGGTATCTTTGTACAACTAATCATGTTGATTCTCGGAGTCTATTTAGACTCTTTCATATTGTCCATTTCATTACTTTCTTTTTCTACCACAATCTTTTTAATTATTCAAATAACGTTTTTCTATCGTGCTACAAATTAACAAATTATCCAAAACATACGGATCGCAAAAAGTGTTAAATGAAATTTCTTTTTCGGTTTCTCAAGGAGAAATTTTAGCTCTGCTTGGTCCCAATGGAGCCGGAAAATCAACGACAATGAAATCAATCACCGGATCCATTTCTTATGAAGGATCCATTTTAGTCAACAATCATGAAGTAAAAGATTTTCCTCAAAAAATCAAAAAAATGATTGGTTATCTTCCCGAACACAATCCATTGTATGTAGACATGTATGTAAAAGAATATCTCGAATATGTAGGCAAAATATATGGCGTAAAATCCATTGCCGATAGAATCGATGAAATCATAAATCTTACCGGTCTTACAAAAGAACAACACAAAAAGATTCAAATGCTTTCAAAAGGTTATCGTCAACGAGTTGGATTAGCTCAAGCACTTATTCATGATCCAAAAATTCTTATTCTTGACGAACCGACAACCGGTCTTGATCCAAATCAATTGGTAGAAATACGCACGGTAATCAAAGAAATTGCAAAACAAAAAACAATCATTCTTTCTACACACATTATGCAAGAAGTAGAAGCATTAGCCGATCGATTGATTATCATTCGAGATGGAAATATTGTCGCAAATAAAAACATAAAAGATTTATCGAACGAAACAGTTGAAGAATTCTTTCTTCGTCATACCAGAAAATCTGAATAATCGTCTTTAATATTTATGGAAAATCAAGATTTTGATATACGAAATCAAACACGAGAAGGAGATTTTGAAAAAGCACTTCGCCCTCTTTCTTTTTCGGATTTTGCGGGACAAAATAGTATCGTAGAAAACTTACGTATTTTCGTAAATGCCGCAAAAATGCGAAAAGAACCTCTCGACCACGTTTTACTGCATGGTCCTCCAGGACTCGGAAAAACAACGCTTTCCAACATTATCGCAAACGAATTAGGCGTTGGATTCAAAGTAACTTCCGGACCTGTTCTTGACAAACCCGGAGATCTTGCAGGACTTCTCACTTCATTAGAAGAAAATGACGTACTTTTTATCGATGAAATCCATCGATTATCTCCCGTTGTAGAAGAATATTTATATTCTGCAATGGAAGATTATCGCATCGACATCATGATTGACAAAGGACCATCAGCACGTTCAATTCAAATTGATCTTGCACCATTCACATTGATTGGAGCCACAACAAGAAGCGGATTGCTGACAAGTCCATTAAGAGCTCGATTTGGAATCAATTCTCATTTAGAATACTACGATAAAACCATTCTCACAAACATCATTCTTCGTTCGGCACGATTACTTAATGTTCAATGTAATTCAGACGCCGCATCAGAAATTGCTCTCCGTTCACGAGGAACACCTCGTATAGCCAACGCATTATTGCGTCGAGTTCGTGATTTTGCTCAAGTAAAAGGAGATGGAACAATCAACCTTTCCATCGCACATTTTGCCTTAGAAGCTCTTAACATTGACCAATTTGGACTTGATGAAATAGACCATAAAATTTTACTTACTTTAATCGACAAATTCAAAGGAGGTCCTGTTGGATTATCAACAATAGCGACAGCTCTTTCTGAAGATTCCGGAACTCTTGAAGAAGTTTATGAACCATATTTAATTCAACAAGGATTATTAAAACGAACACCTCGAGGTAGAGAAGTTACAGATTTGGCGTATTCTCATTTAGGTCGGAGTCGTATAGCAGCTCAATCATCTTTATTTTGATGTACGGAAATATTTTTCTAAAAATTTGGTAAATCCGAAAAAAGAGACTATCTTTGCAACGCAAAAAAAAGGCGAACGGGTGATTAGCTCAGCTGGTTCAGAGCATCTGCCTTACAAGCAGAGGGTCGGCGGTTCGAATCCGTCATCACCCACACAAATTGCGGAAATAGCTCAGTTGGTAGAGCACAACCTTGCCAAGGTTGGGGTCGCGAGTTCGAGCCTCGTTTTCCGCTCAAAACTAAACGGCAAACGGCCGTTTTTTTTTGATGATTCTCTTAATAGAGAGCTCTGGTGGTGGAATCGGTAGACACGCAGGACTTAAAATCCTGTGATCATTGCGATCGTGCGGGTTCAAGTCCCGCCCGGAGTACAAAAAATCCGAAAAGAAAAATTTTCTTTTCGGATTTTTTTCTTTTTTTTAATTAATTTTTTGTTTCTTTGCAAAGTGTTTAATTACTAACCTCTTACATCTTT
>JAGCLW010000057.1 GCA_017646805.1 Paludibacteraceae bacterium | reverse complement strand
TCAAAAAAAAAGAAAAAAATTTTTTTATTTTTCAACAATAACTTCTACATTTTCGGTCGTTAAATTTTCCACATAATGATATTCGGCAGGAAATGAACTGAAAATTTTTATATTTTTCAAAGAAATGTGATGAATCGGTTTTTCCGGCAATCCGTTGATATAAATACCTTTTCGTCCGCCACGACAAAAAACATTTGAAATGGAAATATCTTTGAATTCCGGCAAAAATTGGTTTTCTTCCGAAAGAAGATTGTCTGTCGCATTACCTCCTGCCGTAGCCGCTAAAGCCGATTTTCCTTGATAATATAAATTGAACAAAATGGGTTCGCCTTCAATATCCATCATTCGTATGCCATCAATCGTAATACGTTCTACTACGCCTCCTCGTCCTTTTTTACTCTTGAATCGCAAACCAACATCGGTACCTATAAAAGTACAATCTTTGACCAACATGTCTTTGACTCCGCCACTCATTTCGCTACCAACGACAAATCCTCCATGCCCGTGATAAACAGTACATTCTCGAATGATTGCTTGCTCGCAAGGCATTGCTCTACGTCGCCCGTCTTCATCTTTTCCCGACTTGATACAAATGGCATCGTCTCCCACATCAAACGAACAACGATACACCACCGCCCCTTTGCAAGATTCCAAATCAAGCCCGTCGCCATTGCTTCCATACCAAGGATTACGCACCACGCAATCTATCATTTGAAAATTGGTACACATGAGCGGATGAATACACCACGCAGGAGAATTTTGAAACGTTGGACCTTGTAGCAAAACACCATCGCATTTGATAAAACTAAGCATTACGGGACGCAAAAAATCGCGAAATTTTTCCCACTCTTTTTCGTCTGTAAAATTTGGAATATTCTGATCGACAACGCGTTTGCTTGCTTCAGCATAAGCAGAAGATGGATACCATATTTTTCCATCTTCACTCACGACTCCGCCACTTTTTATCAACTTTTTCCATTGTTTGTTGGTCAATTTATTTTTTTTCAGCGGACGCCAAACATCGCCTTTCCCGTCGATAATTCCTTGTCCGGTGATTCCGATATTTGTTGCACCTTCGGCAGAAATAGGCGATTGACACCGACGCGTATTCAATCCTTCAAACGACGTAAAACGCAAAGGATAAAGACTTTTGTCGGTCGAAAAAACCAATAAAGCTCCACGCTCTAAATGAAGACAAACATTTGATTTCAAAACAATTGGACCGCTCAACCACAATCCTTGCGGAATAATCACTTTTCCTCCACCCGATTGATGAACCTCGTCAATCGCCTTGTTTATCATTGGAGCGACATTCGTTTCGCCATCGGGAACAGCACCATATTCAAGCACATTAACTTGATAATCCCGAAATTTGATTTCTTTCAAAGGATTCATTTCAAAAGGTAAATTCTTGTAAATATCAGCCGGCAACACATTGGCAAACATTGACAAAGAAAGGAAGAAAAAAACGATGGTAAAAAACTTTTTCATAACTTTTTTTTGATTAAAATTCAATCACGAATTCGGTTCCAACACCTTCGGACGAAGAAACCGAAATCGTTGCACCGATTTGTTGCAAAATATTACGCACAATAGGAAGACCAAGTCCCATTCCTGACGTTTTTGTTGTAAAATTAGGTTCAAAAATGCGTTCCAATTGCTGAGCATTCATTCCCACGCCATTGTCTTTTATTTTGACAATAAATTTTTCATTTTCACAGAATATGGAAATTAGGATTTTTCCTTCCTGATTTTTTTGTTTTGCTTGAATGGCATTTTTTATCAAATTAGAAAAAACTTGCGTCATTCCTTTGCCTTCGGCATTGACAACAAAAGGTTGTTGAAGTTCGTTCGGACGCTCATCGCTCAATACAATTTGAACTTTTTCTTCATTGTTGGCATACAAATCGACAACCGACTGAATCGTTTTTATCACATCAACTTCTTGTCGCTCAATTTGCATTTTGCTTTTAGCATAATCACCAAAAGCCGTCGCAATAACCGACAACGTGTCGATTTGCTCAATGAGCATAGACGTACATTTATCAAAATAAGCAAAAAAACGTTCCGAATCAGGCTCCGTTTGCTTCAGCCTCATCAATTGCTGAATGCTGAGTTTCATTGGCGTGAGAGGATTTTTGATTTCGTGTGTCACTTGCCGAGCCATCGTTTTCCAAGCGGCTTCTCGTTCGGCTTCCGACAATCGTTGGGCACTCATTTCCAACTGATCAACCATCAAATTATATTGCTCTACCAATTGAGCAATTTCATCATTTCCGTCATAATCCAATTTTTCATTTTGATGATTCAAACTGACCGTTTGCAAACGTTGTGACAAAATCAAAAGCGATTGAGAAAAACGTCGTGAAACAACGAGAGACAACAAAATAACAATCACGACAACCAAAACAAACAAATCAATCACCATCGCAATCAACGTCAGTAATTCCGATTGCATATCAGACAGACTCAAAAACGAAGGAAGTCCCACAAATCCAAGAGTTTTTCCTTGTTCGTTTCGTATACGAACATACGTGATATAGTGCATAAACCGATCTACTTGTTCCGGAGCTGTTTTGATTTCAAAATCATCATCTATCAATTCTTTTGCCCAAGCCGACATATACGGAGCCAATAAATGTTGCTTAAAGAAAAGTGCCGGCTGAGATGTTGCAATCAATTCTCCTTTGCGATCGTACAAATGGACATCGGTTTCGTATGTATTTGCCAAATCATGAATATAAATACGCACAAACTGCGATTCAACTTCATCGAAAGAAGAAACATAGGAAAACGAATTTTCAATGTAACGTTCTATATAAATTGCTTTTTGCTGAATTTCCGTTTCCCATTGTTTGCGATGATTATCAATCAAATAAACCCCAACAAAAATAGCAATCAAAACGAACGCACAAATCACCACCGCAAAAACCGTCAAATGTAATTTATCTACAAATCCGAAACGAAAAATTTTCGCATCCGTTCCGTTTTGTTTATTACGAATCCAACGAAAAATCCAACGAAAAATAAAAAAAAGACTACTTAAAATCGCCAACAAAATGACAATCATCGCTGTTATTATCCAAGGATTGTATTCCACAGGCAAAT
Source organism: Paludibacteraceae bacterium (assembly GCA_017646805.1). Taxonomy (GTDB): domain Bacteria; phylum Bacteroidota; class Bacteroidia; order Bacteroidales; family Paludibacteraceae; genus UBA4363. Next base: position 3,307 of record JAGCLW010000057.1, on the reverse strand, counting down.
CATCATGTTCTTCTGCTTTGGAATCAAGCATAAAAAAGGATATCGGATAACAATAACTCAATTGTTTCTCTTTGGAAATCAGAGAGATATACAATTTGTGATGTTCGTAATCAAATCGTGCAAGATATTGATTCGGAGCATTAGGTTCTTCGACAAAATAAAATGCCGACTGCTCAATCCATTGTCCCTGTCTTATCTTTTTGTCAATCTCACTCGCACGAATCAATTCGTCTTGCGTAGCTTGCTCTTGATGAAGAATTGTCGCTGAAAGCGAAAAACTTTTCCAACCGCCTTTAAAATATTTTGTTCCAAGATAATACAATATTTGAGACGAAGAAATCGAATCCGATTGTTGAACAATTTGACGCAAATCTTCATCGCTTGACAAAGCAAACGAAAGAGAAGGCATTCGGCGTTCAAAACGACGATCATACACCGCAGATTGATTGTCTTCAACAGAATAATTTTGTGCCAATTGCAACATGTATTTCGTCTTTTCTTTCAGCCAAAACCAACTTTGTTCAAACCAATTTTTATGATTGTTTTCTACATTCTCCGTACTGACGGAAAACAAATAAAGATTTTTATAAAACACCGCATTTTCGTCCGTCGGAAGTCCCGTATAAAACGACACATTTTCCAAATCAAAACCTCTTGCCATGTCATTATCAAAAAGCGATTGATTGGCTGGTAACGACAACAATTTTTCATCGTAATTATCTTTCAATTTGATAAGCGACAAAATGGTGAAATCATCTGCTATATAAAGCATTCTAACCACATCGGTGTGAGGAAAAAACACAAGAGGACTCAACCAATTTCCATGATAAAATCGCAACGGCACTCCTATTTCATTTTCTGTCCAAAAAACCAACGAATCGTTTTTGTAAACATAATAAAAAATATCATCTTCCTTATCCGTCAAAGGAGAAAAATCAATTGCTTCGATTCCGCCTTGTTCGATTTGATACTGAAGATCAGACATACGACTTTCCGACTTCTCAATTTTTTTGGTCAAAACTTGAGAAAATCGTTCCAAATCTTTATCTTCTTGCGTTGCATCACAACTTATGAATAAAACACTCATAAGCAACGACACAAGAAGCGAAATTTTAGATAATTGTTTTTTCATTCTCAAAATAAAATTATTCGTGATGATATGGTTCGCCCCGCAGAATTGTCATCGCTCGATACAATTGTTCAACAAAAATAAGTCGTATCATTTGATGAGAAAAAGTCATTTTTGAAACAGACAATTTTTCGTTCGCACGATCATACATTTCCGCAGAAAATCCATACGGACCTCCCACTACAAAAACCAATCGTTTCGGGACGATTTGCATTTTTCGTGCCAAATAATCAGAAAATGCAACAGAGGAATATTCCTTTCCTTTTTCATCAAGCAACACCACATAATCACCATCTTGCAAAGCATTCAAAATCGCTTGAGAATCTTTTTCTTTTTGTTGTTCAAAAGTTAAATTTTTGGCATTTTTCAACTCCGGCAATACTTCCATCGAAAAAGGTATATAACGCAACAGGCGTCGAACATATTCGTCGATGCCTGTCTGCATATATTTCTCCGTTGTTTTTCCAACAACCAAAAAATGAATTTTCATTTATTTTTAAACCGCTTTGAAACTTAAATCAAGACTTTTGACCGAATGCGTAAGTGCTCCAACAGAAATAAAATCTACGCCACACTCTGCATAATCTCGAATATTTGCGATTGTAATTCCACCAGAAGATTCGGTCTCAAAACGTCCGGCAATCATTGCAACAGCTTTCTTTGTATCTTCCGGGGTGAAATTGTCCAACATGATACGATCTATTCCGCCACAATCCATCGCTTCTTGAAGTTCTTGAAAATTACGAACTTCTATCTCAATTTTCAATGCTTTTTCTTTTTCTTGACAATATTTTTTTGCTCCCGAAATTGCCGCCGAAATTCCTCCTGCATGATCCACATGATTGTCTTTCAAAAGAATCATATCAAAAAGTCCAATACGATGATTATTTCCACCACCAATACGAACCGCTTCTTTTTCAATCATACGAAGTCCGGGAGTCGTTTTTCTTGTATCCAAAATACGAGTTTTGGTTCCTTCCAACAATTTCACATACTTGTGAGTCGTCGTAGCCACACCACTCATTCGTTGCATTAAATTCAACATCAAACGCTCTGTTTGAAGCAACGACAACACTTTTCCTTCTACCTTGAAAGCAATATCTCCTGGTTTAACTTCTTGTCCGTCATTGATAAAAACCGTCATTTTCAACTCAGGATCAAAATGATTAAAAATCGCACGAGCGACTTCCACTCCGGCCAATACACCAGCCTCTTTCACAATCAATTGCTGACAACCCATTTCGGTTTCCGGAATGCAAGACAAAGAAGTATGATCGCCATCGCCAATATCTTCGGCAAACCAATAAGGAATTTGTTTTAAATAAGATAAATCCACAATTTTTCTATTTTTTAAATTAAAATGTAAGTTTTTAAAATTTTCGAAGCAATTTCACTTCTATCGTAAGTCCGTCCTTTTGAATTGTTCCAATCGGAGGATAAAAATGATCTTCCTCAGGTTGCTTTTCAACAGACTTTTTATTATTTGTTTTTTCAGAAGATTCCTCTTCTTCCAAATACTTTGAATAAGCTTTTTCGTCTTCTTGAATTTGTTTTTCTTGCTCAACAATCAATTGATGTGGCGATTTTTTAGGATTTGAACGAGGCGAAATCGTTGCCGAAAAATCATACGGATAAACCACTTTCTTCCCTTTCATTTTCGCACCATGTTGCGTCACACGAAAATCATAAGAATATGCTCCCACATCATAACGATAAACAAATTCATACGTTGAATAATCCGACCACATCGTAGTTCCCGAACCATCGTAATTACGCATGATTTCATATCCTTTTGTAGGTTGTCCCAATTGTTTTATCACCAATCCTTCCAATTGTTTCACAACCGACATATCATCAATATTTTCCACTTCAATCACAACCAATTTTGGAGTGTCTTCATCAAACATCAACGTCACCATCGGGCCCAATATATCCATCATTCTCAAATCCTCTCCCGTCTCATAATATTCCATATCCGTGATATATTTTGAAAATCCCTTAGGAGGACTTTGTGGATCCAAAGCAGAAACATCAACATCTTTTCCCAATGTGAAACCTCGATAAGAAAAATATTTTTCAGGTTCTAAGTTTTCTCCGGAATCATTTTGTTTCGACTTCTGAACTTTCGTTTTATCCGACTTAAAAAAATCAAACAATTGTGCCGACACATTTCCTAAC
>JAGCLW010000056.1 GCA_017646805.1 Paludibacteraceae bacterium | reverse complement strand
GTAAATTTATAAGATTATGATTTATCGTTTTTTGCTATTATCCAATGAATCGGAAGATTTTGTTCGCGAAGTTTCAATTGATTCTGATGCGACATTTTTTGATTTACACAATGCAATTTTGGATTCTGTCGGATATACAAAAGATCAAATAACATCTTTTTTTCTTTGCGAAGATGGTTGGGAAAAGTCTCAGGAAATCACGCTCATGGACATGGGAGGTGGCAGTTCTGAATTTGACATGTTGGTGATGGACGAAACAAGTCTTCGTGATTACATGGAAGAGGAAGGTCAACGGTTGCTCTATGTGTATGATAGTATTAGCGATCGTATGTTTTTTATAGAATTGAAAGAAATCGTTCCGTCTCAATATCTTGATGCTCCACAATGTACTTTTTCGCAAGGAGAAGCACCGGCTCAGATGCTTACCGAAGATGATTTTATGGCAAATTTGACAAAAGATGTAACTTTGTCAAACACAATTTATGATGAATTTTCTGACGATGAAGATTTTGATATGGACGAGTTGGATAGCGAAGGTTTTTCGGATCTTGATTCCATAGCAGATGATTATTCAAATGATTTGTATTAAATCATAGATATTTTATCAAAAAAGACGATACAATAACGTGTCGTCTTTTTTTTGTCTAAAAGAAATGGGGCGGATTGGCTATGTTTTTTATTTTGAAAAAATGTTTGTATTTTTGTACTATTGAGTTGAGTGTTTGTTGAATCAAAATTATAAAAATGAATAATTCTTTGTTACAAAAGACTTTAATTGTACTTTTAGGACCAACCGGAGTAGGAAAAACTGATTCGAGTTTGGCAATAGCACAAACTTTTGGAACTTCGATTATTTCTTGTGATTCACGACAAATTTTTCGTGAAATGCACATTGGAACTGCAGCTCCCGAAGAAGATTTGACTCGACAAATACCACATTATTTTGTTAAAACAAAAAGTGTGGAAGAGTATTATAGTGCGGGACAATTTGAATTGGACGCTCTTCGTGTTCTTGATGAGTTGTTTGTGCAAAATCCGATTCAGTTAATGGTTGGCGGTTCGATGCTTTACATCGACGCTCTTTGTCGTGGATTAGATGATATTCCGCATACGACAGATGAGATTCGGTCTTTGGTAAAACAAATTTACGAAACAGAAGGTATTGAGGGATTACAGCGTCGGTTGGCAATTTTAGATCCTGTTCATTACGAACAAGTGGATCGATATAATACACAACGAATGCTTCATGCGGTAGAACTTTGTCTTCAGACAGGTAGACCGTATTCTGATCTTTTGGGAAAAAGACAGACTCTTCGTTCGTTTGAAATTGTTAAAATTGGACTTGATTTGCCTCGCGAAGAATTGTATGAGCGAATCAATAATCGCGTAGATAAGATGATGTCTCAAGGATTGCTTGAAGAAGCAAAAAGATTGTATCCTCAACGACATTTGAATGCACTTAATACGGTTGGTTACAAAGAATTATTTCGTTATTTTGATGGAGAATGGAGTCTTGATTTTGCTGTGCAAATGATTAAACAAAATTCACGTCGTTATGCCAAACGTCAATTGACATGGTTTAGACGAGATGATTCGATTCGTTGGTTTTCTCCGTTTGAAATTCCAGAAATAATAGAATATATTAAACAAACTATAAAAAAATAAACCTTGATCACACTTAGTACGATAATTTTAACTGGTTTTTTGATTGGTTTCGTCTTGTCTATTCCAGTAGGTCCGATAGCCGTTCTTTGTATTCAACGGACGCTTAATCGAGGAAAATATCACGGTTGGATAACAGGGATTGGAGCAAGTACGTCAGATGTTTTTTATGCTGCATTGGCTATTTTCGGATTGAGTTTTGTTGTCGATTTCATCAATACTCATGAGATGATTATTGAAATTATTGGTGCAGTTGTTTTTGTCTTTTTAGGGATAAAATTGTATAAAGAAAACCCTTCGGCAAATCTTTCGACAGAAAACGTGAGAAAAGAATCTTATCTTCAAGATTATCTGACCGCTTTTGGTTTGACCATTAGTAATCCACTGATTATTTTTTTGTTTATAACTGTTTTTGCTCAAACAGAATTTGTAAATAGCCAAACCTCAATATATCAAATTGTTATTGCTTTGGTTTCGGTGTTTATTGGTGCGTGTATGTGGTGGTTTTTGTTGACTTCTTTGGTTAATTTGCTTCGCAATAAAATTAATGTTCGGGGATTGGGATTGTTGAATAAATTATCGGGGGGAATGCTCATAATTTTGGCAATTGTAGGTTTGATTGTCAAAAATATTTGATAAAAATAGATATTGACTATGAAAAAGATTGTTTTTGGTTTATTCGTAATGATGGTGACATTTTCGTTGTCGGCAGCGAATTATTATGCTTCACCCAATGGAACCGGTGACGGATCTTCGGTTTCGACTCCGGGTAGTATTAGTGCCGGATTTTCGGCGTTGGCTTCTGTAGATACGTTGTATTTGATGGCGGGTCAGTATGATTTGACAACGTGTATAAAGGTGAAAAATATCAATGGAACAGCAGAAAAATACAAGGTGATTTCCGGATATACAGATGGAGAAGCTATTCTTGATTATCGTTGGCAAGCCTACGGAGAGCGAGGAATCAATATTCAAAATACGTGTTCGTATATTCATTTGAAAAATTTAACCATTCGATATACGGGTAAAAATGCTCTTTTGCAAGAAGGTTCAAATTGTATTGTTGAGAGAATTGTTGCTTATGGAAATGGAGATACGGGAATACAGCATAAGAATGGGCGAAATAATTTGATTAAAAATTGTGATTCATATTGTAATTTTGATTATAAAACCGGCGATGGTACTACTTCCGTAAATTTTGGTGGAAATGCAGATGGATTTGCTGATAAGCAATATTCCGGAGGAGGAAATGTGTATGAAGGTTGTCGGGCATGGGATAACTCTGATGACGGATGGGATTTTTATGAACATGTGACGACGACGGAATCGCCTACAATATTTAGAAATTGTATTTGTTATAAAATAGGTCCTGTTTCGTATGATGTGACAAAGAATCCTCGTTCGCAAGCGGCAGATAAAGCCTGGTTTGAATCAAAATATAATACGCAAGTGACAGATCGTTATGGGAAAAAACAAACTATTACTGCAGAAAATTTTCCAAATCTTGGAAATGGAAATGGATTTAAAGTAGGAGGAAATTATACATCGCATAATGTTGTGATGTACAATTGTTTGTCGGTTGGTTGCTCTGTTTTTGGTTTTGATCAAAATAATAATGCCGGCAAGATGGAAGTTTATAATTGTTCGGCATACGATAATAAATCCGGAAATTATGGTTTTCGAGGGAATGTTTCGGGTAGTTCGTTGATTATCAAAAATTCTCTTTCTCTTCTTTCGGGAGGAAGTGATTTGTTTTCGATTCCAACATTGGAGACTGAATACAATTCATGGAATATTCAAGATATATCATGTACGATAGCCGATTTTGCAAGTCTTGATTCAACACAAATTTTGGCACCACGTCAAGCAGATGGATCGCTTGCAAATACGATGTTTATGCAATTGACAGAAGGTTCGGATTTGATTGATGCAGGGACTATTTTGTCATTACCATACTCCGGTTTGGCTCCTGATTTGGGTTGTTATGAATTGGGTGATTTGACGAATTATCCCGGAGCTGTTTCTACACCTACGAATGCGGTTCAAAATCTTGTTGTTGGAATGGATATAGAACCTATATCGTTGAAATGGAGTGGAGGAGCTACAGGTCTTGAAGTGTTTGATTTACCTGAAGGTTTGTCTTATTCTGTCGATGAAGAAACGAAAACGCTTGTTATTTCCGGAGCAATTGTAACTCCCGGAATTTATACAATTACGGTTCAAACTGTTGGTGCAACGGGAAATCCGGCAGTCACAACGCTTTCGTTTGTAGTCAAAAGTTCAACAGCAAAGCGAATAGCATATTTGACTACATCTACATCTGGCGACAAATCTGATAAAAAGATTTTAGAAGAGTTAAACAATTGTTTCGATTTTAACGTTTCAATTTTTGATATAACACAATCAACTTCTTCTACGACAGATTATACAACATTTGATTTGGTTGTGATGGCACCTGCTCCATCTTCCAAATCTGCAGGAATAAAAGTTGTTGAAGGACAAGCAGTTCCGATGTTGGTTTTAAAACCTTTTGTGTTTAAAAGTGGAATTTGGGATTGGGGAACGGCTGTAAATACCACCGATTTGTCAATCAATATAACGAATGCAACACATGCTATTTTTAAGAATTTTTCAAGCGTAACATCAATTTCTCTTTTTGATATTGAAAATAATACAGCCAATTCAATCACAGGAACGACTCATAATACTTGGGCGGGAAATGTATCGGTTTTAGCGACGGCTTCGTCCAATTCGGCTACAGATGTAATTGTAGAAGTGCCTGTTGGAACAGAAATCGGCGGTGTGACGATTCAAAAACCGTTTCTTTCTATTGGAGTGAGTGAATATTCAACTACGAAATTATCTGCGTTGGGAACGCAATTGATTAAAGATGCTTGTTATTATTTGATGGGAATGGAAATTCCGTTAGGTGTTGAAAATGAGATTGTTTCATCAAAAAAATCTTCGTTTAAGAAATATTGGAAAGATAATCAAATAGTAGTTTGCAATGATGAAGATTGTGTTGATATGATGGGGCGAATAATTAAATAAAAGTAAATAGAGAAGAAAAAAATACCCTTGCAATTTTGCAAGGGTATTTTTTTTTAAATTGATTCGATATTTTTTTCGTTGGTGAATTTTTTTCCTTCAGAGGTGTAAAGGTAATCAATTCGATCCGAATATGCTTTTTCAATTTTTCCTCTCACCATTTTCATGGTTGAGTTGATCATTCCATTTTGTTCAGAGAATGGTTCGGGTAATACGGCAAACGAACTTGGAAGCCAACGTTCTGGAAACATTCCTTCGTGCGTTCCGCCTTTTTTGAATTGGTTTAAGTCGTGATTGATGGCTTTTAATGCTTCTAATTTTCCTTCGCGTGTATTTAAATCAATTCCTTTTGCAATGATTTTTTCTTTGTTCGGAACGATCAATGCCGTTGTGTAAGCTGATTGATTGTTGTAGAGCATTACTTGATCAATTGTTGGCAATAGTTGTACGATGGCTTCTTCAATTCCTTCCGGACTATATTTTTCGCCGTCTGCACTGATGAGCAAGCTTTTGAATCGTCCAAGAACGTAGAGTAATCCGTCTTTTCCAATATATCCCAAATCACCGGTATAGAGATAGCCGTCTTTGACTGTATCGGCAGTTGCTTCCGGATTTTTCCAATATCCAGCCATGATATTTTCGCCTTTTACGACGATTTCGCCTTTTTCACCGATAGGTAATTCGTTGCCATTGTCATCACAAATTTTTAAGTCAATCGGAACAACGAGTTTTCCGCTTGAACCGAGTTTGAATTTGTCCGGACCATTACTTGAAAGTACCGGAGTGGCTTCGCTTAATCCGTAACCTTGATACATCGGAATGCCGATACTCATATAGAATTTTTGTAAGTCTTTGTCAAGCAAAGCTCCTCCACCGATGAAAAATCGTAATTTTCCTCCAAAATTTTCTCTAACTTTTGAAAATAAAATCTTGTCTGCAAGAGCAACAAGAGGGTAGAGTAGATATCTGAATCCTTTGCTTTTCATGTTGGTGTCTCCATAGTAGTATTCTGCCATGGCACGACATTTTTCAAAAAGTTTGACGGTTGTTTCTCCTTTGCTTTTTATTCCGTTTTCGATATTTTTCTTAAATGTTTTTGCTAAAGCGGGAACAGAAAGAATAAACCAAGGTTGAACTTCTTTGATGTTTGTCGGAATGTTTTTTAGTGTTTCCATTGGCGTGCGACCAACTTGAACAGTTGCCACGCTTGCTCCTTTGCTCATCATAATGAAGAATCCAACGACGTGTGCGAAACAGTGATCCAAAGGCAAAATAATTAAAGTTCGCCATTCGGATGTGATGTCCATCAATGTTAAAGATTGTTCGACGTTTGATGTGTAATTGCGATGAGTAAGCATAACGCCTTTTGGATCGGCGGTAGTTCCTGATGTATATGTGATTGTTGCAATATCGTCGTTTTGTACGCTATGAGCAACGCTCAAAAAGTTGTCGATAGAATGGTTGGTGAGATATTCTTTTCCAAGATTTTTAATATCTTCTACGTAGATTTCTTTTTCTTCGTAAGAATCAAGTTTGTCAAATACAATGATGGATTTTATGTTTGGCAGTTGATTTTTGATTGCTCTGATTTTTTTTAATTGTTGTTTGCTAATCATGATGTATTGCACATCACCGTGAATCAATCGAAATAATAAATCATTGCTTTCTTCGAGTTTAATAGACAACGGAACATTGATTGCTCCGGCATAAAACATTGCCAATTCTCCGATAATCCAAGCATTTCTACCTTCGGAAAGAAGAGCCATTGTGTCGCCTTTTTTCACTCCGATAGCTTGCAATCCGGCTCCAAGATCGTACACTTCGTTGCGTACTTGTTCGTATGTCGTAGGAAGAAATTTATCTGTGGTTTTTTCTAACAGGAAAGTGTTGTTTGGGTAGAGTTTGACCGAATTTTCAAATAGGTCAATAATTGTTTTTTTTGTAGCCATATTTTGAATTCTTAAAAAAGGTTTAGAAAAAAATAATTGAAACACAAATATAATGTAAGAATTTGTAAAATCAATTTTTTTTGAAAAAAAAGGAGCATTTTTGTACGCTTCAAATTTATAATTAGTTAGTATGAAAAAAAATGAATGTGTTTTTTTGGAAAAATAAAAAAAATTTTTTTTCTTGTGCAAAATTTTTAAAGTGAGTGATAGAAAATTGTTTAATTTTAAATTTATAATCTCATGAAAAATTTATTTACTTTTTTTGCAGTTAGCATAATGTTTTTAACTGCATGTGCCAATGACAAAGTGATTGTTTATGACAAATTGCCAAAAGACGCAAAGCAATTTATCAGTACGTATTTTGCCGGCGAAAGTGTGGCTTTGTCAAAAATGGATTATGAAGGTGTGAAAAAAAATTACGAAGTTGTATTTATCAACGGAGGAAAAGTGGATTTTGATTCAAATGGAGATTGGAAAGATGTTGAGATTGCGACGGGAGTTCCTGCGGAAATAATTCCATCGTTTGTGACAAATTATGTTCAAGCAAATTTTGCCGGACAAATAGTTGTTCAAATTGATCGCGATCGTCGTTATTATGAATTGAAATTAAGTAATGGAGTTGAATTGAAATTCAATAAAGACGGAGTGTTGCAAGATATTGATTGATTGTTTTTTTTTGGAGGAAATAAGATAAGATTGAGGTAATGAAGCCATTTTTTTTTATAGTTTTTCTTGTTTATGTTTCGGGCGTTATTTATTTTATCAATAGAGTTCAGATTTTAGTGCCAGAGGGAATAATTCGTACTTGTTTTGTCATTGTTTTGAGCATTTTATTTTCATTGTTTATAGTGCAATTTTCGCTTAAAAATATATTGCCTATTTGTGTGAACGAAGTGCTTTATCGCATAGGAACGATGGCATTACCCATATTATTTTATGGCATAATGGCTTTTATTACTTATGATTTGGTGCGATGGTTGTTGCGTTTGTTTACAAAAAATGATTTTTCAATTCATATTTTTGTTATTGCAATTATTTTATTGGTCGTTTGTGTTGCAATTTTGAGTGGAATTTATTTTGCTAATCAGACAAAAATAGTTCGGTATGATATAAAAACCGAAAGATTAAAATCGTTGGCAAATGTAGATTCGATGAAGATTGTTGTCGTTTCGGACATTCACATGGGCTATGTAGTTGGCGAGTCAAAAGTTTCAAGGCTGGTAAATCTTATCAATGAGCAAAAACCTGATTTGTGTTTGTTTGTTGGAGATTTGTTTGATGGTGATACTCAAGTTGTTATAGAAAGAAATATTGGTGCTTCATTGTCAAAAATTCAAACTCGTTATGGAACGTTTGCCGTCTTGGGCAATCATGAATATATTGGTGATGTTCAACAAAATCAAAAGTATCTTCAACAATTGGGAATTTCCGTTTTGCGAGACGAATCGGTAGAGATTACGAACGGTTTTCGGTTAATTGGTCGAGATGATATGATGAGTAAATCAAAACAATCGTTGTTATCTTTGATTGATACATCTTCGTTTAATCTTGTGATGGATCATCAACCGATGCGTTTGCAAGAAAGTATAGATAATGAAGTTGATATTCATTTGTCCGGACATACGCATAAAGGACAGATTTTTCCGTTGGGATATATTACGAAATCTATGTTTTTGTTAGATTATGGTTATCAATATTTTGAAAAAACGCATGTGGTTGTAACTTCCGGATTTGGAACATGGGGACCTCCGGTACGAATAGGATCGCAAAGTGAAATTGTCGTTTTGAATCTTGTTTCAACTTCAAATTTTTAATAAAAAAAACACGTCTGATTTTTCAGACGTGTTTTTTTTTGTAATGGTTTTAAATTGTTTTTGGTTTAAATTCCGAGAGATGAACGAACGGCAGCAATTTTTGCTTCGGCTTCTGCTGTTGCTTTTTCGTAATCAGCAGTTGTGTTCATGTTGCCACGAAGTTCGATATAGAATTTAATTTTAGGTTCTGTTCCTGATGGACGAATTGAAATTTTTGTGCCGTCTTCGGTGAAGAGTTGCAATACATCACTTGTGATTCCGTCCATGTCTAAATCAGAAATGTTGCCAGTTGCGTCTGTTTGTTTTAAAGAAGCATAATCTTTGAACAAAACGACAGGAGAACCGGCAATTTCTTTTGGTGGACAAGTACGATAATTGGTCATCATTTGTTTGATTTCATCGGCTCCGCTTTTTCCTTTCTTGACAATGGAAATTCCTTTGTTCATCGCAAATCCGTATTCTACAAAGACTTGTTTCATAAGTTCATAAACGCTCATTCCGTTGTCTTTGGCCCAAGCTGCCATTTCGGCGATGAGAGTACATGTTGAAACGGCATCTTTGTCTCGAACAAATACTTCTGGCAAATAACCATAACTTTCTTCTCCGCCACCGATGTAAGTTTTCTTGCCTTCATTTTCACGCATTACTGCGGCAATCCATTTGAATCCGGTGTAAACGTCGTAGCATTCTATTCCGTTTTTTTCTGCAATATCTTTGATTACTTCGGTTGTTACAATGGTTTTTACCATGTATTCTTTTCCTGTGATTTTGCCAAGTTCTTTCCAACGGCGAGCAAGATAATAGGTTAACATCATTGCCGTTTGGTTTCCATTGACGAGAGTCCATTCGCCTTTGTCATTTTTTACGGCAATTCCTACGCGATCGGAATCAGGATCTGATGCCATAACTAAGTCTGCATCAACTTCTTGTGCCTTTTTGATTGCCATGTCAAGTGCGGCAGGTTCTTCAGGATTAGGTGATATTACGGTAGGAAAATCGCCACTCACTACGTCTTGTTCCGGAACGTGAATAATGTTTGCAAATCCAAATTCTTTTAGTGTACGAGGAATTAGTTCAACTCCGGTTCCATGAATTGGAGTGTAAACGATTTTCATGTCTTTGTTGCGTACAATACTATCCGGAGAGAGTGTGATTCCTTTTATTTGGTCAATGAATTTTTTGTCGATGTTTTCGCCAATGATTTCGATTAAATTTTTGTTTCCTTCAAATTTTATATCACTGACATTTTTTATTTTTTCGACTTCTTTAATTACGTTTTTGTCGTGTGGTGGTACAAGTTGAGCTCCGTCATTCCAATAAGCTTTGTATCCGTTGTATTCTTTTGGATTGTGACTTGCAGTGATGATAATTCCACTTTGGCAACCTAATTCACGAATGGCAAATGAAATTTCGGGTGTAGGTCGTAACGCATCAAAAAGATAAGCTTTGATGCCGTTTGCCGAAATAATGTCTGCCGATATTTCCGCAAATTTACGACTATTGTTGCGACAATCATGTCCGATTACAACCGAAATTTCTCCGGAAAATTGTTGTTTCAGATAGTTGCACAATCCTTGAGTAGCCGCTCCAACGGTGTAAATGTTCATTCGATTTGTTCCAACTCCCATGATTCCACGCAATCCGCCGGTTCCGAATTCAAGATCTTTGTAAAAGGCTTCGATAAGATCTGTTTTGTCTTCATTTTCTAACATGGCTTTTACGATTGATTTTGTTTCTGCATCGTAATTGCCATCAAGCCAAATTTGAGCTTTGGCTGTCACTTCTTTCAATAGTTCGTTATTTTCCATGATTTATAATTTGTTGTTAAGTTTTTTTTTGAAAAATTACATTTTACAAAGGTACAATTTAATTTGAAAAAATGATAATGAAAAACAATGTTTTATGGCATAATTACAAGTGTTGCTTGTTCTTTTTTCATTGGAAAATGATATAGATTGATAGGAGAAAAATTTGTATCATTGATGCGAATAATAGTTTCAAAAGGATTTTCTTTTGAAAGTGAAATTAGTCGTGCCAAATAACATAATCTTCCTTCTGCGATAAGATGAATGTGTTTTTTCTTTTGATTTGCTTTGATGTAATGAATGATTTTTTGTAATTCATCGACTTGTGTATCAACGATATTTTTTCCTAACATTTGACTTAGTGCGGCAATGGAGTAATCTTTTGAATAGAATTTCGGATTGCTTTTGTCGTTGTCTTTTTTGCTATTTTCAGTACCGGATAACGTGGTGAATATTAGTTGATTGTCAAGGCTTAAACTATCTAACAAGAGTTGCGTTTTTGTGTTGATAGAAGGTTGATCGGTGATGAAAATGTAAGCGTTTTTTGCTTTTTTGTTTTTAGAAATATCAAAAGTGAGCGTTTTTTTGTATTTGCCTTGATCAATTTGTATCGTATTGAATTTTTTATCAGTTGAAGCGATTTTTTTTGCTTTGAAATTTTGGATTGGGTTGAATTTTAGTCGATTGATGATAAGGCTATCCGATAGACCGATCGTGTCGGGTGTTGGAAATGGAATTTTATTTACGAAAACAAAAGAATTTGTTTGTTGAAAAGGCCAATTGTTTAAAGATTGTTTGATTTCTGTTTCGGATAAAATTGTTTGGTTTTTGTTTTGAGAAAAAAGGTGTTTGAGAAAAAAGTCTGTTGCGGTTTCTCTTTTTTGATTGTCGATTCCATGTTTGCTACTATTGGAGAAAAATGTGAGATTTTCGGGTAAATTGAATAATTGATATGCCAATCGAAGTTCTTCCGTTGCCAAACAAGTTCCTTGATAATCGATAAAATCTTTTGTTCCGGATAAAATCAATAATGGTCGAGGAACTGCAACATGATAATAGTCAGAGATTTCCAGTTTGTTTTTGAGTTCGTTTGACCACCATTGACAACCATCGTCTACTCCATAACGATGATACATATTTTGTCGTCTTGTGAACCAACTGCAACATGCAACGGCTTTGATTCTTTTGTCAATCGCAGATAAAAATGTTGCCATTGTTCCTCCTCCGCTATTTCCAAAAACGCCAATAGCATTTTTATCGACAAAAGGCAAATTGCTTAGAAAATTTACGGCATGCAAATTTTCTTTGAGTTGAAAGAGAGCGAGATTTTCTCCGGATTCAATGCAAGCGTGTTGCATGATGGTATGCAGCGTTGTTGCTCGGATTGCTTTGTTTGTGGTTGAGTCGATTACTGTGCGTTCTCCTTGTCCAATTGGGTCGGGAACCAAAACGATAAAACCTTTGTTGACAAAAGATTCGGCTGTAAGACAATATGTCGTGGCGGATTTTCCTTCTTTTTCGTGTCCGGGAAGTAGCAAGATTGCCGGTTGTTTTTGTTTTGTCGGTTGAGGAATGTAGAGATGAGCCGGGATTTCGTTGTCTAAATAAATTGTGTGGCGATGAAATAGTTTGTTTTTTATCGTAGAGTCATTTTGTATTGTTGCGGTTGGAATGTGTCGAAACCAATCTCTGTCAACGGCTTTGAATGTCAAATGAATTTGTTCGTGAATATTGTTTTGGTATTTGCGATAATTGGCGTGCGAACGTAATGCGTATTTTAAGTCTGAAAGACGAATAGAATACAGACTGTCCATTTCGTTGAGCAATCCAATTGTTGCAGTGATAGGTTGCGGTTGATTTTGGGCTTGTGCGGTTAAAGAAATTGTTGTAAAAAGAAGAATGAAAAGTCGTAAAATCGTGCAATATTTATTCATAGAACAAGAAAATTTTTTTGTCAAAGATAAGAAAAAAATAATTCTTTTAATCTCTTGTTTTCCATAAACTATTATGTATATTTGTACAATGATTTTTTTGAAAATTTTTAATAAAATATTGTTATGTCTCAAATTACACTTGCCATACAGACCAGAGAAATGGCTGAAAAATTGCAACGTTTTTTGGCAGAAGCTCAAATAGATTCGTCTTTGCATGAAGTCAGTGAGAATTTAGGCTTTGGAATCGGTGTTCGTGTGAGAATTGATGAAAAAGATTTGACGCGAGCTCTTGCTGTGGTGAATAATTTTATGATTGATAAAGATTTTCAATCATCAGAACAATTGGTAGACGAGATTCTTGTTCCGGTTGATTTTTCTGATTATAGTTTGAAAGCTTGTGTTTTGGCTTTTGATATGGCAAAAGAAATGGGCTCTCGAGTGTTGTTGATGCATAGTTATTTTGTTCCTTCATACAATAATATGTCATTTTTTGAACATCGTGTGATTCAAAAAAATGAAGCAGAAACCATAAAACGAATCGTTTCGCGAGCGAAGGCAGATATGCTTAATTTGAAAAACTTGATTGACCGAAAAATGAGAGAAGGAAAGTTTCCGAACGTAGTTTATAATACGATTCTTTGCGAGGGAGTTGCAGAAGATGAAATAGTAAAATTGTGCGAAAAACGAAATCCTCGAATTGTGGTTATGGGAACGCGAGGAAAGGATCGCAAAGAACAAGATTTGATAGGAAGCGTGACGGCAGAGATTCTTGATCGAGCGAGAATTCCCGTTGTGGCAATTCCGGAAGACGCTCAACTGAATAGTTTGACAGAGGTGAAAAATGTGTTGTTTATGACTAATTTTGGAGAGCGAGATTTGTTTGCATTCAAAAAAATCATGGAAATGATTGGAACGCAAAAAATAAAAGTTTATTTGCTTCATTACGAGCGAAAACAAACTGATTGGAATGAAGTCAAACTTTCTGGTATTAGTGCGTATTTTGAAAAAAATTATCCATCGATCAAAACGGAATGTTTGTTGTTGAAAGACAAAGATTTTTTGACTGCGTTGGATTCGGTCATTGAAGAAAAACAGATTGATCTTATTGCAATCAATAGTTATAAGCGAAATTTGTTGATGAGATTGTTTAATCCAAGTATTGCACGCAAAATGATTTTTCATTCACATACTTCCATGTTGATTTTTAATTCATAAAAAAAGTAGAAAAAAACTAATAGAAAATGTTGCGAAAAATTTTCTTTCCTCTTGTAGCCTCGTGTGTGGTTTCGTTTTCCGTGTGGGCATATTCTACACGATCAGCCGAAAGTCTTTATAATAGCAAAGCAAATAGTCCGTATGTTTATTTTTACAAAATCACAAATGAAGAAGCTTTGCGATTTATGAAAGGCGTTTCAGATATAGAAGTTTACGATTTGTTACACTCCAAAGTAGATTCGATTCCCAACATAGTAGAAACAAATTTGTTGAAACCCAAATCACTTATTCCGCAAAATCTTCCTAATGGACACTATCTTCTTGTCCGCACAGAAAATAATTTAGTCAAAGTAAATCTTCATACGCAAACTCCGTATGTCCCTTATGTGTTGAATAATGGACGAGATTTTCTTGTGCGAGTGCTGGATACTTTGGGCAACAATGTTTCTAATGCGACGATTGCGTTGGATAAAAAGCTTTTGAAATACGACAAAAAATTACAATATTATGCGTATAATGGAAAAGCAAAAAAAGGAATTTTATCAATTTCAATAGACGGCATCACAACTTATTTTTCGTTGTCCGAACGATCTTCTTCGGTCTATCCTCGTCGCCTGCCAAATCCTTCTTCTTCTCAAAAAAATGAAGATAATTGGACGGTGGTTGCCGTTTCTTCCCAACCTAAATATCGTGTTGGAGATACGCTTCGTTTCAAACTTTATGTGTATGAAACGAAATCGCAAAAAATGATTAAAGATTCGATTCGCATTTTTCTTTCTCAACAAGAAAATAAAAAATTGATAGGAACGTATTCCCCTTATTCTGACGGTTTGTTTGAAGGAAAAATAGAGTTGACGGATTCGTTAGGATTTTTTCAAAATCAAGGATTAAATCTTTGTGTAGAAAGTGCTTCGCCAAAAGCGAAATCAAATCATCGTGCAATTGATTATTCATTTTGTCAATTGGAAGATTATGAATTAAAATCATCGACACTTAAAGTAGAAGTAAGCGATCAAAAAATTTGGCATGGTGACACGTTGCGTTTGGTGATTCGTGGCGAAGACGAAAATGAATTGCCTTTGGTTGGTGCAAAAGTGAATGTAAAATTGTTGAGACATCATTTTTCAGTTCCTACATTAGTTTATCGAAATACATATTTTCCAAAAGAAAATCTGTTTGAATTGGATACGATGCTTGCCACAAATGGTCCGACGGAAGTCCTTGTTCCGACAAAAGATTTTCCCAAAGCAAATTATAGCTATTCGGTTGCCGTAGAAATGACAACCGCCGAAGGAGAAACAAGAAAAAATACTTGTTCGGTTTCGCATATTTATCAAGATTTTTTGAATGAAAATGAAAAAACTCAGAATGAAAATGATAGCCTTGAATTGATTCCGACTCGTACAGAAAAATCGGTAAGTTTTGAATGTAAAAATCCACGAAAAATAAAGTTTAATTATTTCGTTTTTCAAGGAGAAAAATTGTTGAAAAAAGGAATTACGGATAATTTTCGATTCAAAATACGTGAAAAATTAAACAAAGACGTGTCCGTTTCGGTGCATTATGTTTACAACAAAAAAATGAGACAAAAGGAATTTGTTTCTCCTTATGTGCCAAACGATGGATTGAACTTGAAAGTAATACAAGAACCACGTGTTTTTCCGGGACAAACGGCAACCATCACGTTGGAAACTTCACGCAAAGGAAAACCGGTTGGCGGAGTGGATATTTTGGCATGGGCTCCAACTTCAAAATTCAAAACAGGATTGCCTTTTCGTTTCCCGGATTGGGGACAAAGCACGGTTCAAAATAAATTTAAAAAATTACGTTATGATTTGTCTTTGGTCAATTTATCCAAAAATCATACGTATAAAATGAGAAAATTAGACACGCTTTTTTTTGGTCGGATTGACAGTGTCGAACGATACAAATTTTTGTATCCTGACACGCCGTATTATGCGACGAGAGCAAAAAGCGAAGTGTCGCAAATTCTTCCTTTCATCATGTGCGAAGGCGAACAAATTCCGGTTCATATTGTTTATGTAGATAAAAAACCTTCGTACATATCTTTTGTCTCAAACAAAACTCCTTATGCGGCACGAGTAACTCCCGGTCGTCATCAAATTTGGGTTCGGACAAAAGATTATATGTTTGATTTGGGTATTATTACGGTAGAACAAGGCGAAAAACTGATTCTTTCCATAGATCAAAACAAATGGCAAGAAAAAGTGCCATATCCACAAAAATTAACAGAATCCGAACAAGTCGATTTGGCTCGTTATCTTTTGTCTGTCGATCAACCGATAGGAGGAGCTTATTTGTATCAAGATGAATCTTATTTTTCGCTTGAAAATACCCGTTATTCGAAAAATGGAATGCTCATCGCTCCAATAGAACAAAACAGAGAGATGGTGTATGTTGTTGATGAAGAAGAACGAAAATTCATGGTTTATCCGGAAACAAAATACAACTTGTCCAATCCGGATACGATTACTACGGAATATACAGAACAACCATTGGGTAAATTCTCTTCTTATGTGTCTCAATCTGACAGAGATAGCGTTTGGAGTCATCGTCGTTTGATGATGGAACATTCGGCTCAAAAAGCACGAATTTTAGATCAAAATCGTCGTTCGTTTGATCGTGCGAAATGGTCGGACGAAACCGTGTTGAATACGATTGATTTGTCAAGAATTTCGTACAAAAAAGATTCTTTGAAGATGTATAATCCGTTGAATATAATTGCTTTGGACAAGGATTCTTCTGTCGTTGCCGTGTTAGGAGCCTCTCACAACGTGCGATTGCCACAAGGCGATTATATTTTGATGTCATTGTTTGATACCAACGAATTTGTCTATTTCGACGTTTCGGTCAAAAATGATTCTACACTTTTTGTTTATGATTCATTGCAAGTATATCAACCGACGACAAAATCGTGTTTGTATAATCAATTTTTGAATATGCTCACACAATGTTTGAGACGTAATTCTGCAGAAGGTTATGAGCAAGAGCGTGTCATGATGAATCAAAAAGAAGAAATTCTTTCGGCTTATCTCAATCATTTGAAAGCGGAAAAAGATACGTTGTTCACTGTGGGCGATCTTGTAGGAGGTTTTGTGCGAGATAGAAAAGGAAATGGAATTGCCGGAGCAACTGTTGTCGTATTGGAATACAAAGCAATGTTGAAAACGGATTTTTCAGGATTTTTCTCATTTAAAAAACGAAACGATCTTCCTATCACGTTGCAAGTGGAATCGGAAGAAAAACGAATGAAACGTGTGTATCTTGAACCGATGAAGTCGAGCAAAGAACAACCCGCTTTGGACATTGTGCTTTCTTCGCAATTTGGAGATTATATTCGTTACGAATATCCAAAAGAATTGGCTATCAATGTTGATGAAAAAGAAATGGAGGAGTTGTCGTATGATTTTATTGAAGATGGCGTGAGATACAACAAAAATGCGTTATTATTTTCTGCACCAAGAGAATCTTCGATTTCTGCTGTCACTGAAGAATTTGGAGATATTCAAGTGAAAGGCGTTTCGTCGTCATCTTCCAAACCGCTTTATGTTGTTGATGGAAAAATTGTTTCGTCAATAGATTCTCTTTCTCCGACGGAGATTAAGACAATAAATGTGTTGAAAAAAGTGCCTACAATGTATGCCGGAAAAGGAGGAAATGGCGTGATTGTAATAACTACGTATAAAAATTCGTTGGATTTGATTGATGAAGATTTCATGACAGCGACGAATGACGAATACGGAATGCGAAATAATTTTTCGGATTGTGCTTTTTGGCAACCGCGTTTGACAACAGATAAAGAAGGAAAATTGAAATTCAATGTGACTTATCCAGATGATATAACTCGTTGGCACACAATGTTTCTTGCCGTATCTCCAGATGTGCGTACGGCAACATACGAAGCCGATGTGATGAGTTACAAACCTTTGATGGGACAATTGTCTCTTCCTCGTTTTTTGTTGCAAGGAGACGAATCAAGTGCTATTTGTAAATTGCGAAATGTAACGGCTCAAGGAGCTCGTGTCAAATCACAATTTTTGATAAATAATGTGCAAATCGGAGGACAAAAATCCATTTCTATCAAAGCAAAAGATGGTGTTGTGGAATCTTATCCGTTGTTGGCACAATCAACTGATTCTTTGCGTGTTGCATATCGTATTGATCGGGCAGATGGTTATTTTGATGGGGAAGAACGTTCGATTGCTGTTTATCGCAAAGGAATTGAACAAAAAAATGGCGTTTGGGGCGTTTTGCGAACGTTGAAAGATTCGGTTGTTTTGGATTTGCCAAAAGGAAAAAATACCGAACTTCATGTTTATAGCAAAGAAATGGAAGTTTTGGAACAAGAAATTGATTTGTTGTTGAAATACGATTATGAATGCAACGAACAATTAGCGTCAAAATTAGTTGCCATGCTGTTGCATCAACAACGTATGCAGTCGGAAGGAAATCGTTTTTCGTATGAAAAAGAAGTGAAAAATATTATCAAAAAATTGGCAAAGAATCAAAATGAAAATGGCGGTTGGGGCTGGTACGGAAAAGTGTCAGATGATGAAGAATGGATAACGATACACGTCTTGAAAGCTTTGAGCAAAGCTCGTTCTGCCGGTTATGATGTTCATTTGCCTGAATATTCATCTTCTTTGACTGCTTATATTCAGCAATTGATTGCTCAGCCTCAATACGGTGTGGATTTGCTCAATTATTTGGAAGCTTTATTGGAAATTGACGAAACGATGAGTACGATTGATTATAAAACAATTCTGCAACGTATCGATCGTCAAGGGTGTCAACTTTCTTCTGCATACGATCGTTTGCGTTTGATACGAATAAAACAACGTTGTGGCGTAAAATACGATTTGAGCGATTTGAATTTGTATCAACGTACAAATCTTTTGGGAAGTGTATATTATGCCAATTCTACGACAAATCTTGCAAAGCGTTTCCCTTTTTGGGAAGACAATCGTTCGATGACGTTGTTGGCGTATGAAATTCTTGCAAAACATGGTGCGAAAGAGTCGGTATTGAGCAAAATTCGTTCGTGGTTTTATGAGCAACGCACTTCGTTGGGTTGGGGAAATACGTACGTGTCTTCCAACGTTATCAATACGTTGTTTTCGTCGGCCGAACAAGCAGACAAAAAAGTGGCTTCGGTCATTTTGAAAGGTGCTGTGAATGATCGCACTCTTGATTTGCCAAAAACGTATTCTTATAATGGGGAAAAAATCGTTGCTCGAAAACGTGGCGATGCACCCGTTTATCTTTCTGCCATACAAAAAGAATGGATTGAAAAACCGCAAATTGACACATCGCTTTTTGTCTTAAATGTTCGAATGCCGGATACAATGAAAGTTGGTGAAGAAAAGGTGATTGATGTAGATTTGTCGGTGAAAAAAGATGCCGATTTTGTAAAAATTGAAGTGCCGATTCCTGCCGGTTGTTCGGTGGAAGCAACCAATTATCGATTGTTGTATTTGTCTCACGAAGTACATCGAGAAGTGATGCGAGATCGTGTTGTGATATATTGTCGCACGTTGCCTATTGGAAAATATCATTTTACAATTCGTTTGAATGCGAAATTTGCCGGAAAGTATTTTGTAAATCCATCGACTGCCGAAATGATGTATTTCCCTATGTTTAAAGGTGTTGGCGAAGCAAAAAATATGGTCGTGTTAAGTGAGGAAAACCGATGAAAATGTCCGATTTGAATCAAGTAGAACTTCTTGCTCCCGCACGTGATTTGCTTTGTGGTCGTGCGGCCATTGATAGCGGAGCCGACGCTGTATATATCGGAGGTCCTTCGTTTGGAGCAAGACAAAATGCCGGTAATTCGATTGATGACATTGCTCAACTTTGTACGTATGCTCACCAATTTGGTGTGAAAATTTACGTTACGATCAATACGATTTTGACTGATGAAGAATTGTCTCAAGCCGAATTGTTGATGTGGCAATTGTATGAAGTTGGAGTCGATGCTTTCATCGTACAAGATTACGGCTTACTTCGTTTAAATTTGCCGCCGATTCCGTTGCATGCGTCAACGCAAATGGATACGCGAACGCTGGAAAAAGCACAGTTTTTAGAATCGTTGGGTTTTCAACAAATTGTTCTTGCTCGAGAATTGTCGTTGTCGCAAATCAAACAAATTGCAACACAAATCAGCGTGCCGATTGAGGCTTTTGTGCATGGAGCTTTGTGTGTGTCGTATAGCGGACAATGTTATTTGTCACAGGCTTTGACCAATCGTAGTGCCAATCGTGGCGAATGTTCGCAACCGTGTCGGTTGTCTTTTGATCTTGAAGATGAAAATGGCTCTGTTTTGGTGAAAAATCAACATTTGCTTTCGTTGAAAGACATGAATCGTAGTGCGTTTGTCGGCGAAATGTTGGACGCCGGAGTGCGTTCGTTCAAGATTGAAGGACGATTGAAAGACGAAAGTTATGTTCGCAACGTGACGGCTTATTATCGTCGGTTGATAGACAAAGCTTTGCAAGAACGAAAAACGTTGAAAAAGGCTTCAAAAGGCATTTGTTCTTATACCTTTGAACCTAATTTGGAAAAAACGTTTCATCGAGGATCTACGGATTATTTTCTTTCGGGAAATCGTGGCGAAATTTGGAATTTTGAAACACCAAAATCCATTGGCGAAACGATCGGATATTTGAGCGTTTCGCCTCGTGGAGAGTTGTCGGTAAATTTAAAAGATGGCGTTTGTTTGCACAATGGCGACGGTTGTTGTATTCGATTGTCTTCGGGCGAAACAAAAGGTTTTCGTGTCAATCGGGTAGACGGCAACAAATTGACTCTTTCGGAGCGAACATCGATTCCGTCTGGAACGTATTTGTTGAATCGCAATTTTGATATTGTTTTTGAAAAAATGCTTTCAAAAAAAGACGCTTCAACGCGTCGCATTCCTATTTCGATTCATTTGTCGGAAACAACCAATGGTTATGCTTTTTTTATTCCGGAAATAAACGAAACGCACGTGGTGGAATTGCCTCACGAAAAAGCAAAAAACGAAGAACGAGCCGCCACTAATCTGACGGAACAATTAGGAAAATTGGGCGATACGATTTACGAATTGAAAAACATAGAATACGGTTTGGATTATGTGCCGTTTATCCCCAATTCGATACTTTCAACCATAAGAAGAAAATTCGGTTCGCAACAAAATTTTGAATCAAAACCGACTGTCAATCATCGGAAAAACAAAGCGTCTTTTGCCGAAATTGCAAAGATTGTTCATTACTCTTTTCAAGATAATTTGCACAACGAACAAGCCAAATTGTTGTTGATTGATAGCGGTGCAAAAAGCGAACGATTGACCTCTTCGTTTGAGAAAAAAATGCCGTCGCAATCGTTGTTGATGACTTGCCGATATTGTATCCGATTTGCGATGGGAAGTTGTTCCAAACAAACGAAACAAATAGCAAAACCACTTTTTTTGCGAAGAGGAAAAATTCTTTTGCGATTAGAATTTGATTGCAAAAATTGCGAAATGAAAGTTTATAGATAAAGAAGACATCAAATGGTGTTTTCTTTTTTTTTATGTTGTAAAATATAATAAAAAATATGAATAAATGATAAAAAAATAATTATACTTGCAGGTAAAATTTTATAAATTTAAAATGAAGAAAATACCAATTTTAGTCGTACGATTTAAGAATGAATTGAATTTTAAAGAGATTCCTTTGTTTCGAGGAGCAGTTATTGACAAAACTAGTAAATCAAATAATTTACTTTTTCATAATCATCAAGGAAATGATGTTTTACGTTATCGTTATCCATTTATTCAATATAAACGACTGAATAAACGAGCAACATTAGTTTGTATAGGTGATGGAGTCGAAGTGATTGGTCAATTTTTTGCTTCTGGAAATTTTGATTTGAGAATAGGTGAGCAAATGTTGAAATTTGAAGTAGACACAATATCTCCTTCGCAACAAATTATTCAAATTTGGGATACAACATTTTTTTATTCTATTCGAAAATGGCTTCCACTGAATAAAGAAAATTTTTTACATTATCAAAATCTTCAATCTTTAAGTGAAAAATGTTGTTTTTTGGAAGCAATTTTAAACGCAAATATTTTATCCATGAGTAAGAGTTTAGGGATTTTTTTTGATAAACAAATAAAATGTAGTATTCAATTAATAGAAAAAGAACAAATTTGTGTTTATAAAAATGTAAAAATGATTGCTTTGGATCTTTTTTTTATAACAAATGTATCTTTGCCAAATTACATTGGTCTAGGAAAAGGTGTAAGTGTTGGATTTGGAATAATAAAACAAATGAAAAAATAAATGATATTATTATGAAAAATCATGTACGAGAACATATTTATTTAGCAGCATTGTTGCACGATATCGGTAAGTTTTATCAGAGGGCGGATACAGGAGCTGTTCATTCAAGCAAGTACTTAAAAGAGCATTGCAAAACAGAATCAACTTTTTGTCCTCAATACAGAGGTTTTTATTCTCATAAGCATGTTTTATGGACTGTACAGTTTATAGAAGATAATTCGGAAGTTTTCCGCAATCTTGTGGGTTCGGATTTTGCAGATTTGATTGATAGGAACAATATTGTCAATTTGTCGGCCGGGCATCATTTGGCAGAAGGGCAAATTTCTGATTTAGGTCGATTGATAAAAAAGGCTGATTGTCTTTCATCTGGTATGGACCGTAGTTCAGATATTGCGATGAAAGATGCGCAAGATGAGGAGGAAACCGGTTGGGATTCTTTTAAGAAGAAAAGAATGACATCGATTTTGGAAACAATAGAATTGTCTGATGTAGAGCGCAATAGTAAAACAAATTGGAGGCACATGCCAATAGAAAAACTTTCTTTGACTCAAGATTATTTCCCCAAAAAGAATTTTGAGGAAGATGCAGATTATTTGTCCTTGTGGAATGATTTTGTAGGAGAATTTAAGTTTATTCAGGCGAATACCTATAAAGCATTTGCAGAGACTTTTTTGAATCTGTTGCAGAAATATACAAGTTGTGTTCCGGCAAGTACAATAAATTTTCCTGATGTGTCGCTGTATGACCATTTGAAAACAACTGCAGCACTTTCTGTTTGTTTATACGATTATGAAAACGGAGAAAAGGCAGGGGACGAACCGTTCTTACTTGTAGGAGCTGATTTCAGTGGCATTCAGCCGTATATATATCAGATTGTTTCGAAATATGCAGGTAAGAATTTGAAAGGTAGGTCGTTCTATTTGAGATTGTTATCTGATACAGTTGTAAGGTATTTGTTGAAACAACTTAATCTGTTTCAGGCAAATATTATATATAATTCAGGCGGAGGCTTTTATCTTCTTGCTCCTAATACCAAGTATGTAAAAGAACAACTGAAAGAGGCTGTTTCGACAATTGAAAAGAAGCTGTTTGAATCGCACGGAACATCTTTGTTTGTTGCGATAGATAGTGTAGGTTTGTCTGAGGATGCATTGATGCATAAGAATGGTGGGCTTGGAGAAGTTTGGGGCAAGTTGTTCCAATTAAGAGACCGAAAAAAGAATACGAAGTTTTCTCAGTTGATTAAGGATAATTATTCGCAATTCTTTAAACCATTGATGCAGGGAGGAGATGCACAAAGAGACACTATAACAGGAGAAGAGTTTTTGGCAACAGAAAAGCAGATAAAGAAAGACTTTTTGATACTGAAACCAACAACAGCCAAACAGATAGAAATAGGAGAGAAACTGAGAGATGTAGATTTATTAGTGGTGAAAGATGGAGAACCTTTGTCATACTGGAGTAATATGACTATGATTGAGCCATTAGGATTAGGTTTTACATATTATTTCCTAAATGATAACGATTTGAAGTCTAAGAAGGAGGAATTAAAAGCCTCAGCAGACAAGGTTACAGTGATTACGCTGAATGGTAAGAACGGAAATTGTGACTTTATGCGCACAGTGGACGGTATTAATAATATATATGCGTTGGACTTTTATGGAGGAAACGAGTTTAACAATTCCACTTTTGAAGAGATGTGTGACGCAAAAAATGAAGAGGGGCGTTTTTCAAGAATGGGAGTGTTAAGGATGGACGTTGACAACCTTGGACATATTTTTCAACAAGGAATTCCGTCTGAGCGTGCAACACTATCGAGATACGCGGCGTTGAGCCGTTCTTTCGACTTCTTCTTCTCAGGTTATCTTAATACGATATGGAAAGAGGTTGCTCCAGAGAAATCTTTTATCGTGTATAGCGGAGGTGATGATGTCTTTATTGTCGGAAGTTGGGATGTGACAATAGAAATAGCAAAACGAATAAAAGATGATTTTAGAGAGTTTACATGCGAAAACAAAGCCTTTTCTGTGTCTGGTGGAGTTGCAATTATTTCTCCATCATATCCTATAATGAAAGGTGCGGAGGAGAGTGATACAGAAGAGAAAGCAGCAAAAGGTCATTCTGTAAAAGGAGTTGATAAGAATGCACTGTCTTTTATGGATTTTCCGTTGAATTGGGATTTGGAATTCACAACGGTTGAGAAACTGAAAGTAAAGATTGTAAAGTTGCTCGATTCAAACAAATTGCCAAAGTCTTTTATTTCAAAAGTGATGTCTCATTATGCAAATTCAGAAATGAAAAAACATCAAATTACCAAACCGAAGACATATTGGATGTTGACGTATGATTTGAGCAGAATGAAGAGCCGTAGTGCGGGAGAGGATGTCAATAGTATGATTGAAAACTGTATAAAAGAGGTGTGCGACAAAAATAAAGGTAAACTCAATGGAGAACCTATAGTTTCAGATTATCATCCGCTTGAGTTGTGGGCTTTTGCTTCACGTTGGGCGGAGTTAGAATATAGAAGTAAATAGAGTGTTAATCAATTAAATAAGGTGTTATGCGAAATATGAATATTAACACAAATAGACGAAATGATAGACCTCATGGAGGTGGCAACGGGGGTAATTTTTCACAAGGAGACAGACAATCTAGGTCTGATATGTTTTGGAGTAATTTAGTTCCTGCGTATAATCGTGAGTGGATTATAAATGGAGCAACTCCAGATTTGGTTGATTTTGCAGAAAAAGTTGGCGAGTTTATGGCAAATAATGGTCTAACAAACTCTAAGATTCGTAATGTGTACGGCGAAATAAAGAGAATTCAAATGGGTGAATTTGAAAAGGAGAAGTCGTCATTTTATTTGTTGAAGCCTAAAGTTGCATATGCTCTTGGACGAGATGAAAAAAACGAGGGGCTCAAACTATTTAAAAAAATATTTGATAAGTGTTTCGAATTTGTTAAGGATCAGAAGTCTTATTTGAATTTCTGTAATCTTATGGAAGCTATTTTGGCTTATCATAAAGCCTATGGAGGTAAAGACTAATCTATATTTATTTAATTTGTTAAATCATAAAAAGTAAAAATATGGCTACGAAATTAATAAAGAAAATATTATATACAGGCACAATAGTGCTGAAAACAGGTTTGCACATTGGAGGTACAAATGCTGCGTTGAACATTGGAGGTCCGGACAAGTTTGTGGTTCGTAATCCTCTAAACAACATTCCCTATATTCCGGGTAGTTCTTTGAAGGGTAAGATGCGTGCGTTGGTAGAGATTGCAAATGGTTGTGTTGATGTAGATAGAGGAAAGGTTGGTCCAAGTAAAGACCCGAATTCGGTTTCAGGAAAGTTGTTTGGGGTTGCAACAGGTTCTGATAATAACAGACCATCTCGTTTGATTGTTAGAGATGCAGAGTTGGATGTTGATGCTTGTGATTTTAGCAATACGGACTTGCCTTATACAGAAAGTAAGACTGAAGTTGCAATTGATAGAGTGACAGCAAAGGCTAATCCTCGTACGTTCGAACGTGTGCCTGCTGGAGCTAAGTTTAAATTGAACATGGTGCTGAATGTATTTGAAGGAGAAGATGAAAAAGAACTGAAAAAGACGCTTAAACAGGCAATTGAATTGTTAGAAGACGACTATTTGGGCGGACACGGTTCACGTGGATATGGTCAGATTAAGTTTGAAGGACTTGACATCGATAAGGGTGTTGAAAAAGAGTATTGATTATGAGTAGATTTATAATAAAGTTTAAAAATCTCACTCCTCTGCATATCGGTACAGGAAAGGAGAATTACGACTTCTCCTCTTCTGTGCTTCATAGCGATACTTTGTCGTCTGCATTAGCTTCTTTAAGAGCTCAGAAGGGAAAATCTTCTGATATAGAATCGTTCTTGATGTCTTTTGTGGTAAGTTCTGCTTTCCCATATTTTGACGAGTTTTATTTTTTGCCCAAAGTGCAAGGTCGGTTAAATGTGCGTGTAAAAGGTCAAGAAGAGCATGCTTATCGAAAAAAACTGAAAAAGGTGAAGTTCGTGGATTCTTTGTTGTGGCAAGATTTGATCAGAGGCAAAGAAATAGAAGTTAAAGAAGAACAGTTGCAAGGAGATTATCTGCTTTCGGCAGGTGCTTTTGAGAAATTCGATTTGCCCTCAAAATCGCAGGTAAATCAACGAGTGAGCGTGCCGAGAGGAGATGGAAAGACCGAACCGTTCTTTTTTGATTGGACCTATTTTCGTGAAAATGCGGGGCTTTATTGTATCTTGGACGCCCCAGATGACCTTGAAATAGAATTGCAAACACTATTTGAGGAGTTAGGTGAAATAGGTGTCGGAACCGACAGAAGCGTAGGAGGAGGACGTTTTGAGGTAGAAAAAGTTGATATGCAGATTGTTCAGGATGTGCAAGATGCGGACTCATATATGTTGTTATCTTTGTATATTCCGACAGAAGAAGAGTTGAAATGTATAGATTTAGAAAACTCGAGTTATGAGCTTTTGCTTCGAGGTGGTTTTATTTCAGGTAGTGAAGAGGTGAGATTTCGTCATTTGAGAAAAAAATCTGTATATATGTTTAATGTAGGCTCTGTCATAACTTCGTCAAAGAGTCTTGATGGTGCAATTGTTGACTTGATGCCAGAGTGGAATGACGAAAAGATGCACGCTATTTACAGGAGTGGGAGACCTTTTGTTGTACCTATAAAGAGAAATGCAGTATGAAAAAAATAGTTAAGATAGAGACTTTGACATCTGTGCATATAGGCTCCGGGGAGGTTTTGCAGATAGGTTCTGACTTTGTGAAAGGAATGATGGGCGACGATTATGTGTTGGCGGTAGTTTCTCCTGAAAAAGTGTTGAATTTGATTGGTGAAGAACATCTTCAAGATTGGGTGGTGGCGATTGAACGTAAGGAATCCACAGAAAATGTGGTTAAACGATATGCTCCCAATGCTAAAGTTGAAGATTTTGCGAAACGTATAGTCAAGGATTGGTCGGAGGCTTATGAAGGTAATACATTAAAGGAACATATTCATAACGGACAAGGTAAACCGTACATACCTGGTAGCTCGATAAAAGGAGCGATTAGGACTGCAATACTTGCATCTCTTGCTGAGAATGTCAATGATGCAGAAAGAAAAATAGATGTTTCTGCCAATGGTAAGAAAAAAGCAAATGCTAATAAGGTAGAAAAGGAGTTGTTTGGTAGTGACCCGAATAATGATGTTTTCAGATTTCTGCAAGTTGGTGATGCTTATTTTGGGGAATGTTATACAGTATCTTTGCGAATGGTGAATATAAATGAGCGAACATCAAAAGGTTTTTGGGATAATAGTAAATCTCAAATGATTGAAGCTTTACCTTCCGAAGATATAACAAGGTTTGAGATGAAACTTAATATTGAAGGATATAATAAATCTAAAGAGCGATGTTCTACAATTGGTAGCTTGCCTAATATTATGTCATCCTATGAATCTTTATTCGAAGTAATTAATAACCACACAATTCATTTATTAGATTTTGAATTGGAATATTGGGAAGAACGGTCAGATAGAGATGATTCAAATAAAGTAGAGTGTTATTTGGAGAAGATTAAATTAATAAAGAACGAAGCTCAGAACTGTGACAAAGGGAAAGAGTGTGTGTTGCGCATAGGTCATGGTTCGGGTTGGAACTTCATAACTGGAGGATGGGCAAGAGACTTAGATAATTTTGAAAGCCTTGTAGTTCCAGTGTCTCGACCGAAAAACCAAAACTATAGTGAGTATGATTTCCCAAAGACGAGAAGAGTTGATGATAAATGTGAATTATTAGGCTTTGTAAAATTGTCATTGAAATAATAATCATTGTTTAATTCTGATCTTTTACAAATAATATGGGTAAGGAATTTTTAGAAGTTTTATTTACTTGTTTAGATAAGTATATTGCGTTTATAACAATAGTTGAAGCCTTGGCTAATTTTGCTATCTTTTTTGTATTTTATAATAATGTAAAGAATTTAATTTGGAAGGAAGTAAAATTGAGTTGTGGAACATTTAAGATAAAACAAAAATATTTTACAGTGCAAAATGTAACAAATGTTGTTAGTTTGAAATTTTATAATGGAGGAACAGTTCCTGATGATATTCGTATGGAAATTTTGGAAGTGATATGTCCGAAGATTAAAGATATAATGACGATAGATAATTGATATAAACGAAAAATAGTTGTAAATAATTTATGAAAATACATATTACATTAGTGGGAGGACAGCCGGCTCCGGTGTATAATGGAATAAAGGCGACAAAACCAGATAAAGTAGTCTTTGTGCATTCGACAGATAGCCTAAAGGCTTTGAATGCGTTGGTTAAGGAAATAGATGTGCCGTATGAGGCGATTCAATTATCGCCAACAGAGGCTATGGAAATACATAAAGTCGCAGAGAAAATGGTCGAACAATATGCGGAAGACGAGGTCACTGTAAATATTTCCAGCGGTCCGAAGTCGTGGTCGCATCTGTTTGGCTCAATGTTTCAGTCAAAAGAAAATGCGACAGTTGTTTATATGGATCAGAACAATGTATTGTGGAATTATAGGACAATGCAAGGACTGCAAGATTTTGAGTTTGACATGCATACTCATTTTCGGCTTTATGGAAATTCTATTGAGAATAATTATAAAAAGTTCTCAGATTACACAGAAGCAGATGTTGAGGCCATGAAGAAAATAGAGGAGATTAGGAATTTTGATGTTCAAATCTTTAATGCCTTGCTATCTGTTTTGGATAAACAAAAACAGCATACTTTAAGGAATGGCAAATATGGCAAGTTTGAACATGATTCTGGTTCTTATGTGGAGTGGGAAAAAACAACAGAAGAACAATATGGTTTTGTGCGTGTTTTTTTGATAAAAAAGAACGGAAAGTCAAAAGAGATCAAGTTTGAGTCTTCTAATGCAGTGGATTTGGTATTTAATAGTGGGTGGTTTGAGTTTAAAGTTGCGAAGATGTTGAGTGCGTGGGAAAAGTGTAAGGAAGTATGTTTGAACTGTAAATTTCCGTTTAGGGAAAACGTAGACAAGAATGAAACTGATATAATAGTAAATATGGGCTCAAAAATCTTATTTGTAGAGTGTAAAACACAGATAAACAACACGACAGATATAGATAAATTCAGAAGTGTGATAAAGAATTATGGTGGCATGGGTAGTAAGGGATTATTTGTTACAGATGCAAAGATGACAGAAGTGGCAAAAGCAAAATGCGAAGAGCATGGTATTTTGTCTTTCTCTTTGAAGGATGAACATCTTGGACTATCAGACGAGAAAGCATTGCAGGTATTATTGGAAAGTGAATTGTATAACCTCAATACTAAATAAAATAGTTTTATCATGTTGATAAATTTGTCAAATCATCCGTCAACACAATGGAGTGAAAAACAAAAAAAAGCGTCCGTAATATATGGAGAAATTTTAGATTTGCCATTTCCAATTGTAGACGAAACTGCGGATGAAGCGTATATTCGAATGTTGGCAGAAAAATATTTGCAAATAATACTTGAAATAGCAAAAACCGAGAGGGTAGTAGTACATGTGATGGGAGAACTTACGTTTACTTTTTTGTTGGTTAGTTTTTTGCTTAAAAATGATATTAAATGTATGGCATCAACAACCAAACGAATTGTGAAAGAAGATAAAGCAAAAAAAGAAGTTGTTTTTTGTTTCGAAAAATTTCGGAATTATGAAATAGAATAAAAAAAATAATCTATCGGGAGTTTGAAAATAAGAATTGTGTTGATTATATTTTTCAAAAAAAAACAACAAATAGTTTTAGATTAAAAAGTTATATAATTCGCCCTGTAGCACCTTTCCATTATAACAAGGATTACGACTCTTCTTCAAGAATAGCATTTACTTCGTCCCCTGTAGCACCTTTCCATTATAACAAGGATTACGACAAGCCATTGTATGTTACATAGCCGTTATTCCCTGTAGCACCTTTCCATTATAACAAGGATTACGACACCGCTTCTATTTTAGTTAATCTGTTATCCCCTGTAGCACCTTTCCATTATAACAAGGATTACGACCGGTTGAGTGAATTTATAAAGTACTTATCCCCTGTAGCACCTTTCCATTATAACAAGGATTACGACAGTTCTTCAATTTGATAAGTCAAGTGAGCACCTGTAGCACCTTTCCATTATAACAAGGATTACGACCATATATGTAATATGCAAATTTTTTTTGCACCTGTAGCACCTTTCCATTATAACAAGGATTACGACTCGTCCATCAATCGTCGTTGCGACTGCTCACCTGTAGCACCTTTCCATTATAACAAGGATTACGACATCCAAAAATATTCAGTGTATGGATTGTAACCTGTAGCACCTTTCCATTATAACAAGGATTACGACAATCCATGCTCATTGAAGTTTTCACTGAATCCTGTAGCACCTTTCCATTATAACAAGGATTACGACTGGTTTCTATAGTAATCATTCCAAATTTTACCTGTAGCACCTTTCCATTATAACAAGGATTACGACTTGATATTCGGGATTGATAGGTAAATTGTACCTGTAGCACCTTTCCATTATAACAAGGATTACGACTAAATATTCTATATCTCTCTTGGTGTTTTCCTGTAGCACCTTTCCATTATAACAAGGATAAAAGACACTATTTTCATAGCGTCTTTTTTTTGTCTTTTTTTTTGTAAAAAGGGGTTAATTTGTATTAAATAAAAATAAAAATTTTTGTCCGATAATGTATAAATTGTTATCTTTGCACTTTAGGTATTCGTTGCTTTGGTTGCAATGGGTTATAACATTTTTTTTAACGTCTCTTTGGTAAGAGAAATTTATTATAATAGTATGAATTACAAAGAATTACAACAGACGATAGCCAATCGACTTGAGATTTCACAAGAAGACGTTGATATGCTTATTGGAGCCATGAATGAGAGGATAGTTTCGATTCTTTCGGAGGGAAATAGTGTTGGTATGCAAGGATTTGGAATCCTTGAAGTGCGAAAAAAACAACAACGTTTGGTGGTCAATCCACAAACGCAAAAGCATACGATTGTTCCGCCAAAAATGGTAGTGAACTTCAAACCAAGTAATGCAATGAAGGAAAAATCTAAATCAACTCCACGCTATGAATGATAATAATCAATTAAATACCAATTCCAAAGTAGAAAAAATTTCTATTCAAGATCTTATTGCTCCAATAGCGGAATCTACGGGGTTGAGCAAGAAGATTGTTGAAGAGTTTCTTCATTTGCTATTGATAGAATTGGAAATTGCGATTCTTAAAGACGGAATTGTTAAGATAAAAGGTTTCGGTACGTTTAAGTTGAAATGGATTGAGGAGCGAAAAAGTGTAGATGTCAATACCAAGCAAGAAATTGTGATTCCGGCACACAACAAGGTCGTTTTTGTTCCGGAAAATGAATTGAAAGATAAAGTCAATGCTCCGTATGCCGATTTGCAAGCAATGGACGTAAAAAGTGTTGATCCGCAAACGGAAGAGCAAGAATATTTGCAACGTCTTCGTACGCAAGCACTTGAAATAAAAGAAATGCTCAATGGTCTTGAGCCAAAACGCAAATCAAGTAAAAAGAAATCAACAAAAGAGCCTAAAAAAGCGGTTGTGGAAGAGCAAATTCCTGAACCGGAAGTTGTAGAAGTGAAAGAAGTTGCCGTTTCGGAAGTGGAGGAAGTTGCATTGCCGGTAGAATCTGTAGAATCGGAAGTAGAAACAAAAGCTGAAGAAATAGCAGAAGAAACCACTGTGGCAGAGATTGAGCAAGTTCAGCAAGAAGAGACCAAAGATGAACCGTTGGATGCTCCATTGATTGTCATAGAAGAAGCTCCATCGGTTGTTGTAGAACAAAAAACAAAATCAAACAAACGAAAAAAACAAAAACAATCGCAAGATTCGGATCGTCCCGTTCCATTGGAAAATTATGATTTAGGAGAGCGAGTGTTGCCAATCAAGCAACGTAAGTCAAAAATCTCTCGTGTGATGGATTGGGTTTGGATTATGTTGTTGTTGCTCATCGTAGTTGGTGGAATTGGTTATGTAGAATATAGTACGCAAGTATTTTCGTCATTCTTTAAAGATCAATACATTGTGGCAAAAGCCAAATATGCTGATTGGCAAAAGGCTAAAACAATCGAAAAACAAGACGAACAACGAATTGCGGATTCCATTGCTTTAGTGAAAAAAGAACAACAAAAACGTGCAGATTCGATTGCATTAGAAGAGGAACAACGCAAACAATGGATTGCATCAACAATAGGAACGGAAAAATCGACGAAACAGTCGTCCGAAACCTTAAAAAAAGTTGAAGCGGACAAAAAACAGATTTCCTCAAATGCGACAAAATCGGTTGCCAAAACAGAGAAAAAGACTTCTATTTTTGAACAACCACGTTCGTTCTCAAAATACATCACAACGGTGATATTGAAAAAGGGAAATCGCCTCACGTTGATAGCCGAAAAGTATTATGGACACAAGGATTTTTGGGTTTATCTTTATGAAGCCAATCGCGATGTTATCACACATCCTGATGATGTAAAATTGAATACAAAAATAAAAGTACCGGTACTTGACGACCAACTTATAGACGTGAAAAATCCACAATGTATGGAATATGTCAAGTCGCTTCAGATAAAATATTTGGCACGGTAGTTGCGTTTTTATTGTGCCTAAAATCAATTAGAGAGACGTCCGAATAAGGCGTCTCTCCTTATTGCTCAGCCATTTTTTTTTGTTACTTATTATAACAAACTTATATAGATTTATGGTAGATATTAGAGAATTAAATGCTTTGATTGAACAAAAAAGTTCGTTCATTGACACGCTCATGATGGGAATGAATCAAAACATCGTGGGACAAAAACATTTGATAGAGTCGTTGCTTGTTGGACTTTTGGCCGACGGACACGTTTTGCTTGAAGGAGTTCCGGGATTGGCAAAAACAATGGCAATCAAGACTCTTTCTCAACTGATAGATGCGGATTTCTCACGTATTCAATTCACTCCGGATTTATTGCCTGCCGATGTTATTGGTACGATGATTTATAGCCCTAAAACGGAAGACTTTTCGATCAAAAAAGGACCTGTTTTTGCCAATTTTGTATTGGCTGATGAAATAAATCGTGCTCCGGCAAAAGTGCAAAGTGCGTTGCTTGAAGCTATGCAAGAACGTCAAATCTCAATTGGTGATACAACTCATAAACTTCCCTCGCCATTCCTTGTTCTTGCAACTCAAAATCCAATTGAGCAAGAAGGAACATATCCTCTTCCTGAAGCTCAAGTAGACCGTTTTATGTTGAAGGTTGTAATTTCTTATCCTAAAAAGGAAGAAGAAAAATTGATTATGCGTCAAAATTTGATGGGCGATATAAAACCAATGCAACCATTGTTGACTCCGCAAGATATTGTTGATGTGCGTGAAGTTGTAAAACAAGTGTATATGGACGAAAAAATCGAACGTTATATCGTTGATATTGTTTTTGCAACACGTTTTCCGGAAGAATACGGATTAGATAGTTTGAAAAATATGATTGCTTACGGAGGTTCGCCTCGTGCAACCATAAATCTTGGTTTGGCGGCACGAGCATACGCATTTATCAAACGACGTGGATATGTTATTCCGGAAGATGTTCGTACGGTGTGTTATGATGTGCTTCGTCATCGTATAGGCTTGTCTTATGAGGCAGAAGCCAATAATACAACAACCGAAGAAATTATTACGGAAATTCTTAATGCGGTAGAAGTTCCATAATCTTATTTTTTATAACTTTTTTTTGATAAATTAAGTGTTTTCAGTTATTTCTCTTGGTTGTAGCAAAAATCTCGTTGATACCGAAAAACTAATCGGAATGATCAACGATGCAGGTTATGATGCGTATCTTGATCCGGAACAAATCGAAACTTCGGTAGTTGTTGTGAATACGTGTGGTTTTATTGGAGATGCCAAACAAGAAAGTATTGATATTCTTTTGCAATTGGCAAAACTAAAATCGGACGAAAATTCGCCATTACAAACGATTGTTGTCATGGGTTGTTTGTCCGAACGATATAGAGAGGAGTTGAAAACGGAGATTCCGGAAATTGATTTTATTTACGGAAAATATGATTGGGTAAAATTAATTGATGATTTTCGTTTGGGAAAAATCGAACCTGATCCATCGTATCATCGTACGACACGAACGCAAACTACGCCATCTCATTATGCGTATTTGAAAATAGCAGAAGGTTGCAATCGGGCTTGTTCTTATTGTGCAATTCCTATTATCACAGGAAAATATAAGAGTCGGACAATAGAAGATATTGTTGAAGAAGCACAATATTTGGTTTCGACAGGAGTGAAAGAATTGCAGATTATAGCTCAAGATCTTACGTATTATGGCATAGATTTATACAAGGAAAATAAATTGGCTGAGTTGGTTGAACGTTTGGCTGATATTCCGGGTGTAAAATGGTTGAGATTGCATTATGCTTATCCTCGTCAATTTCCGTATGATTTGTTGCGAGTGATGCGAGAAAAAGAAAATGTTTGTGCGTATCTTGATTTGGCGTTGCAACATTCTTCGGAACACATGTTGAAAGTAATGCGTCGAGGAATTACGAAAGAGGAGATGGAAACGCTTATAACTCAAATTCGTAATGAAGTGCCAAATATTCATCTTCGTACGACGCTTATGGTCGGTCATGCTGACGAAACGGAAGAGGATTTCAAAGACTTGATGGATTTTGTTCGTCGCATGAGGTTTGAGCGAATGGGAGCATTCATGTATAGTGAGGAAGAGGGAACATATAGTGCTATTCATTATGAAGATAATGTGTCGGAAGAAGAAAAGCAAAGACGTTTAGAGGAATTGATGACTTTGCAAGAAGATATAGCACTGGAAATCAATCGAGAAAAAATAGGAAAAACGTTGAAGGTGATTATTGATCGAGAAGAAGACGATTATTATATAGGTCGTACGGAGTACGATTCGCCGGAAGTAGATGGGGAAGTTTTGATTAAAATGAAAGGTCAGAAGATGGTAATTGGAGAATTTTATGATGTAACAATCACAGATGCTGATGCATTTGATTTATACGTAAATTAAGAAAATACAGAATTTTAATTCTATACAAAAAAATCGTGGAAACAACAGAATTGCTTAAACAAGTTCGTCGGATTGAAATTAAAACTCGAGGCTTGTCAAATCATATTTTTGCAGGAGAATATCATTCCGCTTTCAAAGGAAGAGGAATGATGTTTAGTGAAGTGCGAGAATATCAATTTGGTGATGATGTTCGTAATATTGATTGGAATGTGACAGCCCGATTTAATCGACCTTATGTAAAAGTATTTGAAGAAGAGAGAGAGATGACGGTTATGTTGTTGATAGATGTGAGTGATAGTGGAGAATTTGGGGTGCATGATCGTACCAAACGAGAATTGATAACGGAAATTGCGGCAACAATTGCATTTTCAACAATTCAAAATAATGATAAAATTGGAGTGGTATTTTTTTCTGACCAAATAGAAAAATTTATTCCACCACAAAAGGGAAAACGTCACGTGTTGCATATCATTCGTGAGATGTTGAATTTTAAGCCGAAAAGTCGTAAAACAAATATAGAAGTTGCACTGCGTTTTTTTACAAATGCAATAAAAAAACGTTCGACGGCATTTTTGATTTCGGATTTTATTTCTCCTTCATTTACAGATAGTTTGACGATTGCAAGTCGAAAACATGATTTGATAGCTTTGCAAGTGTATGATTTGATGGAAGAGGTTTTGCCGGAAGTCGGGTTGATCAAAGTGAGAGATGCAGAGACGGAAGAAGAATTGTGGGTTGATACATCGGATCAACGTTTGAGAATGTCGTATCGTAATGCTTGGAAAGAAAAACAAGCCGAATTGCAATCTGATTTTGTAAGAAATGGAGTAGATACGATTTCTATTTCGACGAGTGATGATTATGTAAAAGCATTGCTGAAACTTTTTAAAATGAGAAGTTGATGATGAAAAAGATTTTTTATTTGTTGCTAATTTCTTTTATTTCAACCATTTCAATAGCTGGAAATGTAATTGTAAAATCATCGATAGATTCTACGGCTATTCGTATTGGAGAACAAGCAACAATTCGTTTGGAAGCAATACAAAATGAAAATCAGACGGTATTATTTCCGGTACTTTCCGACACTATAATCAGCGGTTTGGAAGTTGTAACTTTGTCAAAAAAAGATACAACCATCTTGGATAATAAAGATTTGCAAGTGGTGCAAAATGTTGTAGTTACGGCTTTTGATTCGGCACTTTTTTATATTCCTCCGTTTGCATTTGTTGTTGATGGAAAAGATTCTGTTTTGTCCAACACATTAAGTCTGAAAATCCTTCCGTATCAAGTAGATACATTAAATGCAGATATTGCAGATATTCGTCCTATCTATTCCGCTCCAATCAATTGGAGAGAAATTGCAGAATATGTTTTTTTTGCATTGCTTATTGTGGCAATTATTGTAGGAATTTATTTTGGGTATCGTTATTATAAAAAGCGAAAAGAAAATAAGAAAGAAGAAGAAATAATTGTTGTGGATCCGTATGAATATGCAATGCGAGAATTTAGCCGTATTCGAGATGAAAAATTGTGGCAAAAAGCGAGAATAAAAGAATATTATACAGATCTAACTTTTGTTTTAAGACGTTATATTTCAATTCGTTTTGAAATTGATGCAATCGAGATGACTTCTGATCAAATTATAGATGCGGTAGATTTGTTTTTGGATAATGAATTGAAAAAAGAAAAACAAGAATTGGAAACATTGCTTCGTTTGTCTGATTTGGTAAAATTTGCAAAATGGATTCCTGAAACAACAGAAAATGAAAAAATGTTGAATACGGCTCTTTTATTTGTCGAAGCAACCAAACCGAAAGAAGAAACTCTTGAAGAAAATCAAAAAATAGAAAAGAATTTAGAGAAAGAAAATTTATCGGAATAAAAAACAATTAAAATAAAAACAAACGTGTCTTTTGCAAATCCATATTATTTATTATTACTTCTTTTGATTATTCCAATTGTTTATTGGTATATCAAACGTCATAAACGTCATGAAATTGCGATGAAAATATCTTCTTTGTCGGCATTTTCTATGATGAACAAAACGTTAAAAATGCGACTTCGTCATCTTCCGTTTATTTTGCGAATGATTACGATTTCGCTGTTGATTATTGTGCTTGCACGACCTCAAACATCAAATAGTTGGCAAAGTAGCACGAAAGAAGGTATTGATATTGTTGTTTCGCTCGATATATCCGGAACAATGTTGGCGGAAGATCTTAGACCAAATCGTTTGCAAGCGGCCAAAACGGTTGTAATGGAATTTATTCAAGGTCGTCCGAATGATAATATCGGGTTGGTATTGTTTGCCGGAGAGAGTTTTATGCAATGTCCTTTGACTTCGGATCACAAAGCGTTGATCAATTTGTTTTCTTCTGTAGAATATGGAATGCTTGAAGATGGAACGGCAATTGGTCTTGGATTGGCAAATGCCGTCGGGCGAATAAAAGATAGCAAAGCAAAATCAAAGGTTGTGATATTATTGACAGATGGTTCTAATAATGCCGGAGATATTGCTCCTATTACAGCGGCAGAAATAGCACAAAAAATGGGTGTGCGAGTATATACCATTGGAGTTGGAACGAAAGGAATGGCTCCGTATCCCGTACAAACTCCGTTTGGAGTGCAATATCAAGACATTCCGGTTGATATAGATGAACCGATGTTGCAATCTATTGCAGAAATGACGGGAGGACGTTATTTCAGAGCGACAGATAACGCTAAATTGCGTGAAATTTATAATGAAATCGATCAAATGGAGAAAACAAAAATAGAAGTGACAGAGTTTAACAAACGCAATGAAGCTTATGTTTTGTTTGCTATTTTGGCGATGGTTTCATTATTGTTGGAAATTATTTTAAGAAAAACATATCTTTCTTCTATTCCGTAGTTTGAGTTAATTGTTTTTGTATAAAAAATATTTGTTTGTAAAATGTTTCGTTTTGCTATTCCAGAATATCTTTATTTGTTGCTTATCATTCCGATATTGATAGGCTTGCAATGGTACAAAAATTATCATCGTAGAAAAAAAATTGCGATGATTGGTGATGAAAATCTTGTTATGCGTTTGATGCCTCAATTTTCAAAACACCGTCAAGATTGGAAATTTACGTTGCAATTGTTAGTCGTTGTTTTAGGTATTTTTTTGTTGGCTCGTCCTCAGTTTGGGTCAAAAATAGAAACAGTAAAACGAAGTGGAGTGGAAGTGATTGTGGCAATGGATGTCTCAAATTCCATGTTGGCTACAGATATTCAACCCAATCGATTGGAAAAATCAAAGCAAATTGTTGCCAAGTTGATTGATAATTTGGCTGATGACAAAGTAGGAATGATTATTTTTGCCGGTAATGCTTATACTCAAATTCCAATAACCAGCGATTTTGTTTCTGCAAAACTTTTTTTACCGTCGATTACGCCGTCTCTTATTCCAACGCAAGGAACAGCAATCGGGACTGCTATTGATATGGCAATGAGTAGTTTTGGACCTCAAGAAGAAGGTGCAGAAGTTTCACGAACGATTGTGGTTATTACGGATGGAGAAAATCATGAAGATGATGCGATTGGAGCAGCCAAAGAGGCAATGTCTAAGGGAATTATAGTTCATGTGGTAGGAATGGGAAGTCCTTCCGGAGCTCCGATTCCGGAACAAAATGCGATGTCGTTCAAGAAAGATCGAAATGGGAATACGGTGATAACAAAGCTAAACGAAAACATGTGTGCAGATATTGCTAAAGCCGGAGGCGGAATTTATGTGAGAGCAGACAATACTAATAATGCACAACGTGTGATACAAAAATCAATTGATCAAATGGCAAAATCGGAAGTTGAATCGAAGGTATTTACCGATTTTGAAGAACAATTTCAGATTTTAGCTTTTGTAATGTTTTTGTTGTTGCTTATAGAATTATTTCTTTCCGAAAGAAAAAGAAAATGGATGAATAAGCTTCGATTGTTTAATTGATAAAAAAATTAAGATTTTGTCATGATAAATAAATTTAAAACCAGTTTTTTATTTTTGTTTGTTTGGTCAATATCTCTTTTTGCACAACAAGAATCCAAAGATGTGAGGAAAGGAAATCGAGCATACGAAGATAAAAATTATGTAAAGGCGGAGGTTGACTATCGTCGAGGATTGAGTAAAAACAATAAAGGTTTTGAAGCAAATTTTAATT
>JAGCLW010000055.1 GCA_017646805.1 Paludibacteraceae bacterium | reverse complement strand
CATAAGATTCCTTCTTTCAAACCTTCGAAGACATTTTCTTCAATGGTAAAATAATACAACGAAATAAATTTATAATTTTTTACAACTATGCCAAGCGGAAAAAAGAGAAAAAGACATAAAATGTCTACTCACAAAAGAAAGAAAAGACTAAGAAAAAATAGACACAAAAAGAAATAACTTATTTCTTAAACTATAAGAATTAGTCTCAAACATTTTAGACTCCTGCCGATTAGGCGAGTGAAGAAAAAGCAAACCTAAAGTGCGGTTACTCCCGTATTTTTAGGTTTGTTTTTTTTATATCAAGTTTGATTACAAACAATAAAAAAAAGAAAAAAGAAAATGAAGAGCGTTGAAAATGAATTGATTATAGACGTAAAAGCTAATGAAATATCCATCGCCCTTTTAGAAGACAAACGTGTTGTCGAATTACATAAAGAAACTCGACAAGCAACATCTTATTCGGTAGGCGACATTTACATTGGACGGGTAAAAAAACTAATGCCCGGACTCAATGCCGCTTTCATCGATGTTGGATATGAAAAAGATGCTTTTCTTCATTATTTAGATTTAGGATCTCATTTTCAAGCACTTCACTCATTTTCAAAACAACTATTAAACAATCGAAAACGAATTCCCGAATTAGAAACAAACTATTCGGAAATTAATTTAGATAAAAACGGATCTATTTCCGATGTTTTAAAAGTCGGACAAGAAATTCCTGTACAAATAACAAAAGAACCAATATCAACCAAAGGACCTCGATTAACCTCCGAGTTGTCCATTGCAGGAAGATACCTTGTTCTTATTCCATTTGCCGAAAAAGTTTCTGTTTCACAAAAAATTCGGTCAAATGAAGAAAAAAATCGCCTAAAACGACTCATTCAAAGTATTAAACCAAAAGGATTTGGAGTAATCATTCGTACCGTTGCAGAAGAAAAAGGAGCGGCAGAGTTGGATAATGAATTAAAAATTCTTATCAAACGATGGGAAGAAACTGTTGTAAAAATGCAACAATCAAACGGAATCGCTCTTGTTTGTGAAGAAATAGGACGTATGGTTGGTATCATCAGAGACATTTTCAATTCTTCTTTTGAAAATATTTATATCAACGAAGAAAATTATTGCAAAGAAGTCAAAGAATATATCAAACTGATTGACCCGTCAAAAAAAGAAATTGTAAAATTATACAAAGATGACATTCCGATTTTTGACAAATTTGACATTACCAAGCAAATAAAATCTTCTTTTGGTAAAATCGTTGCATTCAAAAATGGAGCATATCTAATCATCGAACACACCGAAGCAATGCATGTGATCGATGTAAACAGTGGAAATCGTGCAAAATTGGCCGATGGTCAAGAAGCGAATGCGTTGGCTGTAAACATGGCGGCAGCTGAAGAAATCGCTCGACAACTTCGTCTTCGCGACATGGGAGGAATCATTTCAATTGATTTCATTGACATGCTCGAAGGAGAACATAAAAACACATTGTATGAACACATGAAGTCTTTAATGGCTCACGACCGTGCAAAACACAATGTCTTACCATTGAGCAAATTCTGTGTCATGCAAATCACACGACAACGCGTTCGTCCGGTAATTGATATTGACGTAGAAGAAACTTGTCCAACTTGTTACGGAAAAGGAAAAATGTTGCCTTCCATTCTTTTTACAGATCAATTGGAAGAAAAAATCAACACAATGATCAACCAATTGGGCATCAAAAAATTTTATTTACACATACATCCTTACGTTTGTGCTTACATCAAACAAGGTTTTCCATCGCTTGAATGGAAA
The DNA here is from genome assembly GCA_017646805.1 of Paludibacteraceae bacterium. GTDB lineage: Bacteria > Bacteroidota > Bacteroidia > Bacteroidales > Paludibacteraceae > UBA4363. The sequence continues at coordinate 25,914 of JAGCLW010000055.1, read as the reverse complement.
TGGAAATGGAAATATGGATTTGGATGCAACGTCGTCCCCTCTCAACAATTAGGATTTCTTCAATTTAAATTTTACAATCATAAAAAAGAAGAAATCAACATGAAAGCAATGCTTGAAGAATTTGAACAACAAAAAAACATAAAATGATAGAACTCATTCCCGCCATAGATTTGATAGAAGGAAAATGCGTACGACTATCGCAAGGAGATTATAATCAAAAAAAAATCTACAACGAAAACCCTCTTGAAATTGCAAAACAATTTGAAGATGCCGGAATTCGCCGATTACACTTGGTTGACCTTGATGGAGCTAAAGCACAACATATAGTCAACTACAAAACCCTTCAAACTATCAGTTCAAAAACAAACTTAATTATTGATTTTGGTGGCGGATTAAAAACTGACGAAGACCTAAAAATTGCCTTTGAAAACGGAGCCTCAATGGTTACCGGAGGAAGTATCGCAGTAAAAAATCCTGACACATTTCATTCTTGGATTAAAACATTCGGAGCCGAAAAAATCATTCTTGGAGCCGATGTGAAAGATGAAAAGATTGCCGTTCAAGGGTGGATTGAAGTGACCGACTTAAACCTTTTGCCTTTTTTGAAAAAAAACATAGACAAAGGTATCAATAAAGTTATTTGCACCGACATCAGCAAAGACGGAATGCTACAAGGTCCTTCTTCTGAATTATACAAAAAAATACTCGCTACGTATCCAAATCTTTATCTCATTGCAAGCGGAGGAATAAGCTCTATTGACGACATTCTATATCTCGACTCAATAGGAGTTCCTGCTGTCATTTTCGGAAAAGCCATCTACGAAGGCAAAATTACATTAAAAGAATTACACAATATAAACGCAAAATAAATCATAAAAATAATGAAAATTGATTTTCAAAAAATGGGAGGTCTCGTTCCTGCTATTATACAAGACGATTTAACAGGAAAAGTACTCATGTTGGGTTACATGAACGAAGAATCGCTGAAAAAAACGCAAGAAACAGGAAAAGTCACATTTTTCTCCCGATCAAAACAACGACTTTGGACCAAAGGAGAAGAAAGCGGAAACTTTCTCAATTTAGTCTCTATCGCCACAGACTGCGACAATGACACATTGTTGATAAAAGCAAATCCGGTCGGACCAGTCTGTCATACCGGAGCCGACACTTGTTGGAATGAAGAAAATAAAACCAATTTGTTCTTCATCAAAATTCTTCAAGACTTCATTGATCAACGCTTTAAAGAAATGCCTGAAGGATCATATACCACATCACTATTTCAATCCGGAATCAATCGAATGGCACAAAAAGTTGGCGAAGAAGCTGTAGAAACAGTCATTGAAGCAACCAACGGCACAGACGAAGGATTTCTTTATGAAGCATCTGATCTTATCTACCATCTCATCGTTTTATTAACATCAAAAGGATATAGATTCGAAGATTTAGCTATTCAACTAAAAAAACGTCATAAAGGCGTCAAAGGCAAAGATTATTAACCATCTCATAATCAAGCAATAGAATCTTATGGAAGAAAAAAACTTGCTCATACAATACGTCTCAGTAGATATTCTTCAAGCAGAAGTAATTGTGCTCAAAGATGTAAATCTTGAAGTACGACAAGGAGAATTTCTATACCTCATCGGCAAAGTAGGTAGTGGAAAAAGTACATTACTTAAATCTTTTTATGCTGAAGTTCCTATCGCTTACGGAGAACATGCCTCAATTTTTACCTACAATCTACAAAAATTAAAACGAAAACACATTCCCTATCTTCGCAGAAAATTAGGAATCATTTATCAAGATTTTCAATTATTAACAGACCGAACAGTTCACGATAATTTAGAATTTGTACTACGTGCAACCGGCTGGAAAAAACGTTCCGAAATAGAAAATCGCATTGCAGAAGTTCTCAAAGAAGTCGGAATGAGCAACAAAGGCTACAAAATGCCTCATCAACTATCGGGAGGAGAACAACAACGGATCGTCATCGCTCGTGCTTTGCTCAACAAACCCGAAATCATACTCGCCGATGAACCAACCGGACACTTAGACCCTGAAACCGGAAAAGAAATCGTACAATTATTACATAAAATAAAAACGCAAGGAACCACCATCATCATGTCCACTCACAATCATGGTTGGATAGAACAATTTCCGGGACGAGTTCTTCAATTTTCAAATGAACGAATGTACGAAGAAGTATTTGAAGAAGAAAACAAACTAATCAACGAAAACAATTTTTCGGAAGAAAATACCGAAAACGAATAATTTCATCAAAAATCCATTCGCAATCCGATGGCTAAAAAAAACAGCAAAAAAAACAAATTAAAATTTGACAAAATAACCATTGCAGGAAAAATTTCAATCTTTTTCTTCAAAGGATTAATTTTCTTTTTTGCGTTAAGTATTGGCTCAGTTGTTTTATTCCGTTTTGTTCCCGTATATTTCACGCCTTTAATGTTTATTCGCATGTACGAACAACACAAAGACGGAAAAGAAATCAAATTAGAACGAGATTGGACTCCAATAGAAAACATCTCACCCAACATGTATCGAGCCGTAATGGGTGCAGAAGACAGTCAATTTTTGGAACACAACGGATTCAACACCAAAGCCATTGCCGAAGCCATAGAATACAATTCAAAACAAAAAAAGAAAAACAGTTCAAAATTAAGAGGAGGAAGTACAATCTCTCAACAAACCGCCAAAAACGTATTTACGCTTTGTGATCGAAGTTTTATTCGCAAAGGATTTGAAACATACTTTACATTCTTAATCGAATTTTGTTGGACAAAAGAACGAATCATGGAGGTTTATCTAAATATTGTTGAATTGGGAGATGGAATTTACGGAGTCGAAAGTGCGGCAAAAAAATATTATCATACAACTGCAAAAAATTTAACAAAAAAACAAGCCGCATCATTAGCCGTTTGTTTACCACGACCACTGAAACGAAACCCAAACAATCTTCCTTCAAGTTTAATCCGCGTCAGAAATCGCATCATTAGTGACATTTACTATTTTGAATATAGAAAAATAACCTTACGACAAGAAAATGACAAAAAGGAATAATTTTTGCAAATAAATTTGATTTTTCAAAAAAAAAGCATACCTTTGCAGTCGAAAAACAACGCGGGGTGGAGCAGAGGTAGCTCGTTGGGCTCATAACCCAAAGGTCATCGGTTCGAATCCGGTCTCCGCAACAAAACAATAAAAGAGATTTAAACAACACAAGTTTGAATCTCTTTTTTCATTTTAATATTTTTTCATGCATCTCTATTTTCACATACCATTCTGTAAAACAAAATGTGCATATTGTGCTTTTTATTCTTGCACCGAAACAAAACTTATCGACTCCTTTGTCGATGCACTTTGCTATGAAATTCTTCTTCGAAAAAATGAACTTGATCAAAACGAAATCATTCAAACCATTTATTTCGGAGGAGGCACTCCAAGTTTATTATCACAACATCATTTTTTGCAAATATTCAACACAATAAAATCCATTTGCGACATCTCCAAATGCAAAGAAATCACCATAGAAGTAAATCCTGACGACATTTCTGCAGAATACGCAAAAATGCTCCATTCCCTACCCTTCAATCGTATCAGCATTGGAATCCAAAGTACAAACAACGAAAGACTTTCTTTCATACAACGACGACACGATAGCCAACAAGCTTTTGATGCTGTCAAACAACTCCAAACAAACGGATTCAGCAATATCAGCCTTGACCTAATCTTTGGCTTTCCCAACCAAACGATTCTCGAACTTCAAAACGATTTAAATTCCCTCATTGCACTTCAACCAACACACATTTCAACCTACAATTTAACATTTGAAGGAGAAACTCCTTTGGTAGAAAAATTAAAAAACAAAGAAATCCACGAACTTGACGAAAACACAAGCATTCAAATGTACAAAACCATAATCAATACACTAAACCAACATGGTTATCTACAATATGAAGTTTCCAATTTCGCAAAAAAAGGAAAAGAATCCATTCACAACAGTTGTTATTGGACTCAAAAACCTTACATCGGATACGGACCTGCGGCACATTCCTACGATGGAAAAAATATTCGACGATGGAATCTTTCTGATTTAAAAAAATACATACAATCATTTGAAAATCAAACAAACATTCCTTTTGATACCGAAAATTTATCACAAACCGATTTAGCGAACGAACTCTTAATGACTCGATTACGAACAAAAAAAGGATTAAACATCAAAGACTTAGCATCAAAAACAACAGAAAAAGAATTAGAAAAAATAGAACAAAAACTACTCAAATTCATCTTGTCTGACGACATCAAAAAACAAAATCAAAACTACAAACTGACAAAAAAAGGATTTCTTCGAACAGACTACATCATATCCGAATTATTTTTGTAACATACACTATTCTTATTCTCGAAAAAAAATAGTATCTTTGTACGATTTTTTCAAGAAAAAAGTTTAATCTATATATCATTAAAAAAAAATGACTGATATCAAAAAAGAAACAGGAACATTTACAGTAAAAACCGGTCTTGCAGAAATGCTTAAAGGCGGTGTTATTATGGACGTAGTAAACCCAGAACAAGCAAAAATTGCAGAAGAAGCCGGAGCCGTTGCAGTTATGGCATTAGAACGAGTTCCTTCCGATATTCGTGCACAAGGAGGAGTTGCTCGCATGTCTGACCCTGAAATGATAAAAGGAATCCAAGACGCAGTTTCTATTCCGGTAATGGCAAAAGCTCGTATTGGACATATTGTTGAAGCTCGAGTGTTGGAAGCTCTTGACATCGATTTTATTGACGAAAGCGAAGTTTTGACTCCGGCAGATGACAAATATCATATTTTGAAAGATCAATTCAAAGTTCCATTCGTATGTGGAGCTCGTAACCTTGGAGAAGCTCTTCGTCGTATCGGAGAAGGAGCAGCCATGATTCGTACCAAAGGAGAAGCGGGAACCGGAGACGTTGTAGAAGCCGTTCGCCACATTCGCCAAGTAAACGAAGATATTCAACGAGTAATGTCTGCAACCGAAATGGAATTGATGACAATCGCAAAAGATCTTGGAGCACCATACGAATTAATTCTTCAAGTTCGCAAATTAGGACGTCTTCCTGTAGTTAATTTTGCAGCCGGAGGTATCGCAACTCCTGCAGATGCAGCGTTGATGATGCAATTAGGTTGTGATGGAGTTTTCGTTGGTTCCGGAATCTTCAAATCAGACAATCCTGCAAAACGTGCAAAAGCCATCGTAGAAGCAACAGCTCATTACAATGACGCAGCACTTATCGCTGAAGTTTCAAAAGGATTAGGAGATGCAATGCGAGGACAAAGCGTAGCTCAAATGGACGACAGAGATAAATTAGCTGGTCGCGGTTGGTAATTCAAAGATTACTATTATCCTTATTTTGAAATAAAATAATCAAAAAAAAATCAAGTCGTCATGGATTTATATATAAAACTATGACGACTTTTTTATATAAAATAAAAAAATGAAAATCGGAATTTTAGCTCTACAAGGAGCTATTAGAGAACATCGTTGGGCAATCGAACGATTAGGTGCAGAGGCAACAAATATTCTTGATCCAGAGGATCTTAATGGTATTGACGGATTGATTCTTCCGGGAGGAGAAAGCACTGCAATCGGAAAACTTCTTATTCGTTACAATCTATTAAATCCTATTTCTGAATTAGGAAAAAAAGGTCTTCCTATTTTTGGAACATGCACAGGACTTATTCTTTTGTCAAAAAACATTAACGGAAGCGATCAACCTCGTCTCAACCTAATGGACACTTACGTGGAACGCAACGCTTTTGGACGACAATTAGCCAGTTTTGAAGCCGACATGAACATTCCCGTATTAGGAAACGAACCATTTCATACCGTATTTATTCGAGCTCCATACATTGATCGTGTAGAAAATGAAGCAAAATCTTTGCTTGAATTAGACGGAAAAATCCTAATGGCAGAACAAAACAATTTGCTTGCAGCAGCATTTCACCCCGAACTAACGAGAGATGATAGAGTTCATGAATACTTTTTAAAAAAATGTAAACTATAAAAAAACGTGCATCCACAATTTGTACAAAATATAAAAAAACAATTAGGAGAATCTGAAAGTCAGGCACTTCTTGAAGCCTTGACTTCGGACTCTCCGACCAGCATTAGAATAAATCCAAACAAAGATTATTCAAAAACATTTCCTCTAACAGAAAAAGTTGCTTGGTCTTCTTATGGTTATTATCTTGAAGAAAGACCAATTTTTACGTTAGATCCTTTGTTTCATGCCGGAACATATTATGTACAAGAAGCTTCATCAATGTTTGTCGAGCAAGCATTTCGGCAATATGTCGATTCTCCCGTAAGAGTTCTTGATTTGTGTGCCGCACCCGGAGGAAAATCGACTTTATTGCAAAGTATCCTTCCCGAAAATAGTTTACTGATTTGCAACGAATATATTCGTCAACGAGCATATATTCTCAATGAAAATGTTCAAAAATGGGGTGGCGAAAACACGATTGTCACAAATAATTTGCCGGAAGATTTTCAACATCTACATTCTTATTTTGATGTAATTTTGGTTGATGCACCATGCTCCGGAGAAGGAATGTTCAGGAAAGACCTAAATGCCATTTCAGAATGGTCGCCAAACAACGTAGAATTGTGTGTGGAGCGTCAAAAAAAAATTTTGTCATCTATTTGGTCAAGTCTTGCCGAAAATGGCATTTTGATTTATAGCACATGCACATATAATTCTCTTGAAGACGAAGGAATTGTTGATTTTATTTGCGATCAATTAGGAGCAGAAATTTTGCCTGTTTCCATAAAAAATGAATGGAATATTTCGACCGAAAATAAAGGTTATCATTTTTACCCACACAAAATAAAAGGAGAAGGATTTTTCCTTTCTGTTTTAAGAAAAACAACACAGGAAAATCATTTAAAAATAAAACCTGCGAAAAGAAAAAATTGGAAACCAACACAAGAACAAATTGACGCAAAACGATTTGTATTAAATCATGAACAATACTCGTTAAGCGAAATTAACGGAATTTCGACATTGTTGCCAAATCCATTTGTGGAAGAAATCGATTATTTACAAAAATATTTAAAAATCTTACACGTAGGCATTCCACTTGGAATTTGGAAAGGAAAAAATTTCATTCCTCATATTGCTTTAGCTCTATCTTATCAGCTAAATCAAAAAGAATGCGAATCGGCAGAAATAGATTTAACAACCGCACTATCGTATCTAAAAACAGAAAATATTTTTCTGCCTCAATCTCCCAAAGGTTTAATTTTGCTAACATACAAAAAAACGCCTATTGGTTGGGTAAAAAATTTAGGCAACAGATGCAACTCTCTTTATCCTAACGAATGGCGAATAAGAATGAACATTGCGTTATGAAAATCACTTTTCTTGGCACCGGAACCTCGACCGGAGTTCCTCAATTAAATTGCAATTGTCAAGTCTGTCAAAGCACAAATCCAAAAGACAAACGTCTTCGTTCTTCTATTTTGATAGAAATTGATCATACCAAAATCATAATCGATTGTGGTCCAGACTTTAGGACTCAATGTATTCGTCATAAAATTGAATCTTTTGATGCAATTTTGTTTACTCACGAACATTTTGATCATTCATTCGGAATCAACGAACTTCGTCCGTTCAGAAAAGCAAATCTTTATGCAGAAAAACGAGTTCTTCAATCATTCCATGATTCTTTTCCCTATTTATTTGGAGAAAATCCGTATCCGGGAGCTCCACAACTAAATCTTTTTCCAATAAACGAAAATCCTTTTTTTGTCAATAATATTCAAATCACACCAATCAGACTCATTCACGGAAAATTGCCAATTTTAGGATTTCGCATCAAAGACTTCGCTTATATTACTGATTTTCAAATCATTGAAAAATCAGAAAAAGAAAAACTAAAAAATTTAGACACACTAATCATTGATGTGCTTCAACAAAATCCACATCCTTCTCATTTAAAATTATCCGATGCAATTGAATTGCTAAATGAACTTCAACCCAAACAAGCATATTTTACGCACATTAGTCACAAAATGGGACTTCACGACGAAGTAGAAAAAATACTTCCAAGCAATTACCATCTTGCATACGACGGAGAAATTCTTTTTTCAACTTTTCAATCATAACAAATTTTCAAAAAAAAATGGCTGCAATATATCTCATACCCAACACATTAGGAGATTGTGATTTAAAAAATATTCTTCCCGAAGGGAACAATTTAATCACCAACAACATACGTCATTTTATTGTTGAAAATATTCGTACAGCACGACGTTTTTTAAGAAAAATAAATCACACTTTTCCGATTGATGATTGCACATTTTTCGAACTTAATCAACATACCGATCGCACAAAAATAGCCTCATTTCTTGAACCAACGAAAAAAGGATTTGACATTGGAATCATTTCCGAAGCCGGTTGTCCCGCCGTTGCCGATCCGGGAGCTGACGTTGTCGCAATCGCACAACGCAAAGGAATTCGTGTAATTCCATTAGTCGGACCATCTTCCATATTGCTTTCCCTTATGGGATCCGGATTTAATGGTCAAAGTTTTGCCTTTATCGGTTATTTACCAATTGAAAATAATGCTCGAACAAAAAAAATAAAACAATTAGAATCAAGAGCGGCAAACGAGGGTCAAACTCAAATTTTTATCGAAACACCCTATCGTAACATGAAAATACTTTCTGAAATTTTAAATACTTGTCACAACAACACTTTGTTGTGCATTGCCGCAGACATCACTCTTGATACAGAATATATAAAAACGCACACAATCGGAGAATGGAAAACAAAAAAAGAACTTCCGGATCTCAACAAACGACCTTGCATTTTTTTGATTCACGTACAAAAATAAACAAAAACAAACGATATGGATTTTATCAACGAATTATTACGCAATCGCCGATCTATTCGCCGATTCAAAGAAACAAAAATCGAAAACGAAAAAATTGAATTGATAAAAAAAGCCATTTTGATGTCACCTTCGGGAAAACGATTCAACGAATGGGAATTCATTTTTATTGATGACAAAAATATCTTAGACCAACTTTCTTATTGCAAAGAACACGGCAGCGAATTACTTCGCAACGCACCACTTGGAATCGTTGTCATTGCAGATAAAAACAAATCGGACATCGTCATTGAAGATTGTTCGATAGCATCTATCATCGCTCAATTAGCTGCCGAAAGTATCGGATTAGGCAGTTGTTGGGTGCAATGTCGCCTTCGCAAAACAGCAGACGGAAAAGATTCGGAAGACGTTGTAAGAGAGATTCTTAACATTCCAGACAATTATTTTGTACAAAGTATCATTGCCATTGGATACAAAGATCAAGATCGAAAACCATTTGAAGACGCAAATCTTCAGTGGGAAAAAATTCACACCAACACGTTTTGAAAACCGCAATCGTCATAGGAGCCGGAAACGTTGCCACGCATTTGAGCAAAGCCATAAAATCTTCGGGGATAGAAATCATTCAAATCTATAGCCGAACCATTCGTTCTGCCCAAATATTGGCAAACGAAATTGAATGCGAATACACCAACGACATTCAAAATCTTCGATTGGCAGATTATTTTTTCTATTGCGTAAAAGATGATATTTTAAAAGAAATCATTTCTCAAAATCCACACAAAAACGGAATTCATATTCATACTGCAGGAAGTTTGGATTTATCCGTTTTTGAAACAATAAAACAATGTGGCGTTCTCTACCCTATGCAAACTTTTTCGAAAGACAAGCCGGTTCTTTTTTCGGAAATTCCATTGTTTGTAGAAGGAAACAACAAAGAAACTCAAACTCAAATCCAAACAATTGCTCAAAACATTAGTCGCCACGTCACAATTTGTAATTCAAAATCAAGACAAGCACTTCATTTAGCCGCAGTTTTTTGTTGCAATTTTCCAAATCATCTTTACGCTTTAGCAGATAATTTATTGAAAGAAAACGGATTAGACTTTTCGCTTATGCTTCCACTAATAAAAGAAACTACCGAAAAAATCCAAACCATTTCACCTAAAGAAGCACAAACAGGACCTGCGTCTCGTCATGACCATTCCATTCTTTTCAAACATTTATTGGCTCTAAAAAATGACAAAAAACTAACTGAAATTTACACACTTCTTTCAAACTCCATTATGGATTCAACCGAAAAATAAATATTGTAATTATTAACAAAATGTAATAACTTTGCAAAAGTTCAACGTATATTACACATTCCTTTTTTTACAATGAATTTCAAAGAAAAACTCAAATTTGTCAAAGCAATGGTTTTCGACGTTGATGGCGTTTTATCCACATCTCATATTCCATTATATCCAAACGGAGAACCTATGCGAGTAATCAGCACAAAAGACGGATATGCCCTACATCATGCACACAAAAAAGGAATTCCGCTGGCAATTATCACCGGAGGAGCAACCGAAGCCATCGAAGTTAGATTTCGCGGACTTGGATTTGATGAAATCTACATGAAAGCAGGTGTAAAAACCGAACGCTTAAAAGAATTTATGCAAAAATATCATCTTCAATCAGACGAAATTCTTTATATGGGCGACGATATTCCGGATTATGAATGTATGAAAATGGTAGGCATCACAGCTTGTCCGGCAGATGCGGCTCCTGAAATCAAAGCAATTTCAGATTATATCAGCGAAAAATGCGGAGGAATGGGTTGTGTTCGAGATGTCGTAGAACAAGTTTTAAAAGCACAAGGACTATGGATGTCTGATGCAGAAGCTTTTGGTTGGTAACAAAAAAACATAAAAAAACATGAAAGATTATTTTCAACTCATAAGATATAAAAATCTGATTTTTATCATTGCAGTTCAATGGATAATGCATCATTGCATTGTTTTACCCATTCTTACAACATTTGGAATTGGAGATTACGCATTAAACACAAACCTCCTTTGGTTAATAATCTTTGCAACCGTCTTTATTGCTGCGGGAGGATATGCCATCAACGATTATTTTGACACAAAAATCGACTTATTAAATCGCCCTAATCGTCAAATTGTAGGACGAACAATAACAAAACGAACAGCATCTTGGATACATCATATCACAACTGCAATTGGAGTTCTTTTAGGATTATTTGTAAGTTGGAAACTAAAAAGCCTATCGCTTTGTTTCATTTTTCTTATGACTCCCGGATTGTTGTGGTTTTATTCCGCAAGTTACAAACGAATGCCATTTTTAGGAAATTTCATCATTTCCCTTTGTACGGCACTTGCTCCAATCCTCATTGCATTAGCCAATGGAGAAGTTTTACAAACGAATTATTCTCCGGAATTGCTCATGCAAACACCAATCTTACCAACAATTTACACTTGGATTTTAGGATTTAGCGGATTTGCTTTTATTTTATCAATGATTCGAGAAACAATCAAAGATATGGAAGATGAATATGGCGACAAAGAAAATGAATGTCGCACACTTCCCGTCGTATTCGGCATTTCAAAAACGAAATGGATTTTATATTCCTACATTGTGCTATTCATCGCACTTTTGATTTGGTCTTACGTATCATTCGTACAAGATTTTGCATTATTCAAAACAATAGACGAATTCTATAGTTTACGCTTCATAATTTGCGGACTAATCGTCCCTATTCTACTTCTGACATATTTCATTTGGAAAGCCAAAACTCCCACAGAATTTCACTCTTGTTCAATTTGTACAAAAATCATCATGATTATCGGATTAGCCTATTCTTTTCTATTCTACTTTCTTATCGCAAAAGCAAATGGATTGGCTCTATTCGGAATATTTTTTGTAAATCCACAATAAAAAAACAACATGAAAAAAGATAATAAATTATCTTGGGGAATAACCTTTTTATTTTTCGGAATTTTATTTTTACTAAAAACATTCAACATCATTCCCACAACAATAGGACAATACCTATTCGACCTTGCCAATTTTCCCATCATTGTCGGAATAATCTTTTTCATCTTTCACAAAACAAAAAACATTGGTTGGGCTTTAATATTAGTTGGATTGTTTATGCGTTTTGACACTATTTATCGCTATTTCGACATTCTTCCAACTTACGTTTGGAGTTTGGCACTCATAGCCATCGGAGCCGTCCTAATTTGGGGACTTAAAGGAGGAAAATAAATTTTCAATCAAAAATAAAAAAACATGCTAATTTTAGGAAGTCAATCACCACGCAGACAAGAATTACTAAAAGGATTAGACATTCCTTTTGAAGTAAAAACAATAGACGGAATAGAAGAAGTTTTTCCGCCACACTTGAAGCGAGAAGAAATTCCGCTATATCTTTCTCAATTAAAAGCAAATGCTTATCTTGATCTCATCGATAAAGACACGATTGTAATTACGGCAGACACGATTGTTTGGTGCGAAGATCAACTTTTAGAAAAGCCAAAAGACAAAACGCAAGCGAAACAAATGCTACGGTTTTTATCGGGCAAAACACACAGCGTTTACACCGGAGTCACACTACTTTCCAAACAAAAATCAAAAAGTTTTTTTGCAGAAAGCAAAGTGACATTTTCCGACCTTTCTGATGAAGAAATCAATTACTACGTTGAAAAATACAATCCAATCGACAAAGCCGGAGCCTACGGCGTTCAAGAATGGATTGGATACATTGCTGTCAAAAAAATTGAAGGTTCCTATTACAACGTCATGGGATTACCTATTCAATTATTATACAACGAATTAAAAACATTTTAAAGTTATGAAAAAATATCTCATTCTACTACTTTCGTTTGGATTTGCACTAAGTTGTTTTTCTCAAAAAACAAAGAAAAATGACAAAAACGAAGACAAAAACAAATTTGAAGGACGAATAACGTATATCGGTAAAGTCACTCGCATTCCGGACAAAAAGAAGACAACAGCCAAATTAGGCGATGTGGATTCATATTTTGATTTAGTCATCAACGAAAATTTTTTCAGAAAAGAAGAAAATATTCAAAATCGCCTACAAATCAACACAACAGAAGGAATTAAAAACGAAATCTTTTTTCAAACAATTCGTCCAATACCGGGAGACACAATCATTTTCATTGAAGCCACTCCTCAAGAACAACATCATTACGGATTGACGGCTCGCAATTCTGATGCTTGTTCTTCAAAAAAAGTTTCGGCAAAAACATCAAAACGAAAAAAAATCGTTCGCCAAAAATGTACAAAAGTCATTTGCAACATGGTGACAACAGATAATATTCGTGTACAACTCGTTGCTTGGGTTGCCGCAGACATAAAAGTCAACGGATTTTACACACCCTATTTTGGAGAATTAAGCGGATTTCCTTTGATGTACGATTACTACAACGGAGAATACGTCGTGACCTACACCGCAACAAAAATCAAAAAAGGAACGATTTTAGATTCTTATTTTTCTCGCCCAAACACTCAAAGTATAACAATGACCGAATATTTAAACAACAATTAACATGTTTTCAGGAATAGTAGAAGAAGCTGCACAAATCATTGACATTCAGAAAGAACAAGAGAATATTCACCTCACAATTTCATGTTCTTTTGTCAACGAACTTAAAATTGACCAAAGCGTTGCTCACAACGGAGTTTGCTTAACCGTAGTTGACATCAAAGATAAAACATACACAGTCACAGCAATCAAAGAAACTATCGATCGTTCCAATCTTGGCATGCTCCAAATCGGATCACTCATCAATCTTGAACGAAGCATGAAAATGAATGGTCGATTAGATGGACATATTGTACAAGGACACGTTGATCAAACTGCAACTTGCACCAACATAGAAGAAGTCGGAGGAAGTCATTATTTCACATTTGAATACAACACAAATGAAGAAATGAGAAAAAAAGGCTATTTGACTGTAGATAAAGGTTCTGTAACAGTAAACGGCGTCAGTCTAACCGTCTGCAACCCAACCGACAACTCATTTCAAGTTGCAATTATTCCTTATACCTTAACACATACCAACTTTTGTCAAATACAAATTGGCTCCATTGTCAACATAGAATTTGATATTATCGGAAAATACATTGCTCGAATCAACAACAAATAACCGATAAAATCAACACAAAAAAAGTCATTTATACTCATATTTTTTCTTTTAATCACACAAAAGAAAAATTTGGCAGAAACGATAAATTTTAATATCTTTGCGTTTGTATATTGTGTATGGTAGCATCTTTATACAACCCCTAAAATCTCTACCAAAAATACATACAAAAAAAAATGAAAGAAGGAAAAAAAGTTCTATTTATCACGCAAGAAATGTTTCCATATTTACCTGAAAGTGATATGGCTAATATTTGTCGTTATATGCCTCAATTTGTACAAGAATCGGGAAATGAAATGCGAGCATTTATGCCAAAATTTGGTTGTATAAACGAACGCAGAAATATGCTACACGAAGTTATTCGATTATCCGGAATGAACATTATCATCAACGATACAGATCACCCTTTAATCATAAAAGTAGCATCAATTCAATCTGCTCGCATGCAAATATATTTTATCGACAACGAAGATTATTTCAAACGTAAAGCTACTACTACAGACGAAAACAACAATCTTTTTGATGATAATGACGAACGAACAATCTTCTTTGCACGTGGAGTAATTGAAACCGTCAAAAAACTACGTTGGAAACCAGACATTGTACATTGTCACGGTTGGATGACTTCTCTCATTCCCTTGTATTTGAAACACGCCTACAACGAAGATCCTTACTTTAGCGATTGTAAAATCATCACTTCCCTATACGAAGACAACTTTGATGGAAATTTAGAAGGAAATCTAAAAGAAAAAATTCTTCTTAAAGGAATAAAAAAATCAGACATAAAAGCAATCGAAAAAGATTCTTCTTATCAATCATTGATAAAATTAGCACTTTCACATTCCGACGGAGCAATCTTTACATCTGAAAACATTTCTGACGAAATAAAAAATTACACTAACGAATTAGGATTAAAAACATTAACTTGTACAAAAGAAGAAGATTACAAAGACGATTATCTTCAATTTTACAACGAAATCTAAAAAAAAACATCTTCAACCATAGACATTGAATGAAAAAAGCACTACAGATAAGTTGGGTATTGACAATCTTTTTAATAGGATTGATCAGTTGCAAAGATGACGAGCGATTTGAAAATACTGCAATGCCAGAATCTGATGCTATTCATATCAAAATCGCAAAAGAAGATATGATTGGAGAACCCTATATCGTTGGCGACATTCCCGCAAAATCCGCATCAAATTCATTCATCGGATTATTAGGAACCTATAATCACGATGTAATCGGTAAAATTGACGCGAGCATTCTATCCCAATTTGACAAACCCGGTCAAATCTACTACCCTAACACAGTTGTTGAAGATTCTACAAAATTATACCTTTACATCAAAGGAAAAACACTTGCAGAAAATCAGAAAAAAAACATCAACATCAACATTCATGAACTCACGCAAAGTTTAGACTACAAGGGAGATTATACAACCGGAATGGACGCAACACCATTTTACAATCCTTCCATTTTAGAAAAAGTAACTCTCGTTGCCGACACATTCATCAACAACAATAACAATACAACTATTTCTCTTCCAGAAGACATCAAAAATAAATTTGTCGAAGAAATAAAAAATGAAATCAGTTTAGGCAACAATCGAAAAGGAACTTTTGAAAACACAGCTCTCTTCAACGAATTTTTCAAAGGATTATACTTTTCTTTTGGAGATGATTCGGAAACAATCATTTCAATCACACAATTAGATCTTCATTTTTCATACCAATACAAACTAAGCGATGGACAATTAGCAACGCAAACGTATGCAATGCCTGCAAGCACGTTTGTCAAACAAATCGGTTTGCTAAAACGAACTCTTCCAACTTCAACCTCAACCGACTCAACCGTACTTATTTGTTCGCCAGCTGGAACAGGCATGGAATTCTCTCTTTCTATTGAAAATCTTAAAAACAATTTAGGCATCACAACTCACGAAGGGAAAGCTTATACCAACACAGACTTAACCAAAAAAGTTGCTGTTAATAGTGCAATTTTAAGCATAAAATCCGACTCCATCAATTCAACAGTTTCCAAACCGGAATATCTATTGCTAATAGAAAAGGACAAAATGGAAAACTTTTTCAAACAATCCTCATTACCTAATGATATCAATTCTATTTTAGCTCCTTATAATTCGACAACAAAAGCGTACACATTCACACTCAAACAATCGCTATCTCAATTATTCAACTCAGAACTAACCTCAGTATCTTACGTTGTCATTCCGGTCTCCGTGACGCTTATCAACGGAAGAACTTCAAGAGTAGAACATGATTATAACATGGAAGCCATTCAATTAAATAAAAAACTCACATTAAGCGTCGTAATCAGCGGATTTTAAAAATAAAAAATACAATACAAAAAAAAAGGCAAAGGAATAAAAATTCTTTGCCTTTTTTTTACACAATAAAAAACATCAAACATGCTATAAAACATGTAAATGTTTTAAGAAAAAAAGAATAATGCCAAGAAAAGAAAATTCACTTTCTAAAAAACTTTTTTGTCAAAAAAAATCACTACCTTTGAGACGAGGAAGTTGTTTTTTTATAACTTTTCTCTCTAAAAAAACATAGAAATAAATAAACATGGGATACTTAAAATTTGACAAATCACTACTGATCAACTTAGAAAAATCGTTGACCAAGCAAATGCTTCGAACAAACAAAAAAGGAGCTTATAGTGTCACTACAATTACAGATTGTAATACAAGCAAATACGATGGTTTGTTGGTTGCTCCACTACCTGAATTAGACGGAGAAAACTACGTTCTCCTCTCCTCTTTGGACGAAACCGTCATTCAGCATGGAGCTGAATTTAACATGGATATTCACAAATTCAATGGTGACAACTATAGTCCTAAAGGACACAAATATATTCGAGAATTCAAAATTGACACAGTTGCTTGCACAACTTATCGAGTTGGAGGTGTGATTTTCTCAAAAGAACGCGTTTTTATCACAGATGAAAATCGTATTTTAATAAAATACACAATGATAGAATCTCAAACTCCGGTTAAAATGAGATTCAAACCATTGTTAGCCTTTCGTAATGTAAACGAACTAACACACGAAAACAATCAAGTCGACAAAACCGTCAAACCCATAAGTAACGGAATTGCGACTCGACTTTATCCAAAATTTCCATACTTATCAATGCAATGGAACAAAAAAAATGAATTTGTCGAAATGCCCGATTGGTATAGAGGAATAGAGTATCCAAAAGAGCAAGAAAGAGGATACGCATACAAAGAAGATCTCTACACTCCGGGATATTTTGAATTAACAATAAAAAAAGGGGAAAGTGTGATTTTTTCCGCCGGAATTACCGAAGGAAAACCAACTCAATTAAACAAACTTTATAATGAAGAAATCGCACGACGAACTTCTCGCCTTGACTTTTATAATTGTCTAAAAAATGCAGGAAAACAATGTCGGAATTTAGACGACAAAGACTGCTATATCATGGCAGGTTATCCATGGTTTAAATGTAGAGCAAGAGATGAATTTATTGCATTACCGGGAATTGCATTGGCTACGGACAACATGTCTATTTTTTATCCTACCATGGACACAGCGATCGAAGCTATTTCCGAATTTATGCAAACAAAGAAAACAACCAAAAAAATCACAGAGATAGAAGCTCCGGACGTTTTGTTGTGGTGGATATGGTGCATACAACAATATGCCTTAAAAACTTCCATAAAAGAGACTAATAGTCGATATGGCGACAAAATCATGGAAGTGATAAAATTCATTCAAAAAGGGAAACATCCAAATCTGGAATTGCACGAAAACGGACTCCTTTATTCTAATGGTTATGAACAACCTATTTCTTGGATGAACGGCGTAGTTTGGGGACGACCATCAACTCCAAGAACCGGCTATCTTGTTGAAATCAATGCACTTTGGTATAATGCTTTAAAATTTGCGGTTGAAATTGCAACCGAACGACAAAGTTCTTACGATGTAGATTTACTCACATACCAAGCTGAATTTGCAAAAGAAACATTTTTACGTACATTCTGGAACGGAGACTATTTATACGATTATGTTTCGGGAATGGGACGAAACCATGAAGTACGTCCAAATATGATTTTTGCAGTATCATTACCCTACTCTACTTTAGACAAAATGCAACAAAAGAAAGTTGTAGATATTGTCACTCGAGAACTTTTAACTCCTCGAGGATTACGCAGTTTAAGTCCTAAAAGTGGATTGTATCACTCCTCTTTCGAAGGAAACGAAATTGATCGAAACACCAACTATCACAAAGGAACAGCTTGGCCTTGGTTGATGGGAGCATTCACCGAAGCTTATTTACGCGTGTATAAACAAAGCGGACTTTCTTTTCTCGAACGCAACATCAGTGGTTTTGAAGCAGAAATGAACAATGCTTGTATTGGAACTATAAATGAATTATTTGATGGAAATCCTCCGTACAAAGAACGAGGAGCAATGTCCTTTGCAATGAGCATAGGAGAAGTTCTCCGAGCATTGACGCTAATCAAAAATTATGATACTAATTTATAACACAACAAACATAAATATATACAGATAATGAAGGCATTAATGTTTGGCTGGGAATTTCCTCCTCACGTATTTGGCGGACTTGCAACTGCAAGTTACGGCTTAACCAAAGGAATGTCTCAACAATCGGACATGGAAATCAAATTAGTAATTCCCAAACCATTTGGAGACGAAGACACAAGTTTTTTACAAATCATTGGTGCAAACACAATTCCTGTTGTTTGGAAAGATCCATCTTGGGACGAAGTCAATCATAAAATAGGGAATATCATGCATCCCGACTACTACTATCATCTGCGTAATCATATACGATATGATTTTCGAAGAATAGGCACAAACGAATTGGGATGTATAAATTTTGCCAGCGGCTATCCAAAAAATCTTTTAGAAGAAATTTCAAATTACGAAGCTGCCGCAAGCGTAATTGCTCATGCCGGAGATTTTGACATTATCCATTCTCATGATTGGTTGACATATCCTGCGGGAATTTTTGCCAAACAAATTTCAGGAAAACCATTGGTTATTCATGTTCATGCAACAGACTTTGATCGTTCGCGAGGAAACGTCAATCCTGACGTATATGCAATTGAACGAAGAGGTATGGATATGTCGGATCATATCATCACGGTAAGTGATCTCACTCGCAGAACGGTAATTGAAAAATATGGACAACCAGAGCATAAAGTTACGACAGTACACAATGCCGTTTATCCAATGGAAGACCGAGACCAATACAAAAAAATTGAAAGAAAAGACAAAATCGTCACATTTCTTGGTCGCATCACAATGCAAAAAGGTCCGGAATACTTTGTCGAAGCAGCACACAGAGTTTTGGAACGAACAAAAGATGTTCGATTCGTAATGGCAGGAAGCGGAGACATGATGAACAAAATGATTCATCTCGCTGCAACACGCAATATTGCAGACAAATTTCACTTTACAGGATTTTTACGAGGAAAACAAGTTACAGAAATGTTGGCTCAAAGCGACGTCTACATCATGCCTTCGGTGAGCGAACCTTTTGGAATTTCGCCTCTCGAAGCAATGCAAGTAGGCACACCGACAATCGTTTCAAAACAATCCGGATGTGCAGAAATTCTTAACAATGCAATCAAAATTGACTATTGGGACATTGATGCCATGGCAGACGCCATCTATTCCATTGTAAAATATCCTGCAATGTACAAAAGTCTTAGAGAAGGAGGACGAGACGAAGTCGATCGCATCACGTGGGAAGCCGCCGGACTCAAAGTCAGAGCCATCTACGACAAAATTTTAGGTTAAAAATAATTCCACAAAAGAAATAACAATAAAAAATAACAATAATAATTGATTTACTATGAAGTCAATTTGTCTTTATTTCCAATTGCATCAACCTCTACAACTAAAACGTTATCGTTTTTTTGAAATTGGTGCAGATCATTACTACTACGATGATTATACAAACGAAGAAATTCTTCGTCGTTTGGTAAACGAATGTTATATTCCGGCAAACAACACATTGCTTGACATGATAAAAACATCAGGCTGTAAATTCAAAGTTGCTTTTTCGATTTCGGGGACAATGCTCGAACAATTGGAATTTCACGCTCCGGAAGTAATCGACAGTTTCAAAGAATTAGCTCAAACCGGATGTGTAGAATTTCTCGGCGAAACCTATGCACACTCCCTTTGTTCCATCTATGACGAAGACGAATTCAAACAACAAGTAAAAAAACATAGCGAAAAAATAGAATCGTTATTTGGCAAAAAACCAACCGTATTTCGCAATACAGAAATGATTTACTCCGACGAAATCGGAGAACAAATTTCAAAACTTGGATTCAAAGGAATGCTCACCGAAGGAGCAAAACACATTTTAGGTTGGAAATCTCCAAACTATCTTTATGCTCATCCATATTGCAAAAATTTCAAATTGATGACTCGCAATTTTAAATTAAGCGACGACATTTCTTTGCGATTCTCAAATTGGAATTGGGATCAATATCCATTAACTGCGGAAAAATACATTTCATGGATTTCTTCAACTCCTGACACCGAAGAAATCATAAGCATCGGAATGAGTTATAATTCTATCGGAATTCTCAACAATGGATATTCTGGCATTTTTGATTTTCTAAAAGCATTGCCTTACCACGCTTTGATGAATAAAGTAGGATTTTCTACCCCAAGCGAAATCATGGACAAGAAAAAAGCATCTGATGTCATAACTTGTAGTTTCCCTATTTCATGGGCAGATGAAGAGAAAGACCTTAGTGCTTGGGTAGGAAACGATCTTCAACACGAAGCTCTGCAAAAACTATATGCTGTGGGCGAACGCGTTCGTCTTTGCACAGACAAAGCTCTTCAATACGATTGGCTTCATTTACAAAGCAGCGACCATTTCTATTACATGTGTACCAAACACTTCTCTACCGGAGCTCCCGCACATTATAGTCCTTACGAAAGTCCCTACGAAGCATTCATGAATTACATGAACATTCTTTCCGACTTTTTACAACGTGTTGATGAACAATATCCAACGTCGATTGAAAATGAAGAACTAAACGCTTTATTAAAAACCATCAACAATCAAGGAAGTAGAATTGTAGAACTTGAAACAGAAATAAAAAAATTGAAAAAAAACGCAACAAAAAAAACTGAAAAAAAATAATTTTTCATCAAAAAAAGGGAGCATAGTTCGTAACAACACTATACTCCCTTTTGTATAAAATGACAAAATGAAACTATTAAAAGCTATTCTATTGGATCTCATCGGAATAATTCCTGCATTTATTCCTTTTCTTGGAGAATGGATCGACATAATTTGGGCTCCACTTTCCGCATATATTTTTCTAAAAATGTACGGCGAAAAAATCGGGAAATACGGATCAATCATTCAATTTGTTGAAGAGCTCATTCCTTTTGCTGATTTTTGTCCCACATTCACCATTGCTTATATCATTGAAAAATTCAATCAAAACAAAAAATAAAAAAACATGAAATTCAAAATCCTAATCATACTGTCGCTATTAAGTTTTTCAAACATCTTATTTTCTCAAAATCAAGACAATACAACTTACGACATTGTTGTTGCACAAGATGGAAGTGGAGATTTTTCCACCATACAAGAAGCAATCTACAGCATCAGAGCCTTTATGACTGATACGAAAAAAATTTACGTAAAAAAAGGGATTTACAAAGAAAAAGTCATCATTCCATCTTGGTGTCTTAATGTCTTAATCGTTGGCGAAGACAAAGAAAACACCATTCTAACATGGAACGATCATGCCAACATGCCAATTCCAGGAACCACAAAAAAAATGGGAACATTTCGCACATACACTCTCTTAATACAAGGTCATAATATTGAAATTCAAAATCTTACTATCGAAAACAATGCTCCACAATTAGGGCAAGCCGTAGCACTTCATATTGAAGGAGACAACGTTAAATTATTCAATTGCAAATGTTTGGGAAATCAAGATACCGTGTATGGAGGAAATCATCTTGGACATCATTGGTTTGAGAATTGTTATATCGAAGGAACCGTAGATTTTATTTTCGGTCCTTCGAGAATGATATTCAAACATTGCACAATTCACAGCAAAAAAAATTCTTATATCACCGCTCCGGCAACACCACAAGGTCAAGATTACGGATTTATTTTTTATCAATGCAAACTAACTGCAAATCCTGAAATTCAAAAAGTTTATTTAGGACGACCATGGCGTCCTTACGGACATTCATGCTGGATAGAATGCGAAATGGGGAAACACATTTTGCCCGTCGGTTGGGACAATTGGAGAAATCCGAAAAACGAAAAAACGGCACGATTTGAAGAATATGCTTCAACAGGAGAAGGCGGAGACATGAGTCATCGCAGAAATTGGAGCAAAAAATTAACTAAAAAAGAAGTCAAGAAACTTCATCGCTACATTTTCCCCGAAAGATAAAATTTTGTCCCCTTCATATCGCATAACAAAACAAAAAACAAGACATCAAATATCTTTGCAATAAAAATTTGCTAAAAACAAATTATCACCATGTTACATTATCTCAACAAAAAATATGACATTAAGTTTGGATTCAAACTTTGTGCTCTTATTTCGATCACAATCGTTTGTCCCAATCTTATCACATACAAAATCGAAGATATGGGATATGTAATTTTTTACTATTTCCACTTTTGTTTTACAAGTTTTTTCACCTATTGTATTAGTCAATATATTTTCTCCAAATTTTTTGAAAAAAAATACCTCAAAAGCTTCACTTTCTTTTTAGTTAATTTCCTTACTATTTTTCTTTTAAACTGGAGTTTTGACTCCTTGATTTTCCACATTGTAACCAATTTCAAAGATGGCATACATGATTCAATTTGGATGATCAAACAATCTGATATGCGAGAACATCTATCACTATTCCAGATTTTTTTCATCTACGCTTCAAGAACAATATTTTTACAAACATTCTTCATTTTCTTCGCTTACACTCAACAACGAAGACGCTATATCAAGAAAATAGAAAACGATCTTAAACGACTGAAGAACAACAATCTTAATGCTCAATTACAACTTCTGAAACAACAAATTTCCCCACACTTTTTGTTCAATGCCCTCAGCACATTGCAAAGCATTACAAAAGAAGAAGATACAAAAAATTACATTCTTCAATTAAGCAACATATACCGATATTTATTACAAAAAAACGACGACGATTTCGTCTGCCTACAAGAAGAAATTCAATTTGTAAATTCTTATCTCTACATTCTAAAAGAACGCTTTGAAGACGGATTAAACATCAACATAAATATTGATGACGATGCGATACGAAAATTGATACCGCCATTATCACTTCAAATCTTAATCGAAAATGCAGTAAAACACAACATCGTATCTTGGGAAAAACCTTTACAAATCGAAATCTACAACGAAGACGATTTTATAATCGTAAAAAATAATCTGCAACCAAAAGCTTCAACTTTAAGCTTTGGAATAGGATTAAACAACATAAAAAAACGATACGATTTATTAAACAACAAAAACATAGAAATCAAACAAGACGAAAACTTTTTCATTGTCAAATTACCTTTGATTACAAAAAGAATCATTGTATAAAAAAACTATTATCAACATCTAAAAAACAATATATACCATGACAAACGTATTGATTATAGAAGACGAAATTAAAACTGCGAAAGAATTACGCAATTTAATTGAAACATTAAGAGAAGACTTCAATGTTGTAAACATTGTCGGCTCTATCGAATCCACCAACAAATGGTTGGACGAAAACGAAGAACCGGATCTTATTTTTTCAGACATTCAATTAGCCGACGGCTTATCTTTTGAAATATTTAGGAATCGCACATTAAATTGTCCTATCATATTTTGCACCGCATTTGATGAATATGCAATACAAGCCTTTGATGCCAATGGAATAGACTACCTCCTAAAACCAATTGACGAAGAAAAACTAACCCGAAGCTTAAACAAATTCAGCAAAATAATGTCTATAACAGACATTGAAGAATACAAGGAAAAACTCAATCAAATGTTGGAACAAACCAACAACAATTACAAAAAAAGTCTACTCATTTACTTCAAAGACAAAATCATTCCTATCAAAACGGAGAACATTGATTTTATCCACTCCGAATCAGGACTGGTAACCGTATATCTCAACAATGGGCAACGATATATTGTCAATTACACATTAGATGCTCTTGAAAAACGACTCAACCCTCAAGAATTTTACAAAGCAAATCGACAATTCATCATCAACCGTAGAACGATCCAAGACGTAGAACATTATTTTACACGACGACTAATCGTTCGCCTCAAAGTCAACACTCCGGACAACATCATCATCAGCAAAGTAAAAGCAACAGATTTTTTACGTTGGGTAGAAACAAATTAAACAAAAAGAAAAAAGAATCTTATTTTTCCATAACAGAAAATGAGGTTCTTTTTTTATTCTTATTCTTTCAAAAAAACATCTAATACAAATAAAAAAATCTTATCTTTGTATTCAAAACTTTTTTTATCACAAACAAAACAAAAAACATGGAATTTTCAGCACAACAAATTGCAGATTTTCTCAAAGGGACAGTAGTTGGAGATAGTTCCGTAAAAGTAAATAATCTTTCAAAGATAGAAGCCGGAATTCCCGGCACGTTAACTTTTCTTGCCAATCCAAAATACGAGCAATACATCTATACAACGAAAGCAAGCGTCGTATTAGTAAACAACACATTTGAACCACAAGAAAAAATCAATGCCACACTAATCAAAGTTGACGATGCCTATAAATCGCTCTCCTTATTGCTCAACTTAGTAGAACAAACAAAACCTCAACCAAAAGGAATCAGCGAATTAGCATACATTGCCTCTTCAGCAAAAATCGAAGAAAACGTATACATTGCTCCATTTTCCTACATAGGAGAAAATGCCGAAATCAAAAGCAACACTAAAATTTATCCTCATACATTCATCGGTAACAATGTAAAAATCGGAGAAAAAACAACTATTTACGCCGGTGTAAAAATCTACGAAAATTGCAAAATAGGAAACAACGTAATTTTGCATGCCGGAAGCGTTATCGGGTCCGATGGATTTGGTTTTGCACCGGAAGCCGACGGAAGTTACTCCAAAATACCGCAAATCGGAAATGTAATTATTGAAGACAACGTAGAAATTGGAGCAAACGCCACAATTGATTGTGCAACAATGGGATCTACAATCATTCATAAAGGAGTAAAAATTGACAATCTCGTACACTTGGCTCACAACGTAGAAATTGGAGAAAACACAGCCATGGCCGCACAATGTGGAATTGCAGGAAGTACAAAAATCGGAAAAAATTGTATTCTCGCAGGACAAGTCGGAATCGCCGGACACATCAATATTGCCGATCGAAACATTTTTGGAGCACAAAGTGGAATCCCAAATTCAATCAAAACGACAGACCAAACCTACATGGGATACCCTGCAATCCCAGTCAACAAATTTCGTCGTGTAGCCATCAGCCAACAAAAATTGCCCGAAATTCTTCGAGAAGTACAAATGCTACGAAAAGAACTTGATATTTTAAAAAATAAATTAGAAAAATAAAAAATGTCAAATCAGAAAACAATCAAATCTCCTTTCACACTAAAAGGGAAAGGACTACACACAGGGTTAGATATTTCACTTACGTTCAATCCGGCACCTGCAGGATTTGGAATAAAAATAAAACGTATTGATATAGAAGGAGAACCCATTGTCGAATGCTTAGCAGAAAATGTCAATGGAACGACACGAGGTACCGTAATTACCAAAAATAATGTCAGCAT
>JAGCLW010000054.1 GCA_017646805.1 Paludibacteraceae bacterium | reverse complement strand
GATATTTAATCTATTTTTTCTTTGCTAAAGCTTTATAGTCATGGCCGATGAAAACAAATTAAATATCAGGCTTCAAGTTTTAGGTCAAGATTATCCAATAAAAATTGACCGAAAAGATGAAGAATTGTATCGAAAAGCAAATGATTTGATTTCAAATTATTTGGCTTTTTATCGAAAAGAGCATAGCGGAGAATCTTCTGTAGAAAATAATGTTCGTTACCTATCAATGACGGCTTTATCGATTGCGATTCGTTATTTGCAAGCGGTTGAAAATAAAGATACAACGGATTTTGAATCAGAAATACAGAAGTTGTCAGACCAACTTGATCAATATTGTTTGTAAATATTTTCCTCGTTTTTTTCGGGGAATTTTATATAAAAATTTTTTTGAGCATCATTTATTACTTATTTTTCACAATAGTAATATTTGATGCTTTTTTTGTGTGGAATTATTATTATTTTTTAATCTTAAATCTGTAATATGCAAATAATAATTATTGGGATAATATCCTTTGTCGTTGGAATTGTTGCGACATGGTTGATTCATCAAACATTGTTGAAATCTCGCAACGAACGATTCTTACAGAAAGCTGCGGAAGAAGCAGAGGTTTTGAAAAAAAATAAATTGATTGAAGTGAAAGAAAAATATCTTTCTTTGAAAGAAGAATACGAAAAACAAGTCAATCAAAGAAATTCAAAAATGCAACAAGCAGAAGCCAAGTTGCAACAAAGAGAAATGCAACAAAAGCAAATGGAAGCAGATTTGAATCGTAAAAATCAAGAAATTGAAGCCGTTCGCTCAAATCTCGACAAACAACTTGAAGTGATCGATTTGAAGAAAAAAGAATTAGAGACACTTCATCGTCAAGGACTTGAACGATTGGAACAAATTTCGGGAATCTCCGCAGAAGAAGCCAAAGAGCGTCTTGTCGAATCATTGAAAGATGAGGCAAAATCAGATGCAATGTCTTATATCAATGATATAATGGACGAAGCTAAGATGACGGCAAACAAAGAAGCAAAACGAATTGTTGTGCAAACAATTCAACGTGTGGCAACGGAAGCCGCAATTGAAAATTCTGTGACAGTGTTTCATATCGAAAGTGATGAAATGAAAGGTCGAATTATTGGTCGTGAAGGACGTAATATTCGAGCTCTTGAAGCCGCTACAGGAATTGAAATCATTGTTGATGATACTCCGGAAGCAATTGTTCTTTCCGGATTTGATCCGGTTCGTCGTGAAGTGGCACGATTGGCTTTGCATCAATTGGTGACAGATGGACGTATTCATCCGGCTCGTATAGAAGAAGTCGTAGCGAAAGTTCGCAAACAAGTAGAAGAAGAAGTGGTTGAGACAGGAAAACGTACGGCTATTGATTTGGGAGTGCATGGTCTTCACCCGGAATTGATTCGTATGATTGGAAAAATGAAATACCGTTCTTCTTACGGACAAAATTTGTTGCAACATGCTCGCGAAACAGCTAATCTTTGTGCTGTCATGGCAAGCGAACTCGGACTTAATCCAAAGAAAGCTCGTCGAGCAGGACTTTTGCATGATATAGGAAAAGTGCCAGATGATGAGCCTGAAATGCCACACGCAATTTTGGGAATGAAATTGGCTGAAAAGTATAAAGAAAAACCGGAAATTTGCAATGCTATTGGAGCTCATCACGATGAAGTGGAAATGACAAGCCTTTTGTCTCCGATAGTTCAAGCTTGTGATGCTATTTCCGGTGCTCGTCCGGGTGCTCGTCGTGAAATTGTAGAGGCTTATATAAAACGATTGAACGATCTTGAAAATTTGGCATTGTCTTATCCTGGCGTTGTAAAAACGTATGCTATTCAAGCGGGAAGAGAATTGCGTGTAATTGTTGGAGCAGATAAAATTGATGACAAAGAAACGGAAGTTCTTTCTCATGAAATTGCGAAGAAAATTCAAGATGAAATGACATATCCAGGTCAAGTGAAAATTACTGTTATCCGCGAAACTCGTTCTGTTAGTATCGCAAAATAATAGATTGAATAAAAAGCGGGTTTATTCTCAATAGAACAAACTCGCTTTTATTTTTTTTTAATGTATGAATAGAATTTTATTATCGATTATTTGTTTTTTTGTCTCTGTTGGTATTTTTTCTCAAAAGTTAGCAACTCAAAATTTTGTCAACTCTCCGATGTTTAAGCGTGCAAATATCGGAGTTTTGGTAAAAAATCTTGATACGGATAATGTGGTGGCGGAATATCGTTCGGAAAAAGTTTGCGTACCGGCTTCAACGACAAAATTGGTTACTACTGCGACAGCATTGGAAATGCTTTCTTCGGATTTTCAGTTCAAAACAAACATAGAATATGATGGAAAAATTGTAGGTAAAGTTCTTCGAGGAAATTTGTACATCACGGGAGGCGGAGATCCAACATTGGGTTCCAAATATATGGGAGATAGTCTTTTCTTGGAAAAATGGATTTCTGCGATTCAAATGCTTGGAATTGAGAAGATTGAAGGAGATATTGTGGCTGATGCGTCAATTTACAACGAACAAGGAATCTCGCAAAAATGGATGTGGGAAGATATGGGGAATTATTATGCGGCGGCAACGTATGGTTTGTCTATTTTTGATAACACATGCTTGGTCACTTTTCGTTCGGGAGAAAGCGGAACGCTTACTGAAATTATACAAAAGCAACCGGATATTAAATCAATGCAAATCTCAAATCATGTGAAAGCGGCAAAACAAGGAGGCGATAAAGCTTATTTTTTTGGAGCTCCTCTTGATAATTGGCGATCGGTTTATGGTACAATTCCGGAAAATAAAGAAAAGTTCGTCTCTAAAGCAGATATTGCGAATCCGCCATTGGTTGTTGCTCAATTATTATTTGATGAAATTCAAAAAATAGGAATCCAAATTACGGGTTCGCCTAAAACGAATTTTTGGAAATCAAATCTTTCTCGAGTGCCGATTTATTCTATTTTTTCGCCTTCTTTGTTTGAAATTTGCAAAAATATCAATTTCAAAAGCAACAATCATTATGCGGAGCATGTTTATCGTTATTTGGCGATAGCAGATACGATTGATCGTCCGGATATGTGTGTGTCGGCACAAGTGATCAAGCAATTTTGGAAAGAAAAAGGTTTGGACGTTTCCGGTCTTTTGCAAAATGATGGAAGTGGATTGTCTCCGGTTAATGCAATTTCGGCAAAATTTTTTGTTGATTTGTTGGAATATGAAAAAAAATCATCAGCTAATTTTGATAAATTTTATGAAACATTACCACTTGCCGGCGAAACGGGTACGGTGAAACGTTTGTTAAAAGGCACTCGTCTTCAGGGAAAAGTTCATTGCAAAAGTGGAAGTTTGTCGAGAGTGATTTGTTTTGCCGGATATGTGGAATGGAAAAATCAAACGTATGCATTTTCTATCATGGTAAATAATTATGAAGGAACGTATGTGGCGGCTCGTGCAGAAATTGAAAAGTTTCTTCTAACTATTTTTAAGTAAAAAACGTTTTTGTCAAAATTATTTAAATATCAAACTCTTTCTTCTACCAACGATCTTATGCGTGAGCAGATTACAAATTTTTCTCACGCAGATATTGTTTGGGCAGAACAGCAGACAAAAGGACGAGGAATGGGTGGAAATTCGTGGCATAGTTGCCCGTCTCAAAATCTTACCTTTTCGGTATTTCTTTGTCCAAAAAATATTGAAGCCAAAGAACAATTTTGGGTATTGCAATTTGTTTCTGTATCGATTCTTCAAGTTCTGAAACGATACGACATTGACGCAAAAATTAAGTGGCCAAACGATATTTATGTTGAAAATAAGAAGTTGTGTGGGATTTTGATGGAAAATGCTGTTGTAGGTGATTTTTTGGAAAATTCAATCGTAGGGATAGGACTTAACGTAAATGAAACAGAATTTCCTTCATTTCTTCCAAATCCAACTTCGCTCAAATTGTTGTTGGGAAAATCAATCAATCGCGAGACTTTGATTTTGGAATTGCAAAACGAATTTTCCACAATGGAATTTGTTAGCAAAAAAGACGTTTGTCAGCAATATTTATCTATGCTTTATCAAAAAGATGAATTTCGACATTATTCGTGCGTGCTTACCAAAGACGTTTTTGAGGCGAAAATTGTAGGCGTATCATTGTTTGGCGAATTGATTTTAGAAAAAAAAGATGGGCAACAATGTTTGTTTTCGTTCAAAGAAATAGAGTATCTTTGATTGGAGTTGAAAGGTTTAATTTTTTGTAAAATAAAATTTTAATAAATATATCATTATGAATTTTGAAATACATATCGAACGTGTTTTGCAAGAAAAATTGCCGAACAAAAAGATTCCTTCATTTTTAGTTTGGTTGTTGAAAAAAATAATTCATCAGGATTGGATGAATCGTTTTTTGAGTTCTTATACGAACGAAGACGGAGTCCAATTTTCAAAAGATGTGATGGGTTATTTAAACTCAAAAATGGAGTGTTTTGGTTTGGAAAAATTACCGAAAGATGAGCAGTTTATTTTCGTTTCCAATCATCCACTTGGCGGGCTTGATGGAGTTTCGCTTGCCGGAGCAATTGGCTCGCATTTTTCGGGTGTGAAATTTTTAATCAACGATTTGTTGCTTTATTTGAAACCTTTGCGTTCGATTGGAATCGGAATCAAAGTCGGTGGAAAAGCCAAACAAGCAAAATCATTGTCGGATCAAGTAGACGAGGTTCTTTCTTCGGATCAACAAATGATTATGTTTCCGGCGGGAATGTGTTCGCGTTATCAGCGAGGAATTGGAATTCAAGATTTGGATTGGAAAAAGACGTTTGTTTCAAAAGCTGTTCAATACAAACGCAGAGTAGTGCCGATTTATTATAATGGTCGTAATTCTACTTTTTTTTATGCTTTGGCATTTATTCGCAAATCATTGGGAATTAAGGTGAATATAGAGATGTTGTTTTTGGTTGATGAATTGTATAAAAGTCAAAATAAGACATTTAAAGCATATTTTGGAGAGCCAATCGATTGGCAATATTTTGATAATAAAGAAAAATCGCCTAAGGCTTTGGCAAATGAAATTAAACGTTTGATTTATTCAAAAAAAGAAAATCTTTGTCAAGATAAATCCAAATCGATTATTTTGCAATAAAATAATTTTTTGTATGAAAATTCTTTTTGTGTGCTTAGGAAATATTTGTCGTTCTCCGATGGCGGAATGCATTTGTAGAAAAATAATTGCCGAACGACAATTGGATATAGAAGTCGATTCTGCCGGAATTATAGGTTATCATCAAGGCGAACAATCCGATCGTCGTATGCGACAAGCAGCTTTTGAACGAGGCTATCATCTTTCTCATGCTTCGCGTCCGGTGAAGTATTCTGATTTTGAAGATTTTGATCTTATTATCGGAATGGATGATTCAAATATTGATGCTTTACGCGAAAAAGCACCAACAAGTGATGCTTTGCAAAAAATTAAACCGATGGCTTCTTTTTTTTCTGCAACCATTGAGATTGATCATGTGCCAGATCCGTATTACGGCGGAACGCAAGGATTTAATTATGTGATTGATCTTTTGGAAGATGCGTGCGAGAATCTTGTCAATCAACTTTCTATTTCGTCAATTTGATACGCTCATTCTTCATATTGTTATTCTCAATAGTATGTTTGAACTTTAATGCTCAATCTTTTTATACTTACAGTGGAATTGTTTTTGATAATCAGACCAATTCTCCTCTTGCTGATGTTTCGGTTTCGGTGTTAGATACGGAGCGAGGAGTTTTAACTGATGAAGATGGTCGATTTCAAATTAAAGCAAGATTGGGAGAACGAATCGTATTTTCGTTTCTTGGATATAAAACTCAAACCGTGGAAGCAACAGCATCTACTTCTCTCCAAATAAATCTAAGGCAAGAGGCCAGACAATTGAAAGAAGTTGTTGTTAAACGCAATCGTTATTCCAATAAAAATAATCCCGCAGTTCAACTTATTCGCAATGTGATTGATCGTAAAGACGATAATCAAAAAATGGTTGCTTCGTGTTCGCACGTAAAAAAATATGAAAAAACGCTTTTCGCCATCAACGATATTACGGAAAGTGTCAAAAAACAAAAAGCATTCAGAAAACTTGATTTCTTATTCGCTAACACCGATACAACAAAATTGCCCGGCAAAGAAGTTTTGCCTTTTTATATCAACGAAAAAATAAGTGATTTATTTTTTACAAAATCTCCAAAACGAGAAAAGGAAATTGTAGATGCTCGGCAAATGGTGAAAATCAAATGGTTTGATATTGATGACGAAGGTTTGGCGGAATACATGAATTATCTTTATCAAGACATTAATATTTATGATGACAACATCTTTTTTTTGACGAATAGTAGTTTGGGACCTCTTGCTAAAACTGCCCCTAATTTTTATCGTTATTATATCGTGGATACACTGTTGGTCGGTCAGGACGAATGTGTCAAAGTGTTTTATGCGGCACGCAACAAAAATGATCTTCTCTACACTGGGCATCTTTATGTTACGACGGACGGTGATTATGCAATTCGAAAAGCAGAAATAGGTCTTGACAAAAGAGTGAATATAAATTGGGTCAGAGGCGTCAATTTGGTTCAAGAATTTGAAAAATCTTCTCATAGAGGTTGGGCATTGTCCGAATCTCGTCTTTTGATTGATTTCTTTTTGATAAATCAATTTGTCGGTATTTTAGGCGAGCGTTATCAACGATTTGAAGAAAAAACAACAGATTCTTTATCGGCTTCAATAGATACAATTATTTCCGGATCGTATCAAGAAGTATCGGATAGTGCATATTCTCGTTCTCCTCAATATTGGGAAACTCATCGTCTGACGCCATTGAATCGTTCCGAAATTGCAACATATTCAGCAATGGATAGTTTGCAAAATATGCGTGTCTTCAAAGCAATTATGCGAACAGGAGGAATTCTTGGAAGTGGATTTGTTCCGGTTTGTAAATATTTTGATTTAGGACCAATTTTTGGACTATATGGATACAATCGAACAGAAGGACATCGTGCTCGTTTAGGAATTCGGACGACCGATAGTTTGTCAATGTGGTTTAATTTGCAAGCTTATGCAGCGTATGGTTTTGGCGATAAACAATGGAAATATTTTGCCCGAACGTATTTTTCGTTTAATCATAATAGCTATTATCTGTATCCAAAACGAGGTTTGTCTTTGACATACAAATATGATATACATAAGCCCGGAGATGATTTCGGGTTTAATTCAACCACACTTTTTCAGTCAATTTCCGGAAGAAATCATTTCCGTCATTATTATACAGAAGAAGCTTCTATCGAACATGTTTATGAATTTGATTTTAATTTCTCTTATCTCGTCGGTTTCAAATACAAAATTCAACGACCGGGAGGAGAATTATATTTTAATAAAACGGATTATTTGAGTCATGTAAACACAATTTCACTTCTAAACATGTCTGAAGCGTATATCTCTTTGCGTTATGCTCCGTTTGAAAAATTTTATCAAGGCAAAAAATCTCGAAATCGAATCAGAAATCCATATCCGGTTTTGCAATTAAGTTATAATGTAGGTCAAAAAATCTGGGGAAATCATTACAATTATCACAAACTAAAATTTAATTATTCTCAACGCATTTATTTATCGGTGGCAGGATATTTAGATGTGGAATTAGAGGCAGGAAAAGTCTTCGGAACCGTTCCATTTCCATATTTAACAACTTTTGAAACGAATCAGAATTTTTGGTGGAAAGACGCATATCAATTGATGAACTATCTTGAATTTGTGAGTGATCAATATTTGTCTTTGTCCATAGATTTGAGACCAAAAGGTTTCTTTTTTGATAAAATACCAGGACTAAACTATTTGCATTTACATGAAATTTTGGGAGTAAAAGTGTTGTGGGGAAATGTGGCGAAAAACAATGATCCGAAAACAAATTCGGATTTATTACGGTTGCCAATCAACGTTGATGGTACGCCAATGACGTACATGTTTGGAAAAATTCCTTATGTCGAAATGACTGCCGGAATAGGAAATATCTTTAAGTTGATAAACGTTTGCTACGTCCATCGTTTTACGTATCTCAATAACGTCAATGCTCCAAAATGGGCTATTCGGATAGGTTTTGATCTCACTTTTTAAGTATAAACACATTATTTTGTAAAGAAGAATAATTTTTTATTCTTCTTTTTTTGTTTTTTTTCAAAAAAAATTTGTCAATTAAGAAAAAGTTTTTATTTTTGCAATGAAAACAAAATTGTAATCATTACAAAAAAAGAGTAAGTATGAGAGAAAAAGCAATACAACGATTGACAGAATACGGATTTAGACCTTCGTTACAAAGAATAGCAATAGTAGAGTATTTGTTTACTCATTCTACTCATCCTGTTGTAGATACAATTTTTAATGAATTGTCTTCCTCAATACCGACATTATCAAAAACAACAGTTTACAATACATTGAAAATGTTAGCAGAAAAAGGGGCAATTCTTCAATTGAATATTGAAAATAATGTGACTCGATACGATGGAGATATAAAACCTCATGCACATTTTAAATGTAATCAATGTGGAAAAATTATAGATTTAGAAATTCAAGGGGAAATGAAAAATTTATCAATTAAAGAAATCGAAAAATATAAAATTTTTGAACAATATTATATAATAAAGGGGCTTTGTCCTTTTTGTCAAGAAAAATGAATTAATTAATATCAATCAACTAAAAAAATCTTATTATGAAAAAGAAATTTATTTGTACGGTTTGTGGTTACGTTCATGAAGGAGAATCAGCTCCTGTAGTTTGTCCTCAATGTAAAGTTCCTTCGGATAAATTTAAAGAATTAGACGAGTCGGCTTCTCTTTCGTTTGTTACCGAACACGAAATCGGTGTCGCTAAAGGTTGTGATGAAGAGATGATAAAAGATTTAAATGCTCACTTTATGGGAGAATGTACAGAAGTGGGAATGTATCTTGCAATGTCTCGTCAAGCAGATCGCGAAGGTTATCCTGAAATTGCAGAAGCATTTAAACGTTATGCATGGGAAGAAGCAGAACACGCAGCAAAATTTGCAGAATTGCTTGGCGATGTAGTTTGGGATACAAAAACAAATCTTGAAAAGCGTATGAATGCGGAAAGTGGAGCATGTGAAGATAAAATGCGTATAGCTCGCAATGCAAAAAATCAAAATTTAGACGCAATTCATGATACAGTTCACGAAATGGCAAAAGACGAAGCTCGTCATGGAAAAGGTTTTGAGGGCTTGTTTAATCGCTATTTTAAGAAATAAAAAAAATGTTTTTAATGTAATAAAAGGTGTTCCTGGAATGGAGCACCTTTTTTTTGTGGAAAATCGCAGAATTTGCAATTATCTTAGAATTAAACGGTTATTCGGATTGCTTGAAAATTGGGGAACGAGATAGAAACCGTTCGTATTTCTGAGTTCTTCATTACTTTGCAATAATGTGGTAACTCCGATGGGGCAAAGGTATAAAATAGATGCATACGAAAAAGAAGTATTGAGATTAATTTCTTTTTTGACTACATCTATTTATTTGCTTCCACTTCAAAATTAGTTTAGTCCGTTTTGGGTATATAGCCAATGGGGTAAACTAAACCTTATCATCGTCAGCTATCGGCTGGCGAAATTATGTCGCATAATATAGCAAAACCATAGAGTATATTTATATAATATAATAAGGTAGATGTTTTTAACCTTTCTTATTTACACATCGAATTGTAAGACTTGCGCTGTATAAAATTTTTGCGAGAAATCCAAACGAAATCGAAGTAATCTCTAATTAATTTCTTAACTTTGCGAGCAAACTAGGAGTACTATGGATATTAAGAAACATATTACGGCTTTGGGATTTGTTCCAAAAAATGGAACGAATGGCATTTATCATAAAATATATGTTGATTATGCCATAGAGATTGACTTTGAATCACAGAGCATAAACTACGGTAGTGCCATTACTGCCGAAAGCAAGACTACACAGAATTTTTCACAACCCGAAAATTTTGTGGTACTTGAGTGTGTTGACAGGCTTCTTACCAAGGGATATAAACCTCAAAATATTATACTTGAAAAAACTTGGCCGTCTGGACATGGCACATCGGGGCGATTGGATATTTGTGTCAATCGTGAGGATGGCACACCATATATGCTTATCGAATGTAAGACATTTGGCAAGGAGTACAATAAGGAATTGGCGCGAATCCGTAAAGATGGTGGTCAGCTATTCACATATTTCCAATTATCTGGCAGCAAGGCTGATGTACTAATGTTGTACGCATCAGAATTGAAAGGCAATAAGTTTGTATATGTAAATGAGATTATCAAGATTGAAGATGATTATCGCAATGGTGATGTTAAGGACATTTATGAGAAATGGAATAAGCTCACCAAAGATAACGGTATCTTTGATTCTTGGGTGCAACCATATAATTTCCAGAGCAAGGCG
>JAGCLW010000053.1 GCA_017646805.1 Paludibacteraceae bacterium | reverse complement strand
TTTGCTTCCGTTCACGTAGAACAGCACCTTAAATGTACTTCGCATAATCTAATCTTTTTTTTGTTACAAAATTAGTTATCAGCGAGTTATACATTGATATGCAAACTAACGCAGAACGATGAAACGTGACGACAAAAAGAAAAACTTTACTGCACTATCGGGTAATGACTTGGCAACCGTTCTATTTCATTACCTTGCGTTTCTTTGCTAAATTGCCATCGTTACTATTTCCGAAGTTTTCTGTTTAATGCGTTATGGCTCAGTTCAAAACGCAGAAATTTACCTTTTTTGCTCCGAGAACCGTAATTTTTTTTTGAGAAAAAACATATATGACAAAAAAGTTTTTGAAAAAAAAGGAAATAAATCATTGTTATTCAGAGAAAAGTCCTTATCTTTGCAGACCGATTTTGTAGGATTGTGTAGAAAGATGTTCTTAAAATGCTGTCTTACAGATCAAAAACAAATAATTAAGTATTAAACAAAAAAATTAAAATGCCTACAATTCAACAATTAGTTAGAAAAGGAAGAACTGACTTGGTAGAAAAGAGCAAGTCTCCTGCGTTGGATTCATGTCCACAGAGACGTGGCGTTTGTGTTCGTGTTTATACTACAACACCTAAGAAGCCAAACTCTGCAATGCGTAAGGTTGCTCGTGTTCGTTTGACGAACCAAAAAGAAGTGAATGCTTACATTCCTGGAGAAGGACACAATCTTCAAGAACACTCTATCGTTCTTGTTCGTGGAGGTCGTGTAAAAGACCTTCCAGGGGTACGTTATCACATCGTGCGAGGAACACTAGATACAGCTGGTGTCGCTAATCGTACACAACGCCGTTCTAAATACGGAGCTAAACGACCTAAGGCTGGGGCTAAAAAATAAGCCAATT
This sequence comes from Paludibacteraceae bacterium, assembly GCA_017646805.1. Classification (GTDB taxonomy): domain Bacteria; phylum Bacteroidota; class Bacteroidia; order Bacteroidales; family Paludibacteraceae; genus UBA4363. The sequence continues at coordinate 88,930 of JAGCLW010000053.1, read as the reverse complement.
ACTAAGTTAAAAAGTTCTTTTAATGGAGCAGTTGATGGTTGAGTAAATAATTCGGTGGAATTATTGAAGACTACAAACAACTAAAATTTAAATTTAACAAGAAATGAGAAAATCGCAACCTAAAAAGCGGGTTATTTTACCAGATCCTGTTTTTAATGAAGTCGCAGTGACACGTTTTGTGAATCATCTTATGTATGATGGAAAAAAGTCTACTGCATTTGACATTTTTTATTCTTCTTTAGATGTAGTGAAGAATAAACTTCCTAATGAAGAGTCGACTCCGCTTGATATTTGGAAAAAAGCGTTAGAAAATATTACTCCACTTGTAGAAGTAAAATCTCGTCGTGTTGGAGGTGCTACATTCCAAGTTCCTACCGAAATTCGTCCAGAACGTAAGGAGTCAATTTCAATGAAAAATCTTATTCTTTTTGCTCGTAAACGTAGTGGTCGTTCAATGGCAGAAAAATTAGCTGCGGAAATTGTTGATGCGTTCAACAATCAAGGTGGTGCGTTTAAGAAAAAAGAAGATATGCATCGTATGGCTGAAGCAAACCGTGCGTTCGCTCACTTCAAATTTTAATTTTTAACAAGATTTGTTTTTTAAGTTATGGCTAAAGCAGACTTGAATCTTACGCGAAATATTGGTATTATGGCACATATTGATGCCGGAAAGACCACTACATCTGAGCGTATTCTATTTTATACTGGGCTTACTCATAAGATTGGTGAAACACATGATGGTTCGGCAACTATGGACTGGATGGCTCAAGAACAAGAACGTGGTATTACAATTACATCTGCAGCAACGACTACTCGTTGGATTTATGATGGAACGGAATATAAAATCAATTTGATTGACACTCCGGGACACGTGGATTTTACAGCGGAAGTAGAACGTTCGCTTCGTGTACTTGATGGTGCAGTAGCTACTTATTGTGCGGTTGGAGGTGTAGAGCCACAATCAGAAACAGTTTGGCGTCAAGCAGATAAGTATAATGTTCCTCGTATTGGTTATGTAAATAAGATGGACCGTTCGGGAGCAGACTTTTATGAAGTAGTTCGTCAAATGAAGGAAGTTCTCGGAGCAAACCCTTGTCCGGTTGTAATTCCTATTGGTGCTGAAGAAACATTCAAAGGAGTTGTTGATCTTATCAAAATGAAAGCAATTTTGTGGCATGATGAATCAATGGGAGCGGACTATGACGTAGAGGATATTCCTTCAGATCTTCTTGCTGAAGCAGAAGAATGGAGAGGAAAAATGCTTGAATCAGTTGCTGAATTTGATGAAGCATTGATGGAGAAATTTTTTGAAGATCCTTCTACTATAACAGAAGAAGAAATTCTTCGTGCTCTTCGAGCTGCAACTCTTCAAATGGAAGTAGTTCCTATGCTTTGTGGTTCTTCATTTAAAAACAAAGGAGTGCAAACACTTCTTGATTATGTTTGTGCATTTTTGCCATCTCCTCTTGATACACCAGCGATTGAAGGAACAAATCCAGAATCGGGAGCAGAAGAATCTCGTAAACCATCAGAAGATGAAAAAACAGCTGCTCTTGCGTTTAAGATTGCAACAGATCCTTTCGTTGGTCGTTTGACATTCTTCCGTGTTTATTCAGGAAAAATAGAAGCAGGATCATACATCTTTAATTCTCGTTCAGGAAAGAAGGAACGTGTTTCTCGTCTTTTCCAAATGCACTCAAACAAACAAAATCCAGTAGAAGTTGTTTCTGCCGGAGATATTGGTGCTGGCGTTGGATTTAAAGATATTCGTACAGGAGATACTCTTTGTGATGAAACAGCTCCGATAGTACTTGAATCTATGGATTTCCCAGATCCAGTGATTGGTATTGCTGTTGAGCCAAAGACTCAAAAAGATATGGATAAATTAGCTAATGGATTAGCTAAATTGGCAGAAGAAGATCCAACATTTACAGTTAAAACTGACGAACAAACAGGACAAACCGTTATTTCTGGTATGGGAGAACTTCATCTTGATATTATTATTGACCGTTTGAAACGTGAGTTTAAGGTTGAATGTAATCAAGGTCGTCCACAAGTATCATATAAAGAAGCAATTAAAAATACTGTCGAACTTCGTGAAGTTTATAAAAAACAATCGGGTGGACGTGGTAAATTTGCTGATATCAATGTAAAAGTTGGTCCAGTTGATGAAGGATTTGAAGGTACGCTTCAATTTATTGATGAAGTCAAAGGTGGAAATGTTCCAAAAGAATTTATTCCATCAGTACAAAAAGGATTCCTTGCAGCAATGAAAAATGGAGTACTTGCCGGATTCCCAGTAGATCAATTGAAAGTCGTTTTGTTTGATGGTTCATTCCACCCAGTAGATTCGGATCAATTATCATTTGAACTTTGTGCACAATTTGCATTCAAGAATGCTTGTGCTAAAGCGAAACCAATTCTTATGGAACCAATCATGAAAATGGAAGTGGTTACTCCAGAAGAAAATATGGGTGATGTGGTAGGAGACTTGAATAAACGTCGTGGAGTAGTAGAAGGTATGGATGCTGCTCGTTCTGGAGCTCGTATTGTAAAAGCAAAAGTTCCTTTGGCAGAATTGTTCGGATATGTTACAGCTCTTCGTACAATATCTTCTGGTCGTGCTACATCAAGTATGGAATTCTCTCATTATGCAGAAGTTTCTACTTCAATTGCAAAAACAGTTGTAGAAGAAGCTAATGGTAGAGTGGATCTTTTATAATTAAATAAAATAAAGAATGAAGAGTGGGTTCAATTAGCGAATGACTCTTAATTGAATCTATCTTCATTCAGTATAAATTAATAATAATTAAAATCTAAAAATGAGTCAAAAAATTAGAATTAAACTTAAATCTTACGATCACAACTTGGTTGACAAGTCTGCTGAGAAGATTGTTAAAACAGTGAAAGCTACAGGTGCTGTGGTTAGTGGACCAATTCCTCTTCCAACACACAAGCGAGTATTTACAGTTTTGCGTTCAACTTTTGTTAATAAGAAGTCACGCGAACAATTCGAACTTTCATCGTATAAAAGATTAATCGACATTTATAGTTCAACAGCTAAAACTGTCGATGCATTGATGAAATTAGAGTTGCCAAGTGGAGTTGAAGTAGAGATTAAAGTGTAGTTTTATTAAAAAAAATTAATTGAAATGCCAGGATTATTAGGAAAAAAAATCGGAATGACTTCCGTTTTCAGTGCCGATGGAAAAAATGTTCCATGCACTGTTATCGAAGCTGGTCCTTGTGTTGTTACACAAATTAAAACTGTTGAAAAAGATGGCTATGCAGCTCTTCAACTTGGTTTTCAAGACCAAAAAGAAAAGCATACAAACAAAGCAGAAATGGGTCATTTTAATAAGGCAGGAGTAACACCAAAGAGACACTTGGCTGAGTTCAAAGATTTTGAAGGAGAATATCAATTAGGACAAGAAATCAATGTAGAGCTTTTTGCTGATACAGAATGGGTTGATGTAATTGGTACTTCGAAAGGTAAAGGATTCCAAGGTGTTGTAAAACGTCATGGTTTTGGAGGAGTAGGTCAAACTACTCATGGTCAACACAATCGTCTTCGTGCTCCAGGTTCTTTGGGTGCATCGTCTTATCCTTCTCGTGTATTTAAAGGTATGCGTATGGCAGGACGTACAGGAGGAGACCGCGTTACTGTACAAAATCTTCAAGTGTTAAAGGTTATTCCTGAACACAACCTTGTGTTAGTTAAAGGCTCTGTACCAGGAGCTAAAGGTTCAATCGTAATTATCAATAAATAAGAATGGAACTTAGTGTATATAACATCAAAGGAGAAGATACAGGTAGAAAAGTTGTGTTGAATGACTCTATCTATGCGTTGGAGCCAAACGATCACGCTATCTATTTAGATGTAAAACAATATTTGGCTAATAAAAGACAAGGAACTCACAAATCAAAAGAAAGAAGTGAAGTTTCTGGTAGTACAAGAAAGTTAGGTCGTCAAAAAGGTGGCGGTGGTGCTCGTCGTGGTGATATCAATTCTCCAGTTCTTGTTGGTGGAGGTCGTGTATTTGGTCCAGTACCTCGCGATTATTCTTTCAAATTAAATAAGAAAGTTAAACAACTTGCTCGTAAATCAGCTTTATCATATAAAGCAAAAGAAGATGCAATCGTTGTTGTTGATACCATCGCATTTGATGCTCCTAAAACAAAAGAAATCGTAGCAATGGCAAATAGTTTGAATGTTGCAGGAAAAAAATTGTTAATTGTTATTCCTGAACAAAATAAAAATGTATATTTGTCGGCTCGCAATCTTAAAAATGCAGAAGTGATTTTAGCTTCAGAACTAAATACATATAAAGTGCTTAATGCAAATGCACTTGTTATGGACGAAGCATCTCTTTCTGTAATTGAACAAATCTTTAAAGCATAAGGAGATAGTATACGATGGCAATCATTATCAAACCTATAGTTACAGAAAAAATGACCGAACTTACTGAAAAGTTCAATAAGTATGGTTTTATTGTTGATATCAACGCTAATAAGATTCAAATCAAACAAGCAGTTGAACAAGTGTATAATGTAACTGTAGAATCAGTAAATACCCTTATTATGCCGGGAAAGAAAAAATCTCGATATACAAAGGGTGGTATTATCAACGGATCAACATCTAAATTTAAAAAAGCAATTGTTTCGTTGAAAGAAGGAGATAAAATAGATTTTTATAGCAATATTTAATAAAAAATGGCTGTACGTAAATTAAGACCCATAACTCCGGGTCAAAGACACAAAATTATTGGAACTTTTGACACAATTACTTCATCAGTTCCAGAAAAATCTCTTGTCAGAGGTTCTTCTAAAACAGGGGGACGTAATAATGACGGTAAGATGACTATGCGCTACATTGGTGGTGGTCACAAGAGAAAGTATAGAGTAATTGACTTTAAAAGAAATAAAGATGGTGTTCCTGCAACAGTGAAGACTATCGAGTATGATCCAAATAGATCTGCTCGTATTGCTCTTTTGTTCTATGCTGATGGTGAAAAACGTTACATTCTTGCACCTAATGGTTTGCAAGTAGGACAAACAGTAATGTCGGGAGCAGAAGCTCTTCCTGAAGTAGGTAATGCACTTCCATTGCAAGTGATTCCTTTGGGTACAATTATTCATAATATTGAAATGAATCCAGGACAAGGAGCTGCGATGGTTCGTTCAGCTGGTTCTTTTGCTCAATTAACTTCTAGAGAAGATAATTATGCAATTATTAAATTACCTTCTGGTGAAATTCGTAAGATTCTTTGTGCATGTAAAGCGACTATCGGTAGTGTAGGAAATTCTGATCACGCACTTGAAAAATCTGGAAAAGCAGGTCGTTCAAGATGGTTGGGTCGTCGTCCACGTGTTCGTGGTGTTGTAATGAACCCAGTAGATCACCCAATGGGAGGTGGTGAAGGTCGTGCATCAGGTGGACACCCACGCTCTCGTAAAGGCTTGTTGGCTAAGGGTTATAAGACAAGAGCACCTAAAAAAGCTTCAAGCAAATATATTATTGAAAGAAGAAAAAAATAATCTGAAAATTATTAGATAATATGAGTCGTTCATTAAAAAAAGGACCTTACATCAATCTTAAACTTGAAAAGAAAGTTTTAGATATGAATGAATCAGGCAAGAAAGTAGTTATAAAAACTTGGGCTCGTGCTTCGATGATTTCACCAGATTTTGTAGGTCACACAATTGCAGTTCATAATGGAAATAAATTTATCCCAGTTTATGTAACTGAAAATATGGTAGGTCACAAGTTGGGAGAATTTGCTCCTACTCGTAACTTCCGTGGTCATGGAGGCAAGAAGAAATAATCTTCTTAGTTCTCATAAGTAGTTTAATAAAAAATCTCAAATAGAAAATGGGTAAAAGAAAAAGATTGTCTGCAGAAAGACGAAAAGAAGCCCAAAAACAACAATACTTCGCTAAGTTGAACAATGTTCCAACGTCTCCACGTAAGATGCGTCTTATGGCAGATCTTATTCGTGGAATGGAAGTTACAAAAGCTCTTGGTGTATTGAAGTATTCTACTAAAGAGGCTTCTAATAAATTAGAAAAACTTTTGCGTTCAGCAATTGCTAATTGGGAACAAAAAACTTCTCAAAAAGCGGAAGATGCTACTTTGTATGTAAGTGCTATTTCGGTTGATTCGGCACGTATGTTGAAAAGACTTCAAACAGCACCTCAAGGTAGAGGATATAGAATTCGTAAACGTTCTAATCACGTTACTATATTTGTGGATACTAAAAGTACTAACGATTAATTAATTATTATATAATGGGACAAAAAGTAAATCCGATAAGCAATCGTTTAGGTATCATCAGAGGTTGGGATTCTAACTGGTATGGTGGAAACAACTATGGCGACACTCTTCTTGAAGATAGCAAGATTCGTAAATATCTTAATGCACGTTTAGCAAAAGCATCTGTTTCTCGTGTCGTAATTGAAAGAACTCTTAAATTAGTTACTATTACAGTTTGCACTGCACGTCCAGGACAAATTATTGGAAAAGGAGGAGCAGAAGTGGACAAACTAAAAGAAGAGTTGAAAAAGATTACAGACAAAGATGTTCAAATCAACATTTTTGAAATTAAACGTCCAGAACTCGACGCAGTGATTGTTGCAAACAATCTCGCTCGCCAAGTAGAAGGAAAAGTGGCTTACAAAAAAGCTATTAAAATGGCAATTGCTTCTACAATGCGTATGGGTGCTGAAGGTATTAAGGTATTGATCTCAGGTCGCTTGAATGGAGCTGAAATGGCTCGTTCAGAAATGTTTAAAGAAGGACGTACTCCTCTTCACACACTTCGTGCAGACATTGATTATGCTCAAGCTGAAGCTTTGACAAAAGTAGGTTTGATTGGTATCAAAGTTTGGATTTGCAAGGGTGAAGTTTATGGAAAACGCGATTTAGCTCCTTCGTTTACTTCTAAAGACAACCATTCAAATAACGAACGTCGTGGAGGCGAACGTGGTGGTTTTAAGAAGAAAAGAAAATAAGTATTGATTTTTGAATTGTAAGAAATATGTTACAACCAAGAAAGACTAAATTCAGAAGACAACAAAAAGGCCGTTTGAAAGGTAACGCTCAACGCGGAAACCAATTGGCTTTTGGGTCATTCGGGATTAAAGCATTAGATACAAAATGGATCACAGGTCGTCAAATTGAAGCTGCTCGTATCGCGGTTACACGTTATATGCAACGTCAAGGACAGATTTGGATTCGTATTTTCCCGGATAAGGTGATTACTAAAAAACCTGCTGATGTACGTATGGGTAAAGGTAAAGGTGCTCCAGAAGGATTCGTTGCTCCGGTTACTCCAGGTCGTATGATTATCGAAGTGGATGGTGTTCCTTTTGAAGTAGCAAAAGAAGCTCTTCGTCTTGCTGCTCAAAAGTTGCCAATTACAACGAAGTTCGTCGTCAGAAGAGATTATGATGCCTCATTAATTAATGCATAATAGATTATGAAAACAAGAGAAATTAAAGAACTAACAACAAGCGAACTTCAAGAACGTTTGGTGGCAACTAAGGAAAATCTTAATCGCCTTGTCTTGAATCATAGCATTTCTCCTCTCGATAATCCTATGCAGATTAAAGACGCAAGAAGAACGATCGCAAAGATCAATACAGAATTGCGTTTGAGAGAGATTAACCAACAATAATATTATATTGTCATGGAAAGAAATTTAAGAAAAGAAAGATCTGGAGTTGTTTTTAGCAACAAAATGGATAAAACAATCACTGTTGCTGTAAAATGGAAAGAAAAACATCCGATCTATGGAAAATTCGTGAATAAAACGAAAAAATACCATGCTCATGACGAAAAGAACGAGTGTAACATCGGTGATACGGTTCGTATTATGGAAACTCGTCCGTTGAGTAAGTCAAAGAGATGGAGATTGATAGAAATTATTGAAAGAGTTAAGTAATTATGATACAACCTGAAACTAGATTAGCAGTCGCAGATAATAGCGGCGCAAAAGAAGTATTGTGTATTCGTGTTTTAGGCGGTACTGGTAAACGTTATGCAACAGTTGGTGACGTTATCGTAGTTGCTGTAAAGAGTACAATTCCTTCTAGTGATGTTAAAAAAGGTGCTGTTTCAAAGGCGGTTGTGGTAAGAACAAAGAAAGAAGTTCGTCGTACAGATGGTTCATATATTCGTTTCGACGACAATGCTTGTGTTCTTCTTAACAATGCTGGAGAAATGCGTGGTAGTCGTATCTTTGGTCCTGTGGCGAGAGAATTGCGTGCGACCAATATGAAGATTATCTCTTTGGCTCCTGAAGTACTTTAATCTCGTAAACTAAAAAGTAGTAATGAGTAAATTACACATTAAAAAGGGTGATACCGTTTATGTAAACGCCGGTGAAGATAAAGGTAATACCGGTCGCGTGTTGGAAGTTCTTGTAAAAAAACAACGTGCAATTGTTGAAGGTATCAACATGGTGTCTAAGCACACTAAACCAAATGCTAAAAATCCTCAAGGAGGTATAGTTAAGAAGGAGGCTCCTATTCATATTTCAAATTTGAATGTAGTTGATCCTAAGTCAGGTAAAGCAACACGTATCGGTCGCAGATTGAATGCAGACAACAAATTGGTACGTTACGCTAAAAAGTCAGGGGAGGAGATTAAATAATGAATACAACAAGTCTTAGAACGGATTATAAAGAACGTATCGTTTCCGTATTAACTAAAGAGTTTGGTTACAAATCTGTAATGCAAGTCCCAAAATTAGAAAAAATTGTTCTTAATCAAGGTTTGGGAGATGCTGTGGCAGATAAGAAATTAATTGAAGTTGCAATCAATGAAATGTCTGCAATTTCTGGGCAAAAAGCTGTTCCAACTCTTTCAAAAAAGGATATCTCTAACTTTAAGTTACGTAAAAAAATGCCTATCGGTGTTCGTGTAACTCTTCGTGGAGAAAAAATGTATGAGTTTTTAGAGCGTCTTGTTCGTGTTGCTCTTCCTCGTATTCGTGACTTCAAAGGTATCGAAAGTAAACTTGATGGACGTGGAAATTATACTCTTGGTATTCAAGAGCAAATTATTTTCCCAGAAATCAATATCGAATCAGTTTCTAAAATTTCTGGTATGAATATCACTCTTGTGACTACAGCAAAAACAGATGAAGAAGGATTCGCATTGCTTAGAGAATTTGGATTGCCTTTTAAAAAGAAATAAAAATTAAAATTTTGTTATGGCAAAAGAATCAATGAAGGCTCGTGAAGTAAAAAGAGCCAAATTAGTTGCTAAATTTGCGGCAAAAAGAGCACAACTTCTTGCGGATGGAGATTATGAAGGACTTCAATCTCTTCCAAAAAACGCAAGTCCTGTTCGCCTTCACAATCGTTGCAAGATGACAGGTCGTCCTAAAGGATACATGCGTCAGTTTGGAATCTCTCGTATCCAATTTAGAGAAATGGCTTCTAAGGGTCTTATCCCAGGCGTAAAAAAAGCAAGTTGGTAAGAAGTTTTACTAAAAATATTTTTTTTAATCCGTTCCTAACGAATTTTATCGTTGGGAACGAATTAAAAAAAAATGAAAAGAGTCTTTGGACTCTTTTTTTTCCAAAAGTTGTCAGTTTTTGAAATAAAATAACTATCTTTGTCAACTTTTTGGAGCGTTTTGGAGGTGTATTTTATTGTTATCTTCCTGATGATCAAAGAGATAACTTAGGAAATACCTCTAAAAATTTCTTTGTGTGAATAGGTTTCTATTGACAAAAAAAAGAGAACTTTATATTTTTTTTAATATTTAAATATTGTCTCGATTTTCGAGATCAATTTAAAATCAATTACAAATGACAGATCCAATTGCAGATTACCTAACTCGATTGAGAAATGCTATCAAAGCAAATCATCGAGTGGTAGAGGTTCCTGCTTCTAATTTGAAGAAGGAAATCACTAGAATATTGCACGAAAAGGGCTATATTCTAAATTACAAATTTGTTGAGGAAGGTTGTCGTGGAACAATCAAGATTGCACTTAAGTACGATCCTATCAACAAAGTGAATTCAATTAAGAACTTAACACGTGTTTCTACACCTGGTCTTCGTAAATACGTTGGACATGCAGAAATTCCTTCAGTTCTTAACGGTTTAGGTATTGCTATCCTTTCTACATCAAAAGGTGTGATGACAGATAAGGAAGCTCGTGCACTAAATATTGGTGGCGAGTTATTATGTACAGTTTATTAATGTAGGAGGTCTATAGCATGTCAAGAATAGGAAAATTACCAATTAGTATCCCTGCCGGTGTTACAGTTTCGGTTGCAGATTCAATTGTTACTGTAAAAGGACCAAAGGGAGAATTGTCTCAATATGTAGATCCAATCATTTCGGTAGAAGTAGAGGGTGCAGAAGTTAAATGTACAAGAGCGAATGATGATAAAGAATCTCGTTCAAAACATGGACTTTATCGTGCACTTATCAATAATATGGTGATTGGAGTTTCTCAAGGTTATCGTAAAGAATTAGAATTAGTTGGGGTTGGATATCGTGTATCAAACAATGGACAAGTCCTTGATTTTTCACTTGGATATACACACAACATTTTCTTAGGTCTTCCAAAAGAAATTAAAGTTGAAACAAAATCAGAACGTAACCAAAATCCTCTTGTGATTCTTGAAAGTTGTGACAAACAACTTATCGGTCAAGTTTGTGCTAAGATTCGTTCTTTCCGCAAACCTGAACCTTACAAAGGAAAAGGTGTTAAGTTCGTTGGCGAAGTTATCCGTCGTAAGGCTGGTAAGTCTGCTGGTGCTAAATAATGAAAGGAATTTACGATGTCTAAAATAGAAAGAAGAAATAAAATCAAGGCGTATATCCGTGGAAAAGTAGCGGGTACAGCAGAACGCCCACGTTTGACAGTTTTTCGTAGCAATGCTCAAATTTATGCTCAAGTGATTGATGATGTTCAAGGTAAAACTTTGGTTGCAGCATCTTCGCTTAAGTTAGAAGGTAAAATGACTAAAAAAGAGCAAGCTGCACAAGTAGGTGAACTCGTTGCTAAAGCTGCACTTGCAGCTGGTATTTCTGAAGTTGTGTTTGACCGTAATGGATATCTTTATCACGGTCGTGTTCAACAACTTGCAGATGGAGCACGTAAAGGAGGTTTAAAATTCTAATAGATTAACATGGAAGCTAATAATAAAGTAAAATCAACAAACGATCTTGAGTTGAAAGAACGCGTAGTAAAAGTAAACCGCGTTACTAAAGTAACTAAAGGAGGTCGTACGTTTAGTTTCTCTGCTATCGTAGTAGTAGGTAACGAAGCCGGTATTGTAGGCTGGGGACTTGGTAAAGCAAGTGAAGTTTCTGCTGCTGTTGCAAAAGGTGTAGAAGCAGCAAAGAAAAATCTTATTCATGTCCCTGTGAGAAAAGGAACTATTCCTCACGAACAAGTTGCTAAATTTAAAGGTTCAAAAATTCTTTTGAAACCTGCAACTCCCGGTACGGGACTTAAAGCTGGGGGTGCGATGCGTGCTGTGCTTGAAAGTGCTGGTATCGTTGACGTTTTGGCAAAATCTAAAGGTTCGTCAAATGCTCACAACTTAGTAAAAGCAACTATTGCAGCTCTTGGAGAAATGCGTGACGCTTATACAGTTGCTCAAAACAGAGGAATTTCTTTGGAAAAAGTATTCAAAGGCTAAAAAAAGTAAATTATGTCTACGATTAAGATTAAACAAGTAAAAAGTCAAATCAAATGTCCAAAAAATCAAAAATTAACTTTGGAAGCACTTGGTTTGCGTAAACTCAACGCTACTGTAGAGTTGAATGATACTCCTGCTATCCGTGGGATGATTGAAAAAGTAAAACACTTGGTAGTGGTAGTTGAATAATTAACGAAAAATAAAAAAAAGAAATAAGATGAATTTGAATAGTTTAAAACCAGCAGAAGGTTCTGTACATTCTCAAAGACGAATCGGACGTGGTCCGGGTTCTGGTTTGGGTGGCACTTCTACTCGTGGTCACAAAGGTGCAAAATCACGTTCTGGTTACTCTCGTAAAAATGGTTTCGAAGGAGGTCAAATGCCTTTGCAACGCCGTTTGCCTAAGTTTGGTTTCAAAAACATCAATCGTGTAGAATATAAAGCAATCAATCTTGGTACAATTCAAGATTTGGCATCTGCTTCTAATCTCGAAAAAGTTGGTGTTGAAGAACTTCGTGCGGCAGGATTACTTCCTAAAAAACAATTAGTAAAGATCCTTTCTAATGGTGCTATAACTTCTAAGTTGACTGTAGAAGCAAATGCTTTCTCTAAAGCTGCAGAAGAAGCTATTGTGGCAGCAGGTGGAACAGTGGTAAAAATCTAATTAGATAAAAAATGAAGAAGTTTATAGAGACAATTAAGAATATCTGGAACATTGAAGATCTTCGTACTCGATTGATGATCACATTTCTTTTCGTGTTGATCTATCGTTTTGGTTCTTTCATTGTACTTCCTGGTATTAATCCAGAATCACTTACTGCTTTGCAAAATCAAACAGCAGGAGGTTTGATGTCTTTGTTGGATATGTTTTCGGGAGGTGCCTTTTCTAATGCCTCTATATTTGCTCTTGGTATTATGCCGTACATCTCGGCTTCGATCGTGGTACAATTGCTTACTATCGCTGTTCCGTATTTTCAAAAAATGCAACGTGAAGGCGAAAGCGGTCGTCGCAAGATGAATCAAATAACTCGTTATTTGACGGTGTTGATATTGTTGGTTCAAGGACCTACTTATCTTGTAAACCTTGGTGTTCAGTTGAATTATGTAGGAGCTGCTCTTCCTCAAGGATGGTGGTTTACTATTTCTTCAACAATCATTTTGTGTGCAGGAAGTATGTTTGTAATGTGGTTAGGTGAACGTATCACTGATAAAGGAATCGGAAATGGTATTTCATTTATCATCCTTATCGGTATTATAGCTCGTCTTCCAGAATCATTACTTCAAGAGTTTGTTTCTCGATACAACGAAGCAGGAGGTGGATTGATCATGTTCATTCTTGAAATTGTGATTTTGTTCGTTGTTGTTTCGTTAAGTATCCTTCTTGTGCAAGGAACTCGTAAAATTCCTGTACAATACGCTAAACGTGTTATTGGAAACAAACAATATGGTGGTGTTCGTCAGTATCTTCCATTGAAAGTAAATGCTGCGGGTGTGATGCCAATCATCTTTGCACAAGCAATTATGTTTATCCCTATTACGCTTGCCGGATTTGCAAGCAACGATGGAGATGTTAGTGCATTTACGCAAGCATTCATGGATAATTCTGGTTTTTGGTATAATTTTGTGTTTGCATTATTGATTATTGCGTTTACATATTTTTATACTGCGATCACAATCAATCCTACTCAAATGGCAGAAGATATGAAGCGTAACAACGGTTTCATTCCTGGTATTAAACCTGGTAAGAAAACAGCGGAATATCTTGATGAAGTAATGTCTCGTATTACTCTTCCGGGATCTTTCTTCTTGGCTATCGTTGCTATTCTTCCTGCTTTTGCTACAAAAATGGGAATCAGTGCAGGATTTGCTCAATTCTTTGGAGGAACATCTCTTCTTATCATGGTAGGTGTGGTTCTTGATACTTTGCAACAAATTGAGAGTCACTTATTGATGCGTCATTATGATGGATTGTTGAAATCTGGTCGTATCAAAGGTCGTACAGGTTCTGTAGCTGCATATTAAGATGATTTTCTTAAAAACGGATGACGAAATTGAAGTTCTTCGCGAGAATAATTTAATCGTTGCGAAGGCTTTGGCTGAAGTGGCAAAACTCATTGCTCCCGGAGTTTCTACTCTTGATCTTGACAAACGAGCAGAGGAGTATATTCGAGACAATGGTGCCGTTCCAAGTTTTTTAAACTATAATGGATTTCCAAACTCGATTTGTGCTTCAATTAACGAACAAGTCGTTCATGGAATACCTTCAGCGAAGACGATTTTGAAAGATGGAGATGTAATTTCGATTGATTGTGGAGCATACAAAAACGGATTTCATAGCGATTCTGCTTACACGTTTTGTGTAGGAGATGTGAAAGAAGAAGTTCGTCTTTTGTTGCAAACGACAAAAGAATCTCTCTATTTAGGAATTGAACAAGCTGTTGAAGGGAAACGAATCGGAGATATAGGTTTTGCAGTTCAACAACATTGTGAAAAAAATGGTTTTTCAGTTGTTCGTGAAATGGTCGGTCATGGTGTGGGTCGACATCTTCATGAAGAACCGGAAGTGCCAAATTATGGTCGTCGTTCAAATGGTTTAAAATTAAAATCGGGAATGGTGATAGCTGTCGAACCGATGGTAAATCTTGGTTCTCGAGACATTTTAATCGAACGTGACGGTTGGACTTGTCGAACGGTAGATCGTAAGCCTTCAGCTCATTTCGAGCATACCATTGCAATAAGAAAAGGTAAAGCAGATATATTATCAAGTTTTGATTATATAGAACAAGTATTAGGACATTAATTTATGGCAAAACAATCAGCAATAGAACAAGACGGCGTTATCACAGAAGCATTGTCAAACGCAATGTTTCGTGTAGAGCTTGAGAATGGTGTGGAAATCATCGCACACATTTCGGGTAAAATGAGAATGCATTATATTAAAATACTTCCTGGCGACAAAGTTCGTGTAGAAATGTCTCCATACGATTTGACAAAAGGACGTATCTCTTTCCGATACAAATAAAAAACTTATAACAAATGAAAGTTAGAGCTTCAATTAAAAAACGCGATGCTGAGTGCAAAATTGTACGCAGAAAAGGTCGTTTGTATGTTATTAACAAAAAAAATCCTAAGTACAAACAACGTCAAGGATAAAATTAGTATCTTTGCACGAAATTTTTAGTTTTTATATTTTATGGCTATAAGAATTGCTGGAGTAGATCTACCTCAAAACAAAAGAGGTGAAGTTGGTTTAACTTATATCTACGGAATAGGTCGCAGTAGTGCGAAACACATTTTAGAGCAAGCAGGTGTTGATATCAACATCAAAGTGAAAGATTGGACAGATGATCAATCAGCTAAAATCCGTGAAATCATCGGTGCTGAATACAAAGTTGAAGGTGATCTTCGTTCTGAAATCCAATTAAACATCAAACGCTTGATGGATATCGGTTGTTATCGTGGTGTTCGTCATCGTCTCGGACTTCCTTTGCGTGGTCAAAGTACGAAAAACAACGCACGTACTCGTAAGGGTAAAAAGAAAACTGTTGCTAACAAGAAAAAAGCAACTAAATAACAACTAACTTAATGTTTGCATTAAAAAAATTATTGTAATAAAATGGCAAAAAAAACAGTTGCAACCAAAAAGAGAGTGGTAAAGGTTGACGGAGTAGGACAACTACACGTGCACTCTTCTTTCAACAATATCATTGTTACTATCACAAACGGTGAAGGACAAGTGATATCTTGGTCATCAGCAGGTAAAATGGGATTCCGTGGTTCTAAAAAGAACACTCCTTATGCTGCACAAATGGCTGCACAAGATTGTGCAAAAGTAGCTTTTGATCTCGGTTTGAGAAAAGTAAAAGCGTATGTTAAGGGTCCAGGTAATGGTCGTGAGTCTGCTATCCGTACAGTTCATGGTGCTGGTATTGAAGTTACTGAAATTGTAGATGTAACTCCACTTCCACACAATGGATGTCGTCCTCCTAAAAGACGTCGTGTGTAATTAAATTTAGTACATTTTCTTTTCTCCTTTTTTAAGAAGAATTTAGAAAATCTTAATCAATTTAAAATAATACAAAAAAAATGGCAAGATATATAGGACCTAAATCAAGAATCGCTCGTAAATTCGGCGAAGCTATTTTTGGACCAGACAAAGTTCTTTCTCGCAGAAATTATGCTCCAGGACAACACGGTGCTAACAAAAGAAAGAAACTTACTGAATATGCTGTTCAGTTAAAAGAAAAACAAAAAGCAAAATATACTTACGGAGTGCTTGAAAAACAATTCCGTAACTTGTTTGAAAAAGCTTCTCGTACAAAAGGTGTAAAAGGGGAAGTTTTGCTTCAATTGCTTGAATCTCGTTTAGACAACGTTGTTTATCGTATGGGTATCGCTCCAACACGTGCCGCTGCTCGTCAATTGGTAAGCCACAAACACATCACTGTTGATGGTAAAGTGGTAAACATTCCTTCTTACCAAGTAAAAGCAGGACAAGTTGTTGCAGTACGTGAAAAAGACAAATCTATGGAAGTGATTGTTAATGCATTGAGCGGACAATCGCATAGCAAATACGCTTGGATCGAATGGAACGACGCTACAATGTCGGGTACATTCCTTCACATGCCTGAACGTGCCGATATTCCTGAAAATATCAAAGAACAATTAATTGTCGAATTGTACTCTAAATAATAATTAGTATATGGCTATATTAGCATTTCAAAAACCCGATAAAGTAATTATGCTTGAGGCAGATTCAAATTTTGGTAAATTTGAATTCCGTCCTTTAGAGCCAGGATACGGTCTTACCGTTGGAAATGCTCTGCGTCGTATATTACTTTCTTCTCTCGAAGGGTTCGCTATCTCTTCTATTAAGATTGATGGCGTACGTCACGAATTTGATACCATTCCGGGTGTCGTTGAAGACGTGACAAACATTATCCTCAATTTGAAACAAGTTCGCTTCAAACAATTGGTTTCTGATGTCGAAACAGAAACAATCGTGATGAATTTCAATGGTGCTAACGGTTCTGTCGTTACTGCCGGAGAAATGAACGAAGCTCTTTCAGGATTCAAAGTGCTTAATCCTGAACTTGTTCTTTGTCATCTTGAACCTTCGGCTTCGTTCCGTATCGAAATCAAGATTATCAAAGGTCGTGGATATGTCCCTGCCGATGAGAACAAACATCCTAATATGGCTATTGATGAAATAGCTATTGATTCGATCTTTACGCCTATCCGAAACGTAAAATATGTCGTTGAAAATTTCCGTGTAGAACAAAAAACCGACTACGAAAAACTCGTAATCGAAGTTGCAACCGACGGTTCGATTCATCCAAAAGATGCGTTGAAAGAAGCTGCAAAAATCTTGATTCATCACTTCATGCTTTTCTCTGACGAAAAGATCACTCTTGAAGACACTGAAACAGAAACAGCTGAAGAATTTGATGAAGAAGTGCTACACATGCGTCAACTCCTTAAGACACGTTTGACTGATCTTGATCTTACCGTACGTGCTCTTAATTGCTTGAAATCAGCCGACGTAGATACGCTTGGCGAACTTTGCCAATTCTCACGTGCCGACTTGTTGAAGTTCCGCAACTTCGGTAAAAAGTCGCTTACAGAATTAGACGCAAAACTTGCAAGCCTTGGACTTTCGTTCGGAATGGACGTTCTAAAATACAAATTAGATAAAGATTAATAGAAAATGAGACATAATAAAAAATTTAATCACCTTAGCAGAACTGCATCTCATCGTCATGCAATGCTTTCAAACATGGCATGTTCTCTTATCCTTCATAAGAGAATCTCTACTACTGTAGCTAAGGCTAAGGCTCTTAAAGTATTCGTTGAGCCTATCATCACTCGTTCAAAAGACGATTCAACACACTCTCGTCGTGTTGTTTTCTCTTATCTTAAAGACAAAGAAGCTGTCAAAGAACTTTACGGTTCGGTAGCAGAAAAAGTAGCAAATCGTCCTGGTGGTTACACTCGTATCCTTAAGACCGGTTATCGCCTTGGTGATGCCGCTCAAATGTGTATCATCGAATTGGTTGACTACAACGAAAATATGTTGGCTGCAAAACAAGCTCCTAAAAAGAAAACGACTCGTCGTTCTTCTAAAAAAGCCGCAGCTCCTGCAGCTGCCGAAGAAGTAGCAGCTCCTGCTGTTGAAGCAGAAGAAAAAGCAGCTGAATAATTCCTTTTTCAGACGGATTATTCTAAAAGAAAAAGAGACCGACAAAATCGGTCTCTTTTTCTTTTTTTTTTCATTGAAAAAAGGGTCTTTGTCCTATATGTTAAAGAACATTAAAAAAAGCAATTGTTTTATTTGTTTCTCTAAAATATAATGCCTAATTTTGCGGTGTTCGTAGTGTCTGTATTGGGCATTTATACGTTTTTTTATCGTTTTCTGCATTTATTATGCTGAAAATCAATAGGTTGAATAAAATATGAAAAATATGAGAATAACATCTTTGCTGAATCGTTGTGGAGCAATTTTTATCGCTTCGCTATTATGCTTGATCTTCTCTTCATCAAAAGTGATGGCTCAAGCCGGAGACGTAATCTACGGAGATCCCGTATTTACGGCCGACTTTGGTACAGGAGCTCCCGGTGTGGTTTATCCAACTTTTGAAGAAGCCGGATTAAGTTCGCTTGTCAAAATCGGTAGTTTGTATTTCCCTTACACCATTACAAAAGATAACGGATACGACGACTACCTCCGCTGGACATTAGACGGTGAAAAAGTACTCAGTACTTTCTTCGCCAACGACTACTGTATCGTCTCTAACACCAACGACGTGAGAAACGCTACAGGTCTTAAGAAAGTTTCAAGCAATAAAATTACGAATAACGCCGGAGATAATATCTACATGGTTGAAAACTTGAAAGACCACACCGGAAACGAAAACGGTCGTTTCCTTTTGGTCAACGGTTCGGACAAACAAGGTGTTGTGTTTGCTCGTCTGGTGACAGAGTTGTGCAAAAACGCTCAATTTGAATTCTCTGTTTGGATTGCCAACGCTCACAGCAAAGCAAACGGTGGCGCAAAAGATGGTGAAGCTCCGGCTCTTTCAAGAGTGCAATTCGAATTGTGGGCTGACGATCCGGGACAAGCCGTTTTGGTCGGAAATACCAACAACGACCCTGCAACAATGATTTCAGGAACCGTTTATAGCCTCGATACCGACAACAACGGCACTGCCGACAAAGAAGTAAAATTGCTTTACAAAACTGCGGAAGTGACAGCTAAAGGCGAATCCGAAACAACCAAACCCGGACAAATCGACGTCAATGCCACAACTTCCACAAACAAATATGCCGTTTACGTCAATGCCGGAGGAACTGAATACGCCTACGAAGACGCAGACGGATTTTGGCATTCTACAACAAACAATAGCAACGCATTTGCCGAAGGCGGTTCGATATTGCTTTCTTCTTCTTACTTCCAAGATGTTGAAGTCGATGCTGTTGCCGTTGAAGTTGATGTCATGGGTACGATGTACACACTGAAAAAATACGATACATACTACGCCCTTGAAAAAGACGGTACATTATACAATTTGACTGACGCTCTCGGAGGTGGCGAACTCGTTTTCGCCGAAGATATTTTCGCCGGAGCAACTCCTATCGTAGATCAATCGTCTATCTTCAACACTCAATACACATACAAAAAAGATGCTCAAGTCATCGACGTGCAAGGACGTTGGACACAATTGAAAGAACACTTCACTCTTGTCGGACAAGACTACGGATACCTCGTGCTTCGCTCTTCGTTTGCAAGCTCTACGGGTAACGACTTCTGTATCGACGACATCTCGTTCACTCCTTACGCTCCGTTCGACCTCAATGTGAGCATGGGAGGACAAGTAGAATGTGAAGACGGTTTGGTGACGCTTATTTCAAGCTTTACGCCGGGTAGTTCCGACGGTTTGGCTACCATCGAAGAATACATCTCCGACTACGGTTTCCAATTTCAAGGAAAATCAAAAGATGACAAACAATGGTATGCGTTAGGAAATAAATTTCCTTTGCAAATACAATCTATCACCGACAATCTCGAATTGAATATCCCGATTGCCGAATATCTGAAATACTCAGACTTCCGAATCGTGGTGGCAAGCACGCCTGCTGGTATCGGTGGTAAGTGCGTTACGATCAACTCCAACGAATGGGTGGCTCAAAAAGTAGCTACCGCTCCCGAATTTACCATCACCGGCGATGACATCTGTGCCGAAGATGGTGGTACGGGTACCGAAAAAGGTGTATTTGTCATCACAAAAACATCGACCGTTGATCGAGATAACGAACCTTGGCAAGTCACCGTACGTATGAGTGACGGATCTATTCGGACTTTGGTGCCGGCTAAATGTCAATAATTTTCTAACCTTTAAATATATTGAAAACAATGAATGCTAAAAATTTAGAGGTTATGACTTTGACGAATAACCTCGCAATAAAGAAAAATACGAGTATGAAAAAATTATTTACCAAATATTGCCGAGTATTAATACTAATCTTTTCATGTGTTATATTAAGCAATAAAGCATTTGCAACAGATTATATCTTTGGATATATGAAAACTGATTTTGGTGCATATGCTGGTAATACTACTGGTTTTGGGTTAAGATGGGGTAAAATTGTAGATGATGGCTTAACGACATCTTCTGATTTGAGTTTTTCTTCTAATCCTGGAACTACAGGTTATTATTATGAAGGCTCAGATTTGAGTACTACAAGTTTGACAACAAGTGGATATTGGAAGACTTCTTCTTCAAAATATACTCTACGAGCTGTGGAATATGGTACTACGGCACGTACGGTTACACTTCCTGCAAATACCAAGTTAATAAGTGCAACTTTTTATGGTATTTGTGAGTCAGCCTCAGGAACATTAACTGTTGGTTCTGGATCATATACTTTTAGTGGAACGAAAAATACATTCTTTTCTCATACAATAACAACAGATAATACAGGATCTTTTAGTATTGTTGGAACAAAAAAATTTAAAGGTGTGTTAGTATTTACAGTTGTTCCTGCCTCTTCTTGTACAGCCGGCGATCCTGGTAATATTTCTATAGGTACAGCATGTGCTGGTAGTCATTTGACTCTTACTGCTGAAGGTTCTCCTGCTTCTGGTGATACATGGTATTGGCAGACATCTGAAACAGGAACAGACACAGAAAATCCCGGTACGACTTATGATGTTTCTGCTGCCGTAACATACTATGTACGTTCATACAATACAGCTGGTGACTGCTGGTCGGCTGCTAAGTCTGTGACAGTTGTTGCTGGCGATTGGACAGCTCTTCCTACAATATCAGGTGCTTCAACTGTGACTGTTGGAAATACAATAACTTTAACAGGTTCTCCTGCAGGTGGAGACTGGTCTTCCGATGATACATCTATTGCAACCGTTGATGACGGTGTTGTGAGTGGAGTAGCTGAAGGTAGTGTTCAGATTTCATATACAACTGATTGCGGTACAGCAGAAGCAACAATTACAGTTACTGCTACTGCTGATCCAGATCCAGAACCAGAAATATTTACCATATCGCTTTCTCCTGCAACAAATGGAACAATTTCAGCTACTCCAACATCTGCAGAACAAGGGGCGACAGTTACTCTTACGGCAACTCCAGAAGCTGGTTATGAATTATCTGCATGGGTAGTGAAGGATGCAAGTGGAAATACCGTTGAGGTAACTGATAATAAGTTTACGATGCCTTCTTCAAATGTTACCATTTCTGCTACATTTACTGCAGTTAGTACTGGTGGCGGTAGCGGAGGATGTCATTTTACAGTGGATTTTACGAAAACTGGGAAATGGAGTTTATCTCAAGCTTCTTCAGAACAAGATTTGTCGTCTTATGTAACGGTAACGGGGGGACAAATTTTTGCAGGATCAATAAATAGTAGTAGTAGTGAAGTTGCAATAAAAGAACAAAGTTCAGAAGTTCAGTTTTATTTTGGTTCTTCTAATACATATTTAAGATTAGATTTAAATACTCCATTAAAGAAAGGAGATGTAATTTCTCATACAGGAACTTCGGATAAAGAAATTGCTTTTACAACAACAGCAAGTAAGGCAACAACTCCTGCTACATCTTCAAAAACCTATACAATTCCAGAAGGAAGTCCTCTAATTGGAGCAAAGACAATTTACTTATGGAGAGCCTCAGGATCATCTACATATGTGAAGACAATTACTATTTGTTCTTCTTGTACAGACCCTGAATTAGAATGGCTAACAATTCCAGCTGGAGGAATAGTAAATGGCACAATGACTTGTGCAGCAACTTCACAATCAGGAGGTGCGATA
This sequence comes from Paludibacteraceae bacterium, assembly GCA_017646805.1. Taxonomy (GTDB): domain Bacteria; phylum Bacteroidota; class Bacteroidia; order Bacteroidales; family Paludibacteraceae; genus UBA4363. The sequence goes on along the minus strand of JAGCLW010000053.1, from coordinate 66,937 downwards.
AGATATTCGTCAAGCGATCCTTCGGTTGCAAGTGTGAATGATGAAACAACAGGTGTAATTACTTTTGTTGGTGCAGGTACTGCTACTATTACAGCTACCGTTGCTACTAATGGTGATTATTGCGAAGAAAGTATCACAAAAGAAATCACTGTTACATGCGATGACAACAGATTGGCATTTAGCACATCATCAACAACGTTGAAATATGGAGAAACGTTAGATGTTTCGACATTTATTACCGGAGGTAATGGTGGAGCGATTACATATACTACTTCGGGCGGTACGTTGAATGGTTCAACATTTACCGCACCAAGCAAAAACGGCACATATACCATTACGGCTACACAAGCCGCATACGGTACGAAATGTTCTGCTACAAAAGAATTGGAAATTACTGTTTCGTGTGATGCCAATGATTTGACAATGAATATTAGTGATGCAAGCATCACGATGGCGGAATTTACAGATATAAGCGTTTCGGGTGGTAATGGATCGGCAATAGAATTTACGGTGTCTCCTGCCACAGGAAAATTGACCGATACGGCAGAAGGAAAGAGATTCACTGCCACTGCGGTTGGTACGTATACCATTACGGCAACGCAAGCCGCATACGGTACGATTTGTGGAGCGACCGTTTCGCAAACGATTACTGTGTCAGCAGCTCCTTATGCTGTTTTGACGGTAGATGCTGTTGCGGGAGCAACCAAAGTTTCGGAAGATGTCTATGAAGTGCCATCGGTACAATTGGAAAATATTGGCGACACAACACCGGACGCTAAGGAAATAACCGTGACAATAAGAAATACAGGAGAAAATCTTAATCTTGATATTAGTTCTATTATTGTTAACTCCGCTACGGGTGGTTGCAACGGAACATGTCCGACGATAGCACCAAACGAAACGGGAACATTTACACTTACATTCCCTGCAGGATTGCCTGCCGGCACACATACAGCGACGGTTACACTTAATAGTAACGATTCGTCATCGCCAAAAGTGTTGACATTTACGTTCGACGTCATCAATGCGGCATGTATTCCATCGGCAACGATTACGGGAGTAACGCTTTATACGTTGGGACAAGAAATTTCGCTTACAGCAACATCAGACGAAGCGGACGCAACGTATGCGTGGTATAAAGGTAGCGTAGCCGGCGAATCGTTGTCAACTGCCGCTACATTTACAAAAGGCGATTGCGTGGCAGAAGATGCCGGCACGTATATTTGTCGTATCATGAAGAGCGACGGATCTTGCTATCAAGATGTTAGCGTGGTGGTTAAGATACAAGGCAACTATTGTGATTTGATCACAGGTACGGTGACCGGAACATCAACAGCATCGGTAGAAAGTATTATAGAAGGATCTTCGGCAACGGCAAATAGTCTTCAAGTTCAAAATGATACTCCTGAACATTATAAATTGGGAGGAAAACCAAGTTACTTTAAAGTAACGTTGGGAAGCGGCAATTTCGTTAAAGGTGATAAAGTGACGGTAGATTTGGTAGTTGGAGATTTGGATCCTACCAACGGAAATCCATTGTACGTATTTAGCGATAACGGAAGCAATTTGGTTTATAAGACAACGGAAGCGTTGCCATCATCTACAGATCCAACGACAGTGGAATTTGAATTGACTTCGGGAGGATTCAACACGTTGAATATTTATCGTCCAGGAAGTAGTAATGCCGGACAAAACGGTCATCAAAACCACCGAATCAAATCGATTAGAGTACAGCGTGATTGTTCTTTGATTGCACCGGAAATAGAACTTCCTACTACGTTGAAAGATCAATTGCTTTGTCAAGCTGCCTCGCCTTTGGCATGGGACGTAACTCCAACAAACGCAGCTAATTATTCTCCAAATTTTGAACTTGCTTATTCATGGAAAAATGCAGGTGGTACGGAAGTCAGCACTTCTGCTACATTTACTCCAACTGCAGAAGGTGTATATACCGTGACGGTTTCGACTGTCAATGCGACAGCAGGAGCAATCAACAGAGTGGCATCGACTACGGTCACTTATGAACAAATTGCGGCTCCAACGAATGTGGCAGTTTCGGGAGGTATGAGTGTGCTTGTTGGCGAAAGTGCAACGTTGACTGCGTCGGCAACGAATGCGTTGTCGTACGAATGGTTTACATGCAACGAAGACGGAACGGGAGCCGTGTCGGTAGGTACGGGAGCGACATACTCGCCAAGTACAGCGGCTGCAGGTAAGACATACTACAAAGTGGTGGCTAAAAATAATTGTGGTTCAGCTGAGTCGGCAGTGTATGCGTTTGCTGTGGTTTCGGTTAAGACGATAAGCGTAGCGTTCCAAAATAAAGCAGGAGTTGCCATCGATGGACCAACAGTAACGTATGAAGGAACGGAATATCCGGCAGGAAACATCACTGTACCGGAATCGGGCGAAATTCAATTGACAGCTAATGCTACATCTTCAACAATATTCTTATATTGGAAAGTTGATGGAGCGAAAGTGGAAGGAAATCCGCTTTTGGTGGAATCATCGACAACGAATGCGATTGTTGCGGTGTATAATACTTCGGTCTGTGATCCTGTTATAACAGGAAATGAATTTAAAAATGCTTATAGATCAAATCAATCAAATACCGGTACTAGTAGTGATTATTTGAAATTCCCGAATGCTGGTGGTTGGTTCCTTACAAAAGATTTTGCAAATCCATTGGGTTCTATCACATTTGATGTGAAGATGAAATCAAGTAAAGCAGGAACCGTTGCAAAAACATTATTTGAAGTGCAAGCATTTGCTTCAAGTTCGGATAAAGATCCTTTGTCTACAGTTTATTCATATACTTTTGATTATGAGAATAGTGCAGATACAGAGTGGAAAACGATTACAGTATCGTTGCCGGAAGGCACGTATGCGTTGAAATTGGTTTCAACAAGTAAAGGTTCTTCAACAACATCTAACGCAGATATTTATTTTACGAACTTTATATCTTGTTATGGACCTCCTCCAACTGAACCAGTTATTATAGCACATACTCCGGCAACGGGAACAACGGGAGTAGAACCTACAGAGGAAGTGACTGTTTCGGTGCCTATTGACGGTTCGTATTATAACGATGGAACAGGTTTGCAACCGCTTACTTGTGATTTGTTGAAGTCGTCTATCCAAGTGGCAACAAACAATGCGTATGTTGATGAAATGTTGGTTGGAGCTACTTGTGCGGAAGTTGACGGAAAATTTGTGGTTACGTTGCCACATACAGGCTACGACATGATTTACGGGGCAATTTATCAAGTGATTGTCAACAATATCTATAATGAGGATGAAGTGCCTGCAGAAAATGCGGTATCGAATTTCACAATCAAAGAAGAGCCAAAACCACAAATCAAAGTAGTGGACATTACGAATAGTGGAGTAGGCGTCAAAGATGATGCATCGATTTCGTTGGGAACTTATTTGACCGACGAAGCATTGACCAAATCGGTTACGCTTCGTGTGACGAATATCGGAACGGGCGATTTGATTATCGACGGTACAACGTTGGTAGATGCGTCAGGAAAATACTCGGTGGTTGTAAAACGTAATGGTTCGACAACGGCAGCTTATCCAGAAACGTTTGTTGTCGGTTCGAAAGATTATCTCGACATCACGATTACGGCGACTTTGGACGGAGCGGACTCGGGAACAAAAACGTCAACCGTAACGATTGGATCGAATACATACACGGATTCAGAAAAAGAATACGCAATCAATGTGAATATCTTGAAAGGTAAGTTTGTATTGCCTTATACATATCAATCAGGATTGGAAACAACAATCATGGGCGAAGATGAGTTGTCTCATGATTATAAATCAGCAAATGATATTCCTTCTCAATTTACTATTGGAGGTCAAAAACCGATAGAAGGAAAGAATTTCTTCTCAAGTTATGACGTCTTTGCATCAGAAGGAAACTGTATGCCGGCAGGAAATTCGGCACTTAAGGTAGGAAAGAAAACTGCCGAAAAAGATAATTCTTTGCTTATCTCAATCGATGAGCCAATCGGAACAATCACACTTCGTTGGTGTGCTTCTGGTTATCGTAAATTGAGAGTGACATCTGAAGATGGATCGAAAGTTTACTATCAATCAGCGAAGTTCTTGAAAGGTGGCGTATGTTACGAAAATCAAATTACGGTCAACAACTGTAAGGAAAATATTGACGCAACAACGAGAGTGAGAGTAGAGTTTATCGCTTCGGTAGAAACGATGCTTACCACACTTTATTACATGAACATTACGAAATGTAATATCGAACAAAAATCGTCGGCATGTGATATTGTTGATTTTGCGGCGGAAAACACAAATTCAGTACGTATTTATGAAGATTTGATTTTCTTGAATGCAAATTCTGAATATTGTGCCGAAGGCGGAGAAACAACGTTGACAGAGTTGATTTCAACTGTGATTGAAGTATCTCCAAATGCAACGGTTTCGCCGGCAGTAGGACAACCATTGACGATTACAAACGGATATGTGGAATACACGGTAACGGCCGAAGACGGACAAACACAAAAAACATATCAAGTGTATGTGAATTGTGAAATTGATGATCCTGACGGTTGTTATGAACAATCAATCGAATATTCTGTTCCGATGAATAAAGAAGATCAAATTCTTGAAATTATCGAAATCAGTACGGGAGATTGTACAATGCCAATGTCGGGTGATGACGCAAGTTATACGATCCACTTCTTGACAAAAGAAGATCTTCCTGAAGAAGGATACGATATTGAAGGTCTTCGTCAAGTGTGTGTCGGAACAGTAAATCGCTATAAATTGGCAAATGCCGCACCATCGAACGGAGCAACATATCAATGGATGATCAAGGCTGATGAAACACAAGGCTTTGAAATCATTCCGGACGAAGGTTTGGAAGTCAGAGAAGAATACAAAACTGTTGAGGTTGATAAAGTGTCAGAAGATGGAACATATCTTGTTTACGAAGGAAAAGAATTGCCATTGAAAGCTCCAGATGTAATTGGTAGTGGAGCAATGATCAGTCTTGGAGTTAAGATTGATTTGGAATATGAAAACTTGTGTGCATTCTTGAATGGATCGGCTAATTTTGATGTTATGGCGACAACTTCAGGTCCAACATCAATTAAGGAAATCACATACAATTGTGTTGATGAAAATGGATACCTTGAAATTGAGGCTGTGTTGCCAACGGTGGCAGATCCGGATCAAAATGGTCAAGTGATTGAAGCCAATTCGTATGGTTGGACGTTTATTCCTGAAATTCCTGAAACGCAAATTTCGATGGTTGGAGACAAACGAAATGTCGTTCAAATCAACTTAGGAATTGGAAATACTCCAAATATCAACGCTATCGTAGTTGGACGAAATGGTTGTGGAAACTCTGCTCCATCTCCGGAATTTGAAGTAAATTACGGAGCAAGAAAGACAACTTGGACGGGAGCTGTTGATACGGATTGGAATAATCGTGATAACTGGACAAATCAAGTGCCTCGTGCTTGTACCGATGCATATATCACCGGTGTAGGAAAAGGAGCAACAAATTATCCGATTATCACAGAAGATAATGCAGAATGTGACGAAATCTATTTCCTAGAAGCAGCCGGAGTGAAAGGTCTTGATGGACTTACTTATTATCGTGCATACGCAAACATGATTCTTGAAAAAGAAACATGGTACACGTTGACAGCTCCATTCAAGAATACATATTCGGGAGACTACTACTTCAATGGAGCACCGGTTTCGTATATGCGATTGTTTGATGAAGTAGAACCTGTAACGGGAGCTGCGGCAGATGGAACTTGGACGAAAACGTTCGTAGATAATGCGGTTGTTCTTGCACCTGGTCAAGGATTTGCATACAAAGAATCTCAAGTTTCGTACAATTATCCATATTCTCCACGTAAGATGACAAATACAGATGCGAACGACTTCTGGTTGCCTCGTATGACACAAGATAGTGTTCTTGTGGATAGAGCAATTCCTTATAGCACACTTACGGGAGCACCGATAGCATCGAGAACGCAAATGTTGGCACGTAATGGAGAAGAACCATATCGTTTTGCGTTGGAAGATGGCTCAAACAAATTGCAAAATGGTTCGTATGCAGTGAAATCCGGTTACAATTTGATAGGAAACCCTGCAATGGCACACTTGGATTTGGGAGCATTCTATACAACAAATAGTGGTGTGATTGCAAACGAATTCCATTTCTGGAATGGTTCAACAAATGGTTCGGTTGCTATTCTTGAAGGAGGAGATGTAATGGGTACGACACCACAAACATCGGGTATTGTTCCGCCAATGCAGTCGTTCTTCGTGAAAGCTACTTCAAATAACAACGTAACGTATAATTTGGATCTTCACTATGTTGCAAATGATGGAAATAACAATCTTCGTTCAACGGAAGTGAATGAAAATGGTGTACTTTACGTTTCTGCAGTAAGCGAAGGAGTAGAAAGCAACATGGCAATACGTAAGAGCGATAAAGCTTCTAATTCGTTTGTAGAAGGAGAAGATATTCGCAAACTCTTCACTCAATATTCTGATACGGAAGCAAGTTTGATTGCCGGAACAGAATATGTTGACATAGCACAATTTGGAGAATTGCCATACGAAGCTCCAATTTACATTGAAAGCACGAAAGAAGAGGGCGAAATGACATTTGCCTTTGTTGGAGCAGAATCGTTTGAAAATATGGACGTAACGTTTGTCAATAAGCAAACGGGAGAAGAAGTGAATTTGAAAGAAGAATCAGCATATCGTTTCTTATTCAATGCATCGAATAAAGAAGGCGTTCTTGTTGTTCGCTTCTCTCAATCAGAAAATATTTCTACTCGTGATGAACAATCAATGGTTGATGATGAACAAGAAATCAACATTTCGGTAGTAAATAACAATACTATTCGTGTGACATCATCGGCAACAGATTTGATTCAAGAGGTTTCGATTTATGATTTGACAGGACGTTTGATAGCGAAAGTTTCGGACATCAACAAGTCGGTTTATGATCGATTGATGAATGTAGGACATCGTACATACATTGTCAAAGTAAAAACGAATAGCGGAACAAAATCAAAACAAGTAGCTATTCAATAATTAATATTTTGTTGTAATGACAACAAGCCGGTAGTTTATTTATCGTGCTTGTTGTCGCTACGGCAAAGAATAAGAAGTTAAAAAAGAGTTTTTTTGTTAAAAAAGTTGATTATATCTACTTTTTTAACATTTATTTAGATTTTTATTCCTATCTTTGTACCATTATCTGGGGATTCTCCATTTGGTGATAGTGTTTTTTATAACGCAATATGAGAAAATTTTTATTATCCATATTATTGATGATTTCTTGTGTGACGGTTATGGCTGTAACTTTTCCTTCGGAAGGGTTTGGTTATGATGAGTCAGGGCTTAGTTTCACTATGGAAGAAAATAATTCGGCAATGTTGGAAGCAAGTTATGATGTGGAGATAGAGAGCGGAACAGCATTGGAAATTGCAGGTACGTTATATTTGATGTATTCGAGTTATGCATTTCAAGTTGGGGATCAAGTTACTTTTACAGGAGATGCTTCTTTGGGATTGCCGGTAACTTTGACTCTTGCGTATTCGGGAAAAGATCCTAATAATGATGGAAATGTAATATCTGCACCGGCGGGTTATTTATTGGCTGTGAGAGATGATGGAACGGTATTCCCATTGTCGAGTAATGTAGATGATCCACTGGGAGGAATGATTGAAATTCCAATTTTTAAATTCCCATTATCAGATGGATTTGGTGTTGGAATTTTTATGGTTATGTTATTGACGATGTATTTTGTTGTATCGCGTCGAAGAATTCAAGGTTGATAGATTAAGAGAAATTAGTATAAAAAAAAAGGATGTGTATTTGTGCATGTCCTTTTTTATTTATCGTATATTTTTTCTACTTTTGCACACGTTAAAAAATAGATATGAAGTTTAGAGAAGTTATCATCATATTGTATAATTTGGTTTTTAATGCTGAAGATTTTTGGCAGAAAATGAATCATCGATCAGATGATGTCGAGGAGGATAGTGATTTTTTTAAGAATATGATGATTATCCATGCGATTTGTATATTTTTTTCAACGTTGATTTATAGTGATGGAGTTTTTTTTGTGACTCCGTTATTAAAATCCTTTTTTTCTGTTTTATCGTATTTTTTGACGTTTATTATATGTCGTAAGGCATTGTCTTATTTTTCGGAGCAATATTCGTTTTTAGCACAAAAAGAATCGGCGATTTTTCGTATTTTGATTTATACGTTGTCGTTTGAAATGCTTTTAAGTTCGGTAATTGCATTTGCACCGGTTGTATTTTTGTTTTTAAATGCGTTGCTATTGTTTTCATTTTATATTGTTTGGACGGCGATGCAACACACGCTTCAGGTAGAGGAAGAAAAACAATTACACTTTCTTTTTTCGGTAGCCTTTCCGTTGGTGTTGTTTCCCATTTTTTTAAATAAAATAGTTGTCTTTTTTATTCCGATAATTAGTTAATTTGAAATCTTCAGATATACATATAAAAAATCGTCGTGCAAGTTTTGATTATGAATTGTCAGACAAATATGTTGCAGGAATACAGTTGTTTGGTAGTGAAATAAAATCAATACGAGCCGGGAAAGCGAGTTTGGTTGATACGTATTGTTATTTTGATAAAGGAGAACTTTGGCTTAAGAATATGCATATTGCGGAGTATAAGTGGAGTTCGTTTTATAATCATGAAGTACGTAGAGAACGAAAATTGTTGCTTACCAAACGAGAATTAAAAAAGTTGTCACGAGCAACTCAAGAATCAGGATACACGATCATTCCGACCGTTTTGTTTGTTAATCCTAAAGGATTGGCAAAAGTGGAGATTGCACTTGCTCGAGGAAAAAAGAATTATGACAAACGAAATTCTCTCAAAGAAAAAGATGCAAAACGCGAAATGGAAAGATATGTGAGGTAGGAACAAAAAAAAGTAGGATAAAAGGCAAAAAAACAATTATTAAACGTTTTTTTTGTGTGAAAATATGTTGTAAAGTATATGCTTTTTTTAAGGTATATACTTTTTTTTATGTACCTTTACAAAGTTTTCTTATATGAAAAGATTCTTTAATGAAGAAAAGAGGGAGTTTTGGTTTTATAAAAAGGGAAAAATTTCATTGCTCAGAAAAAAATAAAACAATATATAATGATTAGTGATTGGAATATTAACTCCTTAACTATTGAACAAGAAAAACAGAAAGAAGAATTAGCAGAACAACTTAAAATTAGTCCCGTATTAGCACAACTTTTGTTGCAACGAGGTGTATCGACAGAGGAAGAGGCTAAAGATTTTTTTCATCCTCGATTAGACAAACTTCATGATCCTTTTTTGATGAAGGATATGGATTTGGCGGTGGATCGTCTTATACGGGCACTTGCGAATAAAGAACGTATTCTTGTTTATGGAGATTATGATGTAGATGGCACGACTGCCGTTGCCCTCGTGTATAAGTTTTTGAAACAATACCATCATGATGTGGATTTTTATGTCCCTGATAGGTATAATGAGGGATATGGCATTTCGTATCAAGGGATTGATTTTGCTAAAGAACATGGTTTTTCGCTTGTTATAGCACTTGATTGTGGAATCAAAGCCGTAGAAAAAGTGGATTATGCTTTATCTTTAGGTGTTGATTTCATTATTTGTGATCATCATACTCCGGATGATGTTTTGCCACGAGCGGTGGCAGTCCTTGATTCCAAAAGAGGAGATTGCAATTATCCGTACAAACATCTTTGTGGATGTGGCGTTGGCTTCAAATTTATGCAAGCATTGGTGATGACTATGTTTGTAGAAAAGGAAGAGCGGGATTTGAATATGCAAAATCTTTATCGATTGTTGGATTTTGTCGTGGTCAGTATTGCTTCGGATATAGTTCCTATAACCGGAGAAAATCGTATTTTGGCATATTATGGATTGAAACAATTGAATTCAAATCCGAGTCTTGGTCTTCGAAGTGTAATTGATATGACCGGATTGAAGTCGAAAGAAATTTTGATAAGTGATATTGTTTTTAAAATCGGACCTCGTATCAATGCAAGTGGACGAATGCAATTGGCTCGTGAAGCGGTGGAATTGTTGGTTACGAACAACAAAGATTTTGCGGAAGAGCGGAGTAAGCAATTAGATGAACACAATGAGCAACGAAAGGATTTGGACAAAGCAACAACGGATATTGCTATTCGTTTGATGGAGTTGGACAAGGGGCTTGAACAACGAAAATCAATTGTTATTTATAATCCTTCTTGGCACAAAGGGGTAATAGGAATCGTAGCATCGCGAATTTCGGAGAAATATTATCGACCAACGGTTGTTTTGACTCGCAATGCAAATGGTATTGCCACAGGATCGGCGCGATCTGTTTCGGGTTTTGATGTGTACAAAGCTTTGGAATCGTGTAAAGATTTGTTGGTTAATTTTGGAGGTCATATTTATGCGGCCGGATTAGCGATGAAAGAGGAAAATGTGGGAGAATTTACGCGTCGATTTGAAGCGTATGTGCGAGATCATATTCGTCCTGATCAGCAGGTTGCACAGATAGATATAGATGCTCGTTTGTCATTTCGAGAAATTAACCGAAAATTCTATCGTGTGTTGAGAAAGTTTAATCCATTTGGTCCGGAAAATCCAAAACCTATTTTTTATACGGATCGAGTGGTGGATAAAGGAACAAGTCGATTGGTTGGAAAAGAAAATGAGCATCTTAAATTAGATGTTGTTGATGAAAATGGCATGTATGTAACCAATGCAATTGCGTTTCGTCAGGGACAATATTTTGATGTGATTAAGTCAAAGCAACCCATAGCAATTTGTTATACGATAGAAGAAAATAATTTTAAGGAAAACACTACAATTCAATTGATGGTACAAGATATTAAGGTGGATTTATAGTAAGAAAAATTTTATGTTTGTAGATGTGATTTTGCCGTTGTCTTTGGCAAATACATATACGTATCAAGTTCCTGTAGAATTGCAATCAAAAATAGCAAAAGGAATGCGAGTTTTAGTTCCCGTACAGAAGAAGCTCTATACGGGAATTGTTCTGTCTGTGACGAATGAATCGCCACAAGGGTTTGAGGTGAAGATGATAGAAGAGATTTTGGATACTCAACCAATGGTTCGTTCTTTACAGTTGCAATTTTGGCTTTGGATTGCAGATTATTATCAAGCATTTCTGGGCGATGTGTATAAAGTTGCAGTTCCGTCGGCAATGAAATTGGAGAGTGAATCACAAGTGGTAATTTATTCAAAAGAAGAGTTTTTGTCTGACGAACAATTGGTTTTGACCACAAAAGAACAACGGCTTTTTGTTTATTTGGAAGAGGGAAAAGTAAAGACGATTCGAGAGATAGAAAAAGAATCGGGGATAAAAAATGTGTTGCCTGCGGTTAAGTCAATGATAGACAAAGGGATTTTGAGTGTGTCGGAAAAGATACAGCAAAATTATCGTCCAAAGAAGGAAGTTTTTTGTAAGTTGTCGCCTGCTATTACGACCGAAGAGCATGCAGAGCAGGCGTTATATGCTTTGCGAAATGCAGAAAAACAACGATTGCTTTTTTCTGCATTTTTGCGTTTAACAAAGAGTTTTTCTGCGGAAGCAAAAATGGAATTGTCTCGAAAAACTTTGTTTGAAGAGTTTGATTCCAATTCGTATATGATTTTGAAAGCGTTGATAAAAAAAGGTTTTTTGATTACGGAAGAGCGAGTTGTTAGTCGATTAGAAGAGTTTGATTCGTCAAAAATGGTTTCAAAATCTGTATTGAATGAAGTGCAACAGCAAGCATTTAAAGAAATTCATACTGTTTTTGAGCAAAAAAAATGTTGTTTGTTGCATGGTGTAACATCAAGTGGAAAAACGGAGATTTATATTCATTTGATTGAGGAAACTTTGCAACGAGGACGACAAGCATTGTTGTTGTTGCCGGAAATTGCTTTGACAACCCAATTGGCAATTCGATTAAAAAAGGTTTTTGGCAATCGTTTGGGTGTATATCATTCAAAATATTCTGATGCCGAACGAGTTGAAGTTTGGGATAATTTATTGAATAATAAGGGATATGATGTAATTCTTGGCGTTCGTTCATCATTGTTTTTGCCGTTTCAGGATTTAGGATTGATCATCGTAGATGAAGAACACGAACAGTCGTATAAACAAATGGATCCGGCACCACGTTATCATGCTCGAGATGCAGCATTGGTTTTGGCAATGATGCACGATGCGAATATTCTTCTTGGAACAGCGACTCCAAGCATCGAGTCATATAATAATTCATTGAATGGAAGATATGGATTGGTTAATTTAACTCATCGGTATAATGATGTGAAATTGCCTCAAATAAAGATTGTAGATACCAAAGAATTGCGACGAAAAAAACAGATGAAAGGAATTTTTTCGCCGGAATTGATTTCTTCTATTCAGCGTGTGGTGGAAGATGGCGAGCAAGTAATTTTGTTTCAAAATCGTCGAGGTTATGCTCCTTTGGTTGAATGTGAAGATTGTGGATATGTTCCTCGTTGCAAAAATTGTGATGTGACGCTCACGGTGCATAAATTTAGTAATGCACTAACGTGTCATTATTGCGGTTATACGGAGAGTTTGAAAAACACATGTCTTCAATGTGGCTCTGAACGTTTTGATTCAAAAGGATTTGGGACAGAAAAAGTGGAAGAGGAATTGAAGTTGATTTTTCCGCAAATGAGAATCGGACGCATGGATTGGGATACAACACGGACGCGAACGTCGTATGAGCGTATTATTTCATCGTTTGAAAATGGAGAAATTGACATTTTGATTGGTACTCAAATGTTGACCAAAGGATTGGATTTTTCTCGTGTTAGTTTGGTGGGAGTGCTTAATGCAGATACGATGTTGAATTATCCGGATTTTCGGGCATACGAACGAGCTTTCCAATTGTTGTGCCAAGTAAGTGGTCGTTCGGGACGCAAACAAAAGCAAGGATTGGTTTTGATACAAACGAATTCTCCGGATCATTCGGTTTTGCAACAAGTGGTGACAAATGATTATTTTGCGATGTATAATCAGCAAATGAAAGAGAGAAAAGAATTTTCTTATCCGCCGTTTGTTCGTTTGATTAACGTCATTTTAAAACATCGAGATGAGGAAATTTTGAAAAAGGCATCTTCAGAATTGGCTTATTATCTCCGTCAGTCCTTTGGCGAACGGGTTTTGGGTCCTAATGAGCCTACGGTTGCTCGGGTTCAGAATATGTATTTGAAGCGAATTACATTAAAAATTGAACAAAATGCGTCCGTCCAAGAAGCAAAATCAATCATTCGTTATGCTAAAGATTATTTGTTGAGTTTGGGACTTTATCGTTCTCTTCAAATTTATTTAGATGTTGATCCGATATGATTTTTTAGCGTTTTAATGTTTTCAGATATTCTTTTTGTTGATTAGAAATTCTAAGACTTTCGCAAGCTTTTTGAATAGCCTTGTTATGCACCCAAGTTGATTCAATTTGCTTCTTTTCCAATAGCGGAATTGTCGTAGAATATTGCTTTATGAGAGCAATGCTGATATACCAAGCAATCGCCATATTGACGTAATATTCGTCGTTGGATATGTTGCAGATTTTTTGATGAAGAGATGAATCAAAATCTTTGTCCAATAAAAAATGAATGCAAGTTGTGATTCCGAATCGAATCGTAAAATTATGTTGGGAAGAGAGCCAATTGTTGACGTGTTTTTTTAGTTCGGAAATATTTTTTTTGAAAATTTTCGGCGCAAAACAATCGCAAGTCGCCCAATTATCAATGTAGGGAAAAAAGCGTTCGGTTTCGTCAATGGTTCGATTGAAATCGTTGCGAAAAGCAAGCATGATGATTTCGGCGTGCAGACAATTTTCTTCATGATAAAAATGAGGAAGTGAATCTAAAAAAAAGTTGTATCGATTTTCCTTTATCAAATTTTTGGCATATTGTCTTAATTGTGGCGTACGGATTCCGATGATTTTTCCTTTGTCGATTGTTGGCAATAATTTGCTTGAAAAATGACGATATTGTTCGTCTTTTAAATCAAACAATTCTCTTCTTATTCTTTCCATAGTTGATGTTTCCCTTTTTTTATTAAATATTTTGCTAAATATTCTTGTTCGGTTTGTCCGGGAGTGGCAATGATTTCGGCTGATTTTTTCAATGTTTCAAGATCCATCATCGTACTATAACCGGAGCGACAAATAATACGTTTGGCATGATATAAAATGTTTGCAAATTCTTCCGAAGATAAATGATTGACAAACGTGATGTTTTTGTTTGTAAAAGTTTCGGTTTTTGATGGCGTTCCGCCAATTATTAAACTTTTTTCGTTGGAAAGAAGAAGCGAAGAAGTTATTTTTTTCAAAAATAAAGTTCGTTGAGGTTCTACTCCGGAAACGATTGCCACGGTATGAAATTTTTTAGTTGTTTCCGGTTTGATGTTTATATTTTCAAATCGTGATAAAATTCCGATAAATTTTGCATTTTGTGGCATTTTATTTCGGTGAGACAATTCTCCACTAAGATTATTTTCTCCTGCAAAATCCGGAATCCAACATTCATCGTATCGATTGATTATTGTTCTGTGAATCCATTCTGCAACAAATTCCATTGGTTTGAGCCATTTTGGCATCATGATTCGAAGTTGGTGAGTGATGTAGATACAATGCACTTTTGATGACCACAGACCAAATCGATTGTCGGAAATTACGGTGGTAATTTGGTGTTGATCAATGATTTTTTTTAAAGAAGAATGTTCTTTTTTGATTCGATAAAGGATTTTCGGGATTTGAGATATTATTTTCCAAACTTGGCTATTGGTTTTGGAATAAGAAATATCATATCCTTTGAGTGTGATGATGGGAAGGTTTGGAAATTCTTTTTCCAACAAAGCTTTTCCTTCATTTTCTGTTGCAATGACAATGAAATGTCCTTGAAGAAGAAGATGTTGAATGATAGGAATACAACGAGTTGCATGTCCTAATCCCCAATTCAGCGGAGCGATCAGAAGGCGTTCTTTTTTTTGAGTTGTATTTAGTTGAATTTTCATTTTTTTATTACCAAATGAAAGGTAGCAATCTGTATTTTACTCGTTTTTTGTATTCGGAATAACCTTGAAGTTCGGCAGTTAAAATTTTTTCTTCGTTTTGTATTCTGACAATCAAGATAATTAAATATGGGAAAAAACAAAGAAAAGACCACCAAGAACCAAGAACGATGGGAATGGAAAAAAAGAGAAACAGAGTAGATGTGTACATCGGATGTCGGACAATTTGATATAATCCAGAATCAATCACAGTTTGGTTTTCTTGTACTTCAATTGTACGAGATAAAAACGTATTTTCTCTTAAAACTTCAGCATAAAGAATGTATGAAATTAGGAGAGAAAATGAGGCAATTATGGTGAGCCAAGTTGGAATGTGTGACCAACCAAATCGGTAATCCAAACCGGCAATTATGAATCCGCCGACAAATAAAATTCCGGAAAAGAGAACTACGTATTTTTGCGTTTTTTCTTTTTCTTTATTGTTTAATCTTTTTTTGAGTAATTCGGGATTTTTGAAAAAAAGAAAAACGCCAAGTATGAATATTGGACAAAACAATAATGCAATTAAAAGCCATGCGTTGGCATAACTCAAATTTCCTGCGGAAAAAAACAGACAACTTCCGACGAGAAGGATTCCGGACAAGAATTTGGTCAAGGCATTTAGTAATAGTTTCATTTTTTATTGTTGATTTTCAACTTACTACACAAACTTTTTTGTCTTGAAATCGTTCGCCTGTCGATGTATTCACAAGATCAATAACAATGATGTATAATCCGATTGGAACAATGCGATTATTATTGTCGGTGCCATTCCAACGAAGAAATCCGTCGTCGTTTAGCGTTTCGTTGTTTAACAAACGGCAAACTTCAATGCCGGAAGAATTGAAAATGGAAATATGAGCCGTAAATCCGATGAATGATTCGGGATATTTGATGATAAATTCATCGTCAACGCCATCTTGGTTGAGTGTTATCACTTGGGGAGAAGTTTCGATTTGATTTACGTACAAAGTGGTTGTGTCCGGTTGTTGAGGATTATAAATTTTGAGATTGTCGAAATAAAATTTGTTGTAATTTGTTTTCGTGAATTTTGCCGCAAAACCAGAAAATCCTTCATTTTCACAATCAAGATCTATTGCTGTTTCTCCAAGAGGAATATATTCATTTTCCATTTCGGTTCGTTGAGCATGCAAAGAAAAAAGGTTGTCTTTGTTTTTTTGAATACGAACGTTAAGTGGGAAATCCAACGGAATAGAATCTTTGTTGCTACATAAAAGAGATTCGTATTCAATCCAATTTCCTAAACATAAACAAATATCTTTTCCCGAACCGCCCACTTTTACGAATAACATTTTGTTTTCATCGGAAAAAATATCAGAGGTTTCGCTATGTAGAATAAACGTGGAAAAATTATTTTTACTTAAGCTTGCTGAAGTCCGAAATGTGGCTTCCCATGTGATTTCATCAAGGATTTCAGTTGAAGTTACCAAATATGCTGAGTCAGAAGCATTTTCGTCGCCGACAATTCGTAATTCTTGAGAATCTCCTTTTTTGTATAGTGTGAATTTTTCCGTCGTACCGATCCAAGTCAAATTTTCTAACGCATTTTCTTTTGAAAAATCTTCATCGATTGTTGTCGCAAAAGTATTGATGCTAAAGGTTAAAATCAAAGAGAAAGAAATGAAAAAATAAAAAAAATTGAGTTCGGTATTTGTTCTTGTTTTCATAATCAAAAAAAATGGATTAACTTTGCACCTTTAATTTTGATGACAAAGATAGTATTTTACGAGAAAGTAAGAATAATTTAATCAAAAAATTACGATATAAAAATGAAAGTAGCAATTGTTGGTGCAAGTGGAGCCGTTGGACAAGAATTCCTTCGTGTACTTGCAGAGAGAAATTTTCCAATTGACGAATTATTATTGTTTGGTTCGTCTCGTAGTGCAGGAACATCGTATGAGTTTAAAGGAACATCGTATACGGTGAAAGAATTAAAGCACGGAGATGATTTCAAAGGTGTAGATATTGTGTTTACTTCTGCGGGAGCAAGTGCTTCGAAAGAGTTCGAAAAAGATATTACAAAATATGGAGCGATTATGATTGATAATTCTTCAGCATTTCGTATGGACACAGATGTGCCTTTGGTTGTTCCGGAAGTAAATGCTGTTGATGCAAAAAATCGTCCTCGTAATGTTATTGCCAATCCTAATTGTACGACAATTCAAATGGTCGTTGCTTTGAAAGCAATTGAAGAACTTTCTCACATTAAACGAGTTCATGTTTCTACTTATCAAGCGGCTTCTGGTGCGGGAGCATCAGCTATGGCAGAGTTGGAACAACAATATCGTGAAGTTCTTGAAGGAAAAGAAGTGACGGTTGATAAGTTTGCTTATCAATTGGCGTACAACTTGATTCCTCAAATTGACGTGTTTATGGATAATGGTTATATAAAAGAAGAAATGAAAATGTATAACGAAACACGTAAAATTATGCATTCTGATATTGCCGTGAGTGCAATGTGTGTGCGAGTGCCATCTCTTCGTGCTCATTCAGAAGCAATTTGGGTTGAAACGGAGCGTCCAATTTCGGTAGAAGAAGCACGAGAAGCTTTTGCAAAAGCAGAAGGAGTTGTGTTGCAAGATTGTCCTGAAAAGAAAGAATATCCAATGCCTTTGTTTATTTCAGGAAAAGATCCTGTTTATGTTGGTCGTATCAAAGAAGATATTTCAAATCCTAATGGATTATTCTTTTGGTGTGTTGGGGATCAAATCAAGAAAGGTGCCGCTCTCAATGCTGTTCAAATTGCAGAATATTTGATAAAAGAGGGAGAAGTAAAATAATATATATTTACGATTTTGAAAGAAAAAGCCGAGTTTTTTACTCGGCTTTTTTTATTATTTCAAGGATTTCTTTAGGTTGATCAATAATGTATTCTGGTTGGCAAGACAAGAGTTCTTCTCGACTACGAAATCCCCAAGTGACGGCAATTTTTTCAATTCCTGCATTTGCGGCAGTTTGCATATCTATACTTGTATCGCCAACGTAAAGAACGTCATTTTTATTTGAAATCTGACATTCGGAAAGAATGTCAAATACGATTCCCGGATTTGGTTTCGGTTGGTGTCCGTCACGAAGTCCGAAAATAACATCAAAAGGAATATCAAAGAAGTATTCGTTCATTACAGCTAATGTCCCTTCATGAAATTTATTTGAGGCAACAGCGATTTTGATTCCTTTTTGTTTCAAAGAAAGAAGCGTTTCTTTTATTCCTTGATAAGGAGCGGTTTTGTCTTTTCCATGTTTGGCATAATAAGGAAGAAATAAATCTCTCATTTTGGAAATGTTTTCCGTTGTTTTTTCTCCGTTTGGTAATGCTCGTTCAAACATTTTGTCAATCCCGTTGCCAACAAAGATTTTGTATTTGTTTACATCGTGAGTCGGAAAATTTAATTTAGAAAGGGCTTGATTGGTTGCGTCCATTATATCGTCAATTGTGTTGAGCAAAGTCCCATCAAGATCAAAAATTATAAGTTTTTTCATTTTTGTATAGTTAGTTATAAAATAAAAATCGTGTTTGAAATTTTTCAAACACGATTTTGGATTTTTCAAATACTTGATTACGCTTGTTTTTTGACAATTCGTTCTTTGATACGAGCTTTTTTCCCTGTAAGAGAACGAAGATAATACAATTTAGAGCGACGAACTTTCCCGTATTTATTTATGACAATACTGTCAATAAATGGAGAATTAAGAGGGAAAATACGTTCAACACCAATGTTGTCAGACATTTTGCGTACAGTAAAACGTTTTTTGTCTTCGTGTCCAGAAATGCGGATAACTACACCGCGATATTGTTGGATACGTTCTTTGTTACCTTCTTTGATACGATAAGCAACAGTGATGGTGTCGCCACTTTTGAATTCTGGGAAGTTTTTTACTTCTTCTGTGGCGAATGCTTGTTCAGCAACTTTAATTAAATCCATTTTTTGTTAAAATAAAATGATTAATAAATATTAAACAGCATTCACGAAACACACTTCTTTCGTCAGCGGCTATTTAATTTGCGGGTGCAAAGATACATTTTTTTTCTTAAAAAAGATTATTCTTGTTCTTTTTTTGTTGGTATATTGTTGTTTTTGATTTCAACGGGTTGTTTGCTTGCTTGTTTACTTTCCCATAAGTCGCGAGCAAATTTTCTCATGTCAATAATTGTATCTTTTTCGTCAACAATTTCAAGTCCGAGCATTGTTTCTATAATGTCTTCTAATGTGACAATTCCTCTCATACAGCCGTATTCGTCGATGATGACGGAAATGTGTTCTTTTTTACGAATCATTTCGTCAAAAATGTCTGCGACTGAAATTTGTTCGGCAAAAGATAGAATAGGACGTTTGATTTCTTCGAGACGAAGGTCAAAAAAGTCGTCGGCTAATTTTTCGAGAACGGTTTGTTTCAACACATATCCATCAATAAAATCGCTATCGGTACTATAGATTGGAATTCTCGAATATGTTCGGAATGCTTTTTCGGCATAAAATTCTTTGGTTGTCATGTCTTTATGAGCACATTCTACAACTACGCTCGGAGTCATGACGTCTTCTGCTTTGACAGCCGATATTTTTATCATACTTTGAAGCATTTTGCTTTCTTCTTTGTCAAAAATTCCTTCTTCTTCTCCGACATCAACCATAGCCGAAACTTCTTCTTTGCTGACAGAAGCAGATTGTTGTTTCCCGGAAAAGATTTTTGTGATTCCTTTTGATAATAATCCTATTGGATATGTGAGGATAATCATGAATCGAATGATAGGAACGATTGAGAGTGCAAAAGATCGCCAATAGCGTGTGCCTAATGTTTTTGGTATAATTTCGGTGAAAACCAAAATGAGAATTGTGAGAATCGTAGATACAAGACCAAAGATTTCATCTCCCCATAATCTAACTGCTTCTGATCCAACTCCTGCCGCACCTACAGTGTGAGCAATTGTATTAAGCGAAAGAATTGCTGAAATTGGTTTGTCGGTATCTTGTTTGTAGTTTTTGAGTCGTTTTGCACCTCTTGCGTTTTCGTTTACTTTCATTGTAATGAATGACATTGGTGTAGAAAGTAAAACTGCTTCAAGAATTGAACACAAAAATGAGGTGAAAAGAGCTAAAAATAAATAACTTAAAAGTAATCCCATAGAACGAAATGTTGGTTAAACTTAATATGCTCGAGCAAAAACTACGCGACGTGTAGATGGTTTTCCTGAATAAACGCATATTCCTGATTCTTCTTCTGCATCGAGAGGAATGCAACGAATGGTTGCTTTGGTTTCTTCTTTGATTTTTTCTTCTGTTTCAGGAGTTCCGTCCCAATGGCAAAGAAGAAGTCCTCCTTTTTCGATTTCAGTCTTAAATTCTTCCCAAGAATCTACTTTTCGAGTAAATTTTCTTCGGCGTTCAAGTGCAATTTGGAAAATATTTTTTTGAATATCTTCCAATAAATGAAGAATATATTGATCGATACCTTCAATACTTACTGTTTCTTTTGAAAGGGTATCTCTTCGAGCAACTTCTATTGTTCCATTTTCAAGGTCTCTTGCTCCTATGGCCAAACGAACCGGAACTCCTTTGAGTTCATATTCTGCAAATTTCCAACCCGGTTTTTTAGTGTCATTGTTGTCGTATTTTACACGAATGCCGAGAGATTTTAATGATTTTATGATTGAATTTGCTTTCTCATTTATCATTGTTAATTGTTCTTCCGTTTTGTAAATCGGTACAATTACGACTTGAAATGGTGCTAATTTTGGAGGCAGAACGAGTCCATTGTCGTCTGAATGACTCATGATTAAAGCTCCCATCAAGCGAGTTGATACACCCCAAGAAGTTGCCCAAACGAGTTCTTCTTTTCCTTCTTTGTTGGCAAATTTAACATCAAAAGCTTTGGCAAAATTTTGACCAAGGAAATGAGATGTCCCGGCTTGAAGTGCTTTCCCGTCTTGCATTAGTGCTTCAATGCAATAAGTATCCAAAGCTCCGGCAAAACGTTCGTTTGCTGATTTTACACCTTTTATGACAGGAACGGCCATATAATTTTCGGCAAAATCGGCATAGACTTCGAGCATGCGTTGAGCTTCTTCTATCGCTTCTTGTTCTGTTGCATGAGCAGTGTGACCTTCTTGCCAAAGAAATTCGGCTGTGCGAAGGAATAGGCGAGTTCGCATTTCCCAACGAACAACGTTTGCCCATTGATTGCAAAGAATAGGAAGATCGCGATAACTTTGAATCCAATTTTTGTACGTACTCCAAATGATTGTTTCTGATGTTGGACGAACAATGAGTTCTTCTTCTAATTTGGCTTCCGGATCAACAACAACACCTGTTCCTTCCGGATTATTTTTTAGTCGATAATGTGTTACTACTGCACATTCTTTTGCAAATCCTTCCACATGATCGGCTTCTTTGCTTAAAAAAGATTTTGGAATAAATAAAGGAAAATAAGCATTGACGTGACCGGTTTCTTTGAACATGCGATCCAATTCGTCTCGCATTTTTTCCCATATAGCATAGCCATAAGGTTTGATAACCATGCAACCTCTTACGGCAGAATTTTCTGCTAAATCGGCTTTTATTACAAGGTCGTTATACCATTGAGAATAATTTTCTTCTCGAGATGTTAATTCTTTTGCCATAATATTTTGTTTGATATATATGTTTTAATTGAATTTTTCAATAATATTTTGTTCTCTATGTTGCAAAATGACTTTTACATTGTATTTTTTTGCGATGTAGTGAGCCGTGTGTTCTGCACTATATACGCTGCGATGTTGTCCTCCTGTACAGCCGAAACTAAACATTAAATGTTCAAATCCTCGTTGAATATAATTTTGAATGTGAGCATCTGCAAGTTTGTAAACGTGTTGCAAAAAAAGTTGAATTTCGCCTTCTCGTTCAAGAAAATCAATGACGGGTTGATCTCTTCCTGTTAGTTTTTTGTATTCTTCGTAGCGTCCGGGATTGTGCATGCCTCTGCAATCAAATACGTATCCTCCTCCGTTTCCCGACGGGTCTTCCGGATAGCCTTTTTTGAAAGAAAAACTATTTATTGTCACGGTGAGGTTGTTTGTTTCTTTCCAAAATGTTTTTTCTTGCATTTGCGGAAGATTGCAAAGTTGATAAAGTATTTTTGTGAGAAAAGGATAATCTTTGCTTATGTTTTGATCAAGCAAATTTTTTAGATTTTTGATAGCAAACGGAATGCTTTCTATAAAATGTTGTTTCCCTTCAAAATACCCTCTAAATCCGTAAGCTCCAAGTACTTGTAGCGTTCGGAAGAAAACGAATAGATGAAGTTTTTCAACGAATAAATCTTTTTTTATTGTTTGATAAATTTTTAGTTCGTCAAGATATGCATCGATGAGTGACGATTTTATGTTTTCGGGTAAATTTGCTTTGGCTTGCCACAAAAAAGATGCAACATCGTAATAAATCGGACCTCGTCTTCCTCCCTGAAAATCAATGAAATAAGGTTCATCGTTTTTAATCATCACATTTCGAGATTGAAAATCTCTGTATAAGAATGTGTGTTGATTTTCTTTTAACAATGAATCGGCAATTTTTTCAAAATCATTTTCAAGTGCAGGTTCGTCGATTTCAAGTCCGGTTGTTTTTAGAAAATTATATTTGAAATAGTTGAGATCCCAAAAGATTGTTCTTGAATCAAATTCTGCTTGTGGATAACAATTTGAAAAATCTAAATTTTCTGCTGCTTTGTGTTGAAAATGAGCAAGTTGTCGAATTGTTTTTTCAAGAATTTTTAGTTCTTTTTCTGAAAAAGAACCGCTTTCTCTTCCTTGTCGAATATAGTCAAACAAAGATGTATCTCCGAGATCTTCTTGCAAATAACGTTTTTTGTCGTCGCTTACACTGAATAGAATTGGCGTGTTAAGTTTTTGTTTTTCAAAATGTTGAGCCAAATAAATGAATGACTCATTTTCGGTCAGGCTTTCGCCGACAACTCCGATGACAGATTGACTTTGTCCAAATAATCGGTAATACACACGATTTGATCCCGCACCTTTAAGTTTTTCTATTTTTGTTGGTTCGGTATGAAATGTTTTTTTATAAAGCTGAACTAATTCTTTCATGTGTAACGTATGATTTGTAACAAAAAAGGAAGAATTCCGATTTTGAAATCCTTCCTTTTTTTTGTGA
The DNA here is from genome assembly GCA_017646805.1 of Paludibacteraceae bacterium. GTDB lineage: Bacteria > Bacteroidota > Bacteroidia > Bacteroidales > Paludibacteraceae > UBA4363. The sequence continues at coordinate 43,661 of JAGCLW010000053.1, read as the reverse complement.
ACCGCCAGGGGATCGAACCCTGGACCCACAGATTAAGAGTCTGTTGCTCTACCAGCTGAGCTAGCGATTCGTTGCGTTTCCGATTTGAGTTAAGGATTAACTCTCATTTCTAAATTTGCGTTGCAAAGATACTATTTATTTTTTGTTTGAACAATAAAAATGTTTTTTTATTTCAACAAAAAAGTCCGGAGAATTTTCCCCGAACTTTTTTGTTTTTATTCTTATTTTTTTGAGTTGTATTAAGCATTTTTGATATAGTTTACAATCCATGCTCCAACTTCTTTTGTGCCATATTTTTCTCCGCCTTCTACTTGAATTTCCGGAGTGCGAACATTGGCGTCAAGCGAAGCATTTACTGCTTTACGAATGAGTTGTCCTTCTTCTTTTAGATCAAAATATTCAAACAACATTGCGACAGAAAGTATTTGAGCCAAAGGATTGGCGATGTTCAAACCTTTTGCTTGTGGCCAAGATCCATGAATTGGTTCAAATACGGGTGTGTGTTCGCCTGTTGATGCAGAAGGAAGCAATCCCATTGAGCCGGTGATGCAAGATCCTTCGTCGGTAAGAATATCTCCGAAGGTGTTTTCGGTAACCATTACGTCAAAGAATTTTGGTTCTTGAATCATACGCATTGCGGCGTTGTCTACATACATGTAGTCTGTTGTTACGTCTGGATAATTTGGTGCCATTTCTTGTGCCACTTTTCTCCAAAGACGACTTGAAGCCAATACGTTTGCTTTGTCAACAACGGTTAGGTGTTTGTTGCGTTTGCGTGCGTATTCATAAGCAACTTTTAAGATTCGTTCGATTTCTCCGCGAGTGTAAGCGTTTGTGTCATACGCTTTTTCATCGTCTTGGTATTTTTCTCCAAAATACATTCCTCCGGTTAATTCACGGATACAAATAAAATCGGCTCCGCGTACGAGTTCGTCTTTTAGTGGTGATTTATGAACTAAGCAATCAAATGTTTCTACCGGACGAATGTTGGCAAATAATCCAAGTTTTTTTCGCATAGCTAAAAGTCCTTGTTCTGGGCGAACTTTTGCTGTTGGGTTGTTGTCGAATTTTGGATCTCCTACGGCAGAGAATAATACTGCATCGGCTTCCATACATGCTTTGAATGTTTCTTCTGGAAATGGGTCTCCAACTTTGTCGATGGCATCGGCTCCGCATAATGCGTGAGTGTAAGATACTTTATGCCCAAATTTTTCACAAATAGCGTCCATTACGGCAACACCTTGTACGCTAATCTCCGGACCTATTCCGTCGCCCGGTAATACTGCAATTTTAAAATCCATATTCTATTTTGTTAAGTTTATTTGTTTTAATTATTGATGTAATTCAACATTTTTTCAGTCGCTTTGATGGCGGCTTCGGTTTGATCGGCATCTAATCCGTGGGTCTTGAAAATGTTTCCGTTGAAGTTCCACGTGATTGTTGTATGAACAAGAGCGTCGGTTTGTCCTCCGGGAGGAATACTTACGGCATAATCAATCAATTCCGGTTTGGGTTTGTTGAGTGATGAGTATATTTTCCATAACGCTTTTGTAAATGCGTCATATTGTCCGTCTCCGACTGCGGTTTGTTCGTAATCTTTGCCGTCGATTTTTATTTTTACGGTCGCTGTCGGACGAAGTCCATGATTCAGAGAGAGAGAATAGTTTACCATTTCTATGCGTTGTTCTTGTTGTTCGTGTTTCAACACGTCCGAAACGATATAAGGCAATTCTTCTTGTGTGACGATTTGTTTTTTGTCTCCTAATTCGATGATTTTTTGGGTTACTTTTTTCAATTCGTCATCATTAAGTTTTATTCCAAGAGCTTCTAAATTTTTACGAATATTTGCTTTCCCCGATGTTTTTCCAAGTGCGTATTCTCGGCTACGACCAAATCGTTCGGGTAGCAAATCGTTGAAATATAGATTGTTTTTGCTATCTCCATCGGCATGTACTCCGGCACATTGAGTGAAAACGTTGTCTCCAATGAGCGGTTTGTTGTTTGGAATACGAACGCCGGAATAGGTTTCTACCAATTTGCTTATTTGGTAAAGTTTTTCTTCTTTCAGATTGGTTTTGATTTTTAAATGATCATGAATTACGGCAAGGACACTTGTCAAAGGTGCGTTTCCGGCTCGTTCTCCCAATCCATTGACGGTGGTGTGAACTCCTCGAACGCCTGCTTTTATTGCCGCATGAACGTTGGCAACGGCTAAATCATAATCGTTGTGTGAGTGAAAATCAAAATGAAGATTAGGATAGCGAACGATCATTTCTTTGACGAACGATTCTGTTGTTTCAGGAGTTAAAATACCTAAGGTGTCAGGCAACATAAAACGTTTGATTCCTAAATTTTGCAATTCGTCCATTAGTAAAAAAACGTATTCTTTGGAATGTATCATTCCGTTGCTCCAATCTTCCAAATACAAATTGACATCAAACCCTTTTTCTTTTGCCATGGCAATGTTTGCTTTGATGTCTTTTATATGTTGTTCCGGTGTTTTTCCCAATTGAAGCGTGACATGTTTGTAAGAACCTTTGGCGAGCAAGTTGATTACTTTTGCTCCTACCTCTTCAATCCATTGAATGGATTGTCCATTGTCCAAAAATCCTAACACTTCGATTTTGTTGATAAAGCCACTTTGTTTTGCCCAATTGACGATTTGTTTTACGGCTTCATATTCGCCACTCGAAACACGTGCAGAAGCTACTTCCAATCGATCCACGCCGACTTCGGTCAAAAGAAAACGAGCAATGCTGGCTTTCTCCTGTATTGCAAATGCCACTCCGGAGGTTTGTTCTCCATCGCGGAGCGTTGTGTCCATTATTTCTAACGAAAAAGACATGTTTTTGAGGTATTTCTAAAAATGAGAGAATTAGGAACTAAAAGGAATTAGTCCCTAACTCTATGTTTTTGTAACTATAAAAGTGTTTTATTTTTGTTCGTAAGCTTCGATTTTATCTTTGTTTTCAAGCAAAAAGTCAATATCATCTAACGCATTCATCAGACAATATTTCTTGTATCCGTTGATTTCAAAGGTTTCGCTTTTGTTGGTTGCCGTGTTGGTTACCGTTTGATTTGGCAGATCAACTATGACTTCCATTTTTGGATTTGCTTTGATGCTGTCAAAAAGTTCTGCCAAAAATTCTTCGCTTACGACTACAGGTAGTACAAAGTTGTTTAGTTCGTTATTTTTGTGAATGTCTGCAAAAAAACTTGAAATAACCACACGAAATCCATATCCGGCAATTGCCCAAGCTGCATGTTCACGACTACTTCCCGAACCAAAATTTTTGCCGGCAACAAGAATTTCTCCTCCGTAGGTAGGATCGTTCAATACAAACGAAGTGTTGAGGCTTCCGTCCGGATTGTATCGCCAATCGCGAAATAAATTATCTCCGAAGAATTTTTCTTCTTTAGTTGTTGCTTTTAGAAAGCGAGCCGGAATAATTTGGTCAGTATCAATGTTTTCCAAAGGCAAAGGAACACAAGTACTTTTTATAATGTCAAATTTTTGTTTCATTGTTCTTGTTTTTTTGAGAAATAATCGATTACATCAATTCGCGAGGATCTGTGATTACGCCGGTGATAGCTGCGGCGGCTGCAACAAGCGGACTTGCCAAAACAGTGCGGGCTCCCGGACCTTGACGTCCTTCAAAGTTACGATTTGATGTTGATACACTTAGTTTTCCGGCAGGAATTTTGTCGTCATTCATTGCCAAACATGCCGAGCAACCCGGTTGGCGAATTTCAAATCCCGCTTCTTCAAGAATTTTATCCAATCCTTCTTCACGGATTTGAGCATCGACCATCCATGAGCCGGGAACCAACCAAGCGATTATGTTTTCGGCTTTCTTTTTGCCTTTTACCATTGCGGTGAAGGCACGGAAGTCTTCGATACGACCATTTGTGCAAGCTCCAAGGAAAACATAATCGACTTTTTTTCCGAGTAGTTTTTCTCCTGCTTCAAATCCCATGTATTCAAGCGATTTTTTATAAGATTCTTTTCCTGCTTCATCGATTGTGTCAAGTGTAGGAATTGATTCGGTGATTCCGATTCCCATTCCCGGATTTGTTCCGTAAGTTACACGAGGTTCAATATCTGAAGCTTGATATGTTAATTCAAGATCAAAAACAGCATCTTCGCCACTTTTTAGCGTTTTCCAATATGCTACGGCTTTATCCCAATCTTCTCCTTTTGGAGCATATTCACGTCCTTTGATGTATTCAAAGGTTTTTTCGTCCGGAGCAATAAATCCTCCTCGAGCTCCCATTTCGATACTCAAGTTGCAAAGCGTCAAGCGTCCTTCCATCGACATGTCACGCACGACACTTCCCGCATATTCAATGAAATATCCGGTTGCTCCTGATGTTGTGAGTTGAGACATCAAGTAGAGAGCAACGTCTTTTGCCGTAACGCCTTTTCCCAAAGTGCCTTCGATGTTGATACGCATCGATTTTGGTTTTTGTTGAAGAATACATTGGCTTGCCATTACCATTTCCACTTCGCTTGTTCCGATTCCGAAAGCAACGGCTCCCATTGCTCCGTGAGTAGAAGTGTGCGAGTCTCCGCAGACGATTGTCATGCCCGGTAGAGAAAGTCCGCGTTCTGGTCCTACTACGTGAATGATTCCATTTTTAGGGTGAAGCATTCCGAAATGTTCGATACCAAAATCTTTTGCATTTTTTGCAAGTGTATCTACTTGTTCTTTTGAAATAGGATCTTCAATTTCTTTATCTTGGTCATGAGTTGGTGTGTTGTGATCCGGCATACAAAAGATTTGTCCCGGACGAAAACATTTGATTCCTCTTGCTCTCATTCCTGCAAAAGCTTGAGGAGAAGTCACTTCATGACAATATAGTCTGTCAATGTAAAGTTGTGTAGGACCGTCTTCTACGATTTGAACCACGTGAGAGTCCCAAATTTTGTCAAATAAAGTATTCATTTAGTTGAGATTTATATTGTATTTTTTTATTTGTTTGGAAATTTATTGATGGCATCAATATATGCTTCTATCGAAGCAACAACAATATCTGTATCTACACCGAAACCATAATATACATTATCATCATAAAGCACTTGCATGTGAACTTTTGCGGCGTCATTACTTCCTTTGTTGATTGCTTGAATGGTAAAGTTTTGCAATACCATGTTGCGTTTGACGATTTGTTTCAGTGCGTTCACAGCCGCATCTACCGGTCCGTTTCCTGTGGCTGCCGCTTCAAATTTTTCTCCGGCAATATCCAATCCGATACTTGCAATGTTGCGGATCTCTTTTCCTGCGGTAGATTGAAGATAATCCAATTTGATATTGTTTTCCGTTTTGGGAGTGATGCCGGCAAGTGCCAACAAGTCATTGTCCAAAACTTCTTTTTTCTTGTCTGCCAAACGAAGGAATTCTTCGTATAAATGATTTAGGCGTTCGTCGTTAACTTCTATGCCCAATACCGACAAGCGATGTTTCAAAGCGGCACGACCGCTTCGTGCTGTCAATACGATTGAATTTTCGTCGATTCCGACTTCTTTCGGATCGATGATTTCATAGGTTTGAATGTTTTTCAACACGCCATCTTGATGAATCCCTGACGAGTGTGCAAATGCGTTTCGTCCTACAATTGCTTTGTTGGCTTGTACGGGCATGTTCATCAAGTTGGAAACCATGCGACTTGTAGGTGCGATTTTCTTGGTGTTGATACCGGTTTCTACAATTGCAGTGTTGCGACTTTTAAGTGCCATGACCACTTCTTCCATCGCCGTGTTTCCTGCTCGTTCGCCGATTCCGTTGATGGTCACTTCCACTTGTCTCGCTCCGTTCATTACTCCGGCAAGAGCATTGGCTGTCGCCATTCCCAAATCGTTGTGGCAATGCGTGGAGATGATAGCATTTTCAATGCCATCGACATGATCGATCAAATATTTGATTTTTGCTCCGTATTCTTCCGGAAAGCAATATCCCGTTGTGTCCGGAATGTTTACGACTTTTGCTCCGGCTTTGATTACCGCTTCCACCACACGAGCCAAATAAGCGTTGTCTGTGCGTCCGGCATCTTCTGCGTAAAACTCAACTTCGTCTACAAAGCGACGTGCGTATTTCACTGCCGCAACGGCTCGTTCGATAACTTCCTCGCGTGTGGAATTGAATTTGTACTTAATGTGCGAATCGCTTGTTCCGATTCCGGTATGGATTCGTTTGTGCTTGGCATACTGAAGTGCTTCTACTGCCACATCAATATCCTTTTGTACGGCACGAGTCAACGCACAAATCGTTGGGTTGGAAACTGCTTTTGAAATTTCCACTACCGAATTGAAATCGCCTGGACTGGAAATCGGAAATCCCGCTTCGATAATGTCAACGCCTAATTCTTCAAGTGCTTTTGCCACCTGAATTTTTTCTACTGTATTCAATTGACAGCCGGGAACTTGTTCGCCGTCTCTCAATGTAGTGTCGAAAATATATAATTTGTCTGCCATAATTTTTTTTGTTTTGAAAAGTATGTGTTTAAAAATTTAATAGAAAAAACGGAAGTATAACGCTAAAAATGACTGCAAAGATAATGTTTTTTTGCCCTCACTCCAATATTTGTTTGCTTTTTTATTAAAAATCCTACTTTTGCTTAATTTTTCATATCAAAATCTTTTATTTTCTTAATAATTTTAAATAAAAGGTGTTGTTTGGTTTAATTTTCTCATTTCTTATTTTTGCTTTTTGTCAAAAGAACTTTTTTTTCGTTTTTTTTGTTTTTTCATATAAAATATTGTATCTTTGGCAAGATATTTTTATTTTATTTGGTAAAATAGGTTTATTCTTGAAATATATCTACTTGATTATGAAATAAATAAGAAGATTTTATCGTCTTTTTTCTGTATAAATAATCTAAATCTAAATAGTATGAAATTTAAAAAGTTTAATTTTTTCAACGCAAAATGGTTCCTTATTTTGGGATTGTTTTTGAGTTCGTTGTCTGCGAATGCACAAAATCTCATTACGTTGTATGAAACGACTTTTGAGGAATGGCCAAGTATGTCGGCGGGAGGCAGTTCGGATGCGATTTCCTATGAGGTGACTCCTGGACGTTCTTTTTCTTATGTAGGAAAACCTGGGTTTTTCCCTGCAGAAAATAAAATCTGTTCAGAAAATTCAACGAATACTTTGATTTTTCCTACGTTCGATTTTATCGGAAAAGGTATTATCGAAATGGATTGGACTGTGGCAAAAAACGGGAAAGGAATGACGTTGAATATTAGCGGTGCAACGGCTGAGATTGTTTCAACAAGTACAGAACCGGATAAACCTTCTAATGCTCCTCAAGTTAGTGGGGCTTCAATCAAGACGGGTAAGAATTATGGTAAATACACTGTTCGATATACGTTCAATGCAAATAGTAATACGGTAGCTGAGTTTAGCAATAGTATGAAGTGTGCAGAAGTGGCGATCAATAGAATAAAGGTGCTTACTGATGTTGGAACGAATCCTTATGTTTTTTCTCCTACTTATCCTAATGCAGGAGCAGACGGCTCTCGTTCTACTCAAGTTTCTATCATCAAAGGAGAAGTTGGAGGACCACAAGTTAGCGGAACGGTTGATGTGCAATCGTACAATCTTGCAGGGAAAAAAGTGAAACTTGAAATCATTGGAGCGAATGCTTCTCGTTTTACATTGCCTGTGACAGAAATCGATGCTCCGACTGCAGCAACAAATGTTACAATTAATTATACTCCATCGGTAAGAGCCGGAGCTCACGATGCGTTGTTGAAACTTTCGGCAGATGGAGCACCTGATTATTATGTAAATATTCTTGGGCAAACCGGAAGCGGAGCTCCTCAAATTGTAGCTTCTACGGCACAATTGAATTTTTGGACATCGTTGATTGCTCCACGCGAACAAGTGTTGCGAGTTTCGGGATTGAATCTTACTGGACCTTTGACTCTCAGTGTAGTCGGTGCGGGAGCAGATCGTTTTACGTTGTCAACAAATACGCTTTCGGTGTTGGAAGCTTCAAAAGGATATGATTTGAATATTTCTTTCTTGGGAGAAATTCTTGAAAATGAAGTTGGTCTTGATGCAACTCTTGAACTTTCATCTCCGGGAGCCGCATCTGTTAGCATTCCTCTCAAAGGTATTACAAGTGGCGTAAAACCTGTACTTTATAATTTTACGTTTGAAGTGCAACCTGCCGGAACGGCTTTCGTTGATTGTAATTTAGGTGGTACGGTATTTTTGGAAGGTACGGTATTGAATGCTACCGTAACGCTTGAAAATGGATACAGAATCAATCGTTGGTCGGACAATGCGGGAACAACAAAAGCTCAACGTTCGTTTAAAGTGACAGAAAACAAACACATTGTGATTTTCACAGAAAAAGGTATTCAAATAGAAGGTCCTACAACGACAGATGTACAAGCTTTTGTTCCGTTGACTCCAGCGAATATAACAACTACTTCGATGACTCTACAATGGACTCCACAAGAAAACAATGTCGGTGGATATACTGTAAATGTATATAATGCTGATGGTTCGTTGTTCAAAACTCTTACTTCAACAACTACAAGTGTTCTTCTTGATGGATTGACAGAGGATACAGAATATAATTATGAAGTAGTGGGAGATAATGGTGTATTGGCAGGAGCGACATCCAATCCTAAAATCGGACCTTTCAGAACTGCAAAAACGGTAGTTCCTGCAGTGTGTGGAGAAAATATTATCAATCAATAATATGTTGAACCAAAGAATAAAAAAAAGAAACGATATGAAAACTTATTCTAAATATGTAACAAAACTATTGTCGTTCGCTTTGGCTTTCGGCATTAGTATCTCTTCTTTTGCTCAGTTGACCGAGCAGGCTTCGATGGCAGTGAAGGGAAATTATGATATAAAAATGATTTCTTCGGCAGGATTGCAACCGGCTTGGATTAGCAATTCGAATCCAATGACGGTGGTGGAATTGATTACCGAAGAACAAATGAATATGGCAGGAGACGACCTTGCGTTGAACAACCGTTATGAAAATAAATTGACAGGAAAAGCTGCACAAGCAGCACTTTGTCCGGTAGGAGCAACTGCAGTTTCGCAAGTGTATGCCGACTGTGACGAAGATATGAATACTTTCCAATCTTCTGCGGCATTTTTGGACTATGGCAACTACATGGGTTGTACGGAAGTCTATAAAGCCTTTTTGTATTGGAATGGATTGGATGATGCGACAACAAGTTATGCGGCTTATTCGGGTGTGCCTACCATGCGTTCTCATGCCGGAGGGGCTACCGGAAATGCAAAGACTAAAAAACAAGTAAAATTCAAAACTCCCGGAATGACGGACTATGTCATGATCAATGCGGATCGTGCTGTGACACTGGAAGGCAAAGGTCGTTATGTCTATATGGCAGATGTGACTGCACATGTCAAAGGAAAACCGGGTGGATTGTATTGGGTGGCTGATTTGGCTTCAAGTTGTGTAAAAGGAGATGGAGGAGCGAGTGCCGGTTGGAGTTTGGTAGTTATCTATACGTATCCGGATTGTCCAAGTCGTGTGATCAAGTTTTGGGATGCCGGAGGAAAAGAAGCTCCTCAAGGTGGAGGAAGTATAACATTGAATTTTGCCGCAGGAGAAGTTCCTGCATCAGGAAACTCAATTTCGTATTTGGGAATGTGTGGTTTGGATGCGGAAGATACTCCCGGATTGTTGATGGATGCAGCAGACTTAGAAGGTACTGAGACTCAAGATGCGATATCGCAAGCAACTTTTGCTACCGCAGAAGCAAACAGAGTGGTATTCAATGGTGGAAACGGAGATAAAATCATTCAACCATTTACACGTAGTTTGACGGGAGCGGCAGAGCCGGATCAAGCTCCTATTCATGCATGTAATGAAAAAGCCGTTTGTTGTGATAGAGTGTATCGTGGATTTATGTCTTCGCTATTGACAACATACGATGCGGAAAAAGAAACAAACGGAAATGAAATTATACGTTTGCCAAATTTGACAAATACATTGGGATTTGATGCTCACCACATGCGTCTTCCTTCCGGAGCAATGGCAGCCGGTGCTAAAAGTGCGAAGTTTACGCTTCCTAAGGAACAAAATGGGGATTACAGCTTGTTTATGGCATATATGGCAATCGAGGTGTTGCAAGCACAAATGAAATTGCGTTGTTGGAGTGATGCTGAATCGGTTAAGGTGGGCGGACCAATTACGTATAAACTTTCGGCATATAATATTGGAACACTTGAATCGAGTGCACTTTCAATTGTGAATCCATTGGATAAAACGTTGAATTTTGTTGAAGGTTCGGTTAAATTCTATGATAAAGCAGGAAATGACATTTCATCGAAATGTACATTCCGATACGAAAAGAACTCGGAAGATGATGAAACACTTTACTTTACACTTCCTTCTGTCGGAGCAAACAAAGATTCGATTCTTATCCTATTTGATGCAAATGTCGTAGGTGTAGAACGTACGGATATTTGGTCTTACGGATGTAATCGTCAAGTGAAGAATCGTGGCGAGTTGACTTACATCAATGCGGCAGGCGAAAGTGTTGCTATTGGAAGCAACTCGGACGTAGGTTGTGAAGGTCGTGTTGTTTATTACAAAACGAATGTGGTAGATGAGGCTTTGGAACAAGCATATTTGAAATCTCACTGCGATACGCTTGATCTTTCGCAAGATGCAAATGCGGCAGGAAAAAAAGTGATTGTTGCTTTGCGTGATCGTCTTCGTGTAAAATTGGGTGAATTGGGCTTGAATACTTCAGATGCAGATTTATATACATTCTATGATGATGCGGATATAGAAGTAGGAGCAGACGAAATGTTTGATGTTTCGGGTGGAGCACTTGATTTTGTTGCTCGAGCAATGCTTGATGGCGGTTGTGAAGAAGAATATAAATTTAATGTAAAAGTTGCAAAACGTCCTACAATCGACGATATTCCTCTTGTAGAAGACAACTTATCGACAGAAACGACTCTTGCCAATGGTTGGACTACATACAAAGGAAAGAGCGACGGAACGATTAAGTTTACAATCCGAAACGGAAACTTGCCTTATCAATGTACCATTTACGATGAGAGCGGAAAAGAAGTTTATCGTACGTATGTAAATACAGAAGATGCAAATCATGCTACAACAATTGAAGTTGCAGGATTCCCTTCAGGAAAATATACATTGAATGCGGTAGACTCAAAAGGATTTTTAATTTCGTCTACATATACGATAAACGATCCATTGGAATTGAATGCTGAAATAACAGGAAATCAATTGGTGGGAAATTTAGCAGAGTTGTGTAAACGAGAAACGCTTACGTTGACAATTTCAGCATCTAATCGAGACAATTTAGATGCATTGACTTATGTATGGCAACGTTCGGATGATAAAGGAGCAACATGGACAACTCTTTCTGGATTTACAACTAAGAATTTTGTAAAACCAGAAGAAACAGAAGCATATATGCTTCGTTCGGTAGCTTGTGAAAATAACAATACGGTTCAAATCGCAACAGCTCCAATCGAAGTTTTGGCATCTCCAACGCCAAATATTGAGGTTGTTCCGGAAGATGTTGTTTGTGGCGAATATATTATTCCGACAACGATTCCGGCTGCAGGTTCGATCAATAGTCAATATAAAGACTATTTGGAAGAATCTCGTATTACAGAAATTTCAGGAGAAAAATATTCTCGACCAAACTTGACGATAGAATACTATGCAGATCCTGAACGAACACAAGAGTTGGTTGGTTCGCTTAAAGCAACAACACGAGTTTATCCACGTGTGTATGAAAATACAAAATGTGTATTCCCAACAAACGAAACGGAAAAACAAGTGAATATGTTGATTACGGTGAAAGATATGGACGATGACATGTGTTATCCAATCGAAGTATTGGACATGTTCTCACCAGATGGAGATGACATCAACGATCAATTGACAATTAAATGTGATAATTTGGATATGTATTCCGGTGCAGAAATCATCGTTTTCGACCGTTATGGAAAGAAAGTTCATGAAAGCAAAATGGACGAATGGATTCAAACCGGAGTAGGCGATTGGGCAGTTTGGGACGGAAAATATCATGGTATCGACCTTCCATCTGCAGACTATTGGTATCAATTGTCATTCAAAGAAATACGTCCACGATTTGGACATTTCTCTTTGAAACGTCGCAGACGTTAATCTGAAAAAAGGATAAACAACAAAAAGGTGTGCAAACAACAGGATTGCACACCTTTTTTGTTTTGAAAAATAAATAAGAAAAGAAAATAAAAAGTAACAAAAAACTTTGGATAAACAAAAAATAGTATTATCTTTGCACTCGCAATTGAGAAAGGTGTTTCTTTGATAGTTGCAGGGTCTGGTAGTTCAGTTGGTTAGAATACATGCCTGTCACGCATGGGGTCGCGAGTTCGAGTCTCGTCCAGACCGCCAACAAAAAAATACGGCGAGGTAGCTCAGCTGGTTAGAGCGCATGATTCATAATCATGAGGTCGGCGGTTCGGGTCCGCCTCTCGCTACGGAGAATGAAAAAGGTTAGAATAAACGCTAACCTTTTTTTCTTTTTTTTGTGTTATTTTTCTTATTTTTGCATTGTTTTTGTTTAGATAAAAAACGTTGTAAAAATTTTAAATAAAAATTATATTATGAAAAAAACAATTGTTATTCTTTCGGTATTTTTATCGATGATGTTTGCAGTTAACGCACAAACGACAAAAACCATTGCCGTAACAGCAGGAGGATTAAAAAAAGCACTTACGTACAATGAAATGCAAGTCATAACGCATTTGATTTTGACAGGGTCGCTCGATGCAAGAGATTTTGCAATCATGCGAGATCGTATGCCAAATCTTCAAGTTGTGGATCTTACGAAAATAAATATTGTGGAATATTCCGGTGAAGAAGGAACGAAAGTGACTAAAAAGGCAAAAAAAGTGAACGAAATGTATGCAGCGAAAACGATTCCACAATATGCTTTTTACAAAGCAAGCAATGCAACCGGAAAACGTACGATTCAAAATGTGATTTTGCCTAAAAATCTTGTTGCAGTAGGTGAAAAAGCATTTTACGCTTGTTATAATTTGACAGAAGTAACATTCCCAAAAACGGTTACAAGTCTTGAAGCAGAAGCATATTCAAATTGCAAAACATTATCTTCGATCACGTTGCTTGGCGATGCTCCAATTGCTAAAATGGGAAAAGGCGTGTTTGACGTAGTAGATCCAAGTACTTGTATATTGCACGTAAAATCAGGAACAAAAGAGGCGTTTTCTTCGGCAAAACAATGGGAAAACTTCATGAATATAGAAGAAGATGTCGTAGAATCTGCTGAATAAAAAATTTTTTAGAATAAGATAAAAAACGCTTGCCTTATGGGTGAGCGTTTTTTATTTCTTAATAAATCCGTATCTTTGTGCGGTGAAAAAATATTGAGATATGAAAGAAAAAGATATGATTTTTGGGCTTCGAGCAACGATAGAAGCGATCAAAGCGGGGAAAGAAATCGATAAGATTTTTATGCGTAGAGATATGAGCAACGAATTGACTCGTGAGTTGTATGCTACATTGGGAGATCAACAAGTTCCGATAGTAAAAGTTCCGGTAGAAAAGTTGAATCGTTTCACTCGAAAAAATCATCAAGGTGTGGTTGCATTTGTGTCGTCGGTGACATATCAACGAATAGCGGATATAATTCCTACGTTGTATGAAGAAGGGAAAACACCGTTTGTCGTTGTGCTTGACGGCGTGACCGATGTGCGTAATTTTGGAGCCATAGCTCGTACGTGTGAATGTGCGGGAGTGAATGCCATTGTTGTTCCGATGAAAGGCGGAGCGGCAGCCAATGCCGATGCGATTAAAACTTCGGCAGGAGCATTGCATACAATTCCTGTTTGTAGAGAGCCGAATTTGCTTGAAGCAGTGAAATATTTGAAACAAAGCGGATTGAGTGTCATTGCGGCGAGCGAAAAAGCGACTATGTCGTACACGCAAGCCAATTATGCGGATCCGGTAGCGATTGTGATGGGAGCCGAAGATGTTGGAATTTCAAAAGAAATTCTTCGCGTATGCGATCAAATGGTTTCGATTCCAATAAAAGGGATTATTCAGTCGTTGAATGTGAGTGTGGCGGCCGGAGTATTGATTTATGAAGCGGTAAAACAACGTTAAAAAAAAGATTTATTTGTGTTGGATTTGCAAAAAAAATATGGGATAACGGTTCTTTACGAAGATAATCATTTGATTGTCGTGAATAAGACGTGTTCGGATTTGGTGCAGGGAGATAAGACGGGCGATGAAACGTTGCCGGATAAAATCAAGGCATATTTGAAAGAAAAATATGACAAACCGGGAAATGTTTTTTGTGGAGTCACTCATCGATTGGATCGCCCGACAAGTGGCGTTGTCGTCTTTGCTCGTACAAGTAAAGCGTTAGGCAGAATGAACGAAATGTTTTCTAAACATGAGGTGAAGAAGACGTATTGGGCAATTGTGAAAAATGCTCCGAAAGAATTGTCTGCAACGTTGTATCATTTTCTTTTGCGAAACGAAAAACAAAATAAATCGTATGCTTATGAAGTGAAAAAATCTTCGGCAAAGGAAGCTATTTTATCGTATGAGACGATAGCAAAATCGGATAATTATACGCTTTTGAGCGTCGATTTGCAAACGGGACGACATCATCAGATACGTTGTCAGTTGGCAAAAATAGGTTCTCCGATAAAAGGAGATTTGAAATATGGAGCAAAGCGTTCTAATCCAGATGGAGGAATTTCTCTTCATGCACGAAGTGTGGAATTTTTGCATCCGGTAATAAAACAATTGTTGACAATTGTTGCTCCTGTTCCTAATGAGCCATTGTGGAAAGAAATGGAAAATAAAGCAATTTGATTTTTTTTGAGTTATGATTCGTCAATGTGCAATTCTTTTTGGTTGTTTGGCTTTAGGAGACCTGATTGTTTATTTGACAGGGATAAAGTTTCCGGCGAGCATTATAGGTATGTTGCTTCTCACGTTTTTGTTGAAATTGGGTTGGATAAAGTTGGAGTGGGTGAGAGGTTTAACGGATTTTTTAATTGCGAATTTGGGCTTTTTTTTCGTTCCGCCCGGAGTGGCATTGATGCTTCATTTTGGATTGATTAAAGCACAGATTATTCCTATTTTGGGAGCTACGATATTGTCAACCATTTTGGTTTTGATTGTCACCGGGCAGTCTCACGAAATAGTGTTTAGATTGAAAGAAAATCGAAAGAAAAAAGAAAAATAAGTTATGACATTTGTTTCTCATCCGATATTTTTGATCTTCCTTACGTTTTTCTTTTTTTTGTTGGCGAAGATTTTGCAAAATAAAACGGGCTTTTTTTTATTAAATCCAATTTTGTTGACGATTTTTGCATTGATTGCCTTTTTGCAATGTTTTGACATTGAGTATTCAACGTATGAGAAAGCGGGCGATTTTATTGCTTTTTGGTTGCAACCGGCAGTGGTTGCATTGGGCGTTCCGTTGTATCTTCAGTTGGAGAAAATAAAAGAGCAATGGTTGCCGATTTTACTATCGCAATTGGTTGGTTGTGTGGTTGGAATTGTTAGTGTGGTGTTGTTGGCACAACTATTTGGAGCCTCAAGAGAGGTTGTTTTGTCGTTGGCACCAAAATCGGTCACAACGCCCATCGCCATGGAAATTTCATCGGTTATAGGAGGAATTCCTTCGCTTACCGTGGCAACGGTTGTGTGTACGGGATTGTTTGGAGCTTTGGCAGGAATACAGATTGTGCGGATTTCTCGAATAAAATCGGAGGAAGCCAGAGGTTTGAGTATCGGGACGGCATCTCATGCTGTAGGAACTTCGGCGGCGATGGAAGTCAGTCCGATTGTTGGAACTTATTCCTCTTTGGGATTGACGTTGAATGGGATTTTGACAGCGATTTTGACGCCGATAATTGTTCCAATGCTTGTCTGATTATTTAGAAGAAAAAGAAGAAGCGAGACCAAATCAGGTCTCGCTTTTTTTTATACGAATAGTTCAGCTTTTTCGAGAGAATCCAATTTCCCGACATCAAGAAGTTGTAGCTCAGGATCTTGATGACCGAGAATTGTTATTTCTTTTACAGATTGTAGATAAAAATCAATGATGGAGAATTTGCCATTCCATTTTTCGTTTTGCATTGCTTTTAGAATGGTTGGCGAAATGATGTGGATTCCGGCAAAAGAAAAAGGTTGATAATTTTGCGGATCAAAGTTTTCGTATGCAGATTTTGTTTCTCCCGTGTTTGTATTTTCCCAACCTACCAATTGTTGTTTTTTGTCAAAAAGTAAATGACGAGAAGA
Organism: Paludibacteraceae bacterium; assembly: GCA_017646805.1. Taxonomy (GTDB): domain Bacteria; phylum Bacteroidota; class Bacteroidia; order Bacteroidales; family Paludibacteraceae; genus UBA4363. Next base: position 27,347 of record JAGCLW010000053.1, on the reverse strand, counting down.
GTTTCTTTTGTTTACCAAAAGAGTTGCGTCGGCACGGCTATCGTTGTGCGTTTTGATGAGCTGGTTTAGGTCTGCATTAGAGAGAATGTCAACGTTGTGAATAAGAATGGATTCGTTTCCGGCAAGAAAGTTTGTCGCTTTTTTTATTCCGCCGCCGGTTTCTAATAGTTCGTCTCGTTCGTCAGAAATATCGATGTGAATGTCAAAATTGTTTTTTGAGTTTAAAAAATCAATGATTTGATCTGCAAAGTGATGAACATTGATGATGATGTGCTTGATTCCTACCGATTTGATTCGTTCGATGGTGTGCTCAAGCAGAGGTTTTCCTGCGATGGGAACCATTGCTTTGGGCATTGTATCGGTTAGCGGTTTGAGTCGGGTGCCTAATCCGGCAGCAAAAATCATGGCTTTCATAACGTTTTTATTTTGAAATAATTACAGGAATGCTTTCGGCTCTGAATTTGTTGATTGTTGTGATGGCAAATGTGTAATTTTGTTTTTTGTCAATAATGAATGGCGTGATGTCGATTTGATTTTCTTGTGTGATTGATAAAATGTGTTTTGCGTTATTTAGATCTCCGATTTCGTCGCCTTCAAATACGTATATTATGTAATAAGAAATATCTTCTCCTTTTGGGTTTGGATTATTTTTCTTTATTTGATTTTTCCATTGAAGAAATGTTTTTTTGTCAATATTTTGTATTGTTGGTTCTGAAATAGGCGTATCGTTTCGCCATTCCACACGTTGAGACATTGGCGGAATTGCCGGATAATAATAGTTTTTTTGTTGAAGAGAATCGTTGAGTCCGTAAAGGTTTTGAATGAAATATTTTGCACTGTAAAACATTTCGCCTTTGATTTCCTCATGTTTTCTATTGAGATTGATTTGGCGAATCAGTTCGTTTGGTTTATACCATTGTTTTGGTCGATTTTCCAATCCGAGAGATGAGGCGTAAAGTCCGATGTAAAGATTTGTTTTGTGTGCGTTTTTTGCCCACCAAGGAGCCAGAATGGCGTAATCCACATTTTTTTGTCCGATGTACCAATAGAGTTGGGGAGCGATATAGTCGACTTCGCCATTTTTTAACCAAGTGAGAACATCGGCATAAAGATGATCGTAGTTTGTCAGACCTTTTTGTGTATTGCTACCTTCTTTATCATCGCTTTTGTGTCGCCAAGTTCCAAAGGGAGAAATGCCAAAATCCACCCAAGGTTTGATTCTTTTAATTGTGCGATAAATATCTCGAATTGTGGTATTTACGTTGTCTCGTCTCCAATCTCCGATGTTTGAAAATCCTCGAGGATTTTTTTTGAAATCTTTTTCGTCAGGAAATTTTTCGCCTGCGATAGGATAGGGATAAAAATAGTCGTCCATGTGTAATGCGTCAATATCGTAACGGCTGACGATGTCGGATACGACGTTTAGCAAATGAGTTTTTGTTTCTTCTTTTGCCGGATTGAAATATATTTTTTTTCCGTAAGAAACGAACAAATCGGGTTGTTTGAAGTAAAGGTGAGTGGAGTCCAATTGAGAAACGTTGTCGGTCATTAATACACGATAAGGATTGATCCAAACGTGTAGTTCCATGCATCGTTTATGACATTCTTCAATAATAAAATGAAGAGGATCAAAAGTGTCATCGTCGGGAGCAACACCTTGTTTTCCCATCAGGTATTCGCTCCAAGGTTCGATTTGAGATTTGTAGAAAGCGTCGGCACAAGGTCGTGCTTGAAAAATAACGGTATTTAAGTTGTTTTCTTTGAATTTATCGATTAAGTCAACAAGTTCCATTTTCATAGAATCGGTACTCATTCCCTTTTTTGAAGGCCAATCGATATTTACGACAGTTGCGATCCATGCGGCACGCATTTCTCGTTTGGATTGGGCGATAATTGTTGAGGATAAAGAGAATAAAATGAGTGAGAAAATTAATATTTTTTTCATTTGGGGTTTGATTTTATAAAAAATGGAAATTTATTTTTTGATGAAAAAATTTATTTAAATTGTTCCCAAAATTCTGGTGTTGCATTTTGTGATTGTTGTATGGATTGTGGATAATTTTCGATAAACCAAGTCAAAAATGCAGTGTAATCTATTTTTTCAGCCAAAAGGTTGTCTCGTTTTTCTTTCCACCATTCTTTTAAGTTGGGTAGAGCAAGAAGTTCTTCAATTTTTTTGAACATTTTTTCAGAATCTTGTGGTAGAAATCCGTATGTCATATCGTATTTTCTTTCTATTTCATTTAGAGTATGTAATTTCCCCACAAATGTGTTGCATCTTATTGCCGGTGTGCCGAGAATTGCCGCTTCCGAGGTCATGGATTGACTGTCGCCAACAAACATTGTCGCATAATACATGAGAGAATGGACTTTTTCGGGAGAAAGTTTTATTTGGTATTTTTTGAACTCATCATCAATGTTTTTTTCTGTTGTGATGAAGACTTTTCCTTGTTTGCTTAACAAATCGACAAGTCTGCGTTTGTTTTCTATGGTAAGTCCGACGACGCCGACGTCATGATGAGCTTTGAAGGCATTGAATCGCATGACGAAGAATTTTTCGCCTTCTTTTACGCCCGCTTCTTTTAGCACGGAAGGATCTGGTTTGAAATAATTTGGATGCAAGTGAGCCAACGCATGATAGGAAGGATAAAAAACAGTTTTTGGCGATTTTCTATGCGTTCCTACCGGTGTCATTATCGAATCGGCGAATCTGTGAGCGTATTTTACAAACAAAGGTTCAACTTCATCGTCGTCATCGTCAAGAATTATGCTTTTCATTTTTGATAATTTGCTCACATGAGCAATTGTTACTGATGTTCCGACTCCAACATCGATGCGTTTTTTTAATGCAATTTTCCATAATTTGAAGTCGTACAAAAGTTGCATAAGTCCTTTTTTTCCTATAGAGTCGCTTTTTTGACCGATATACACATAAGGAATGTCGTATATTTCTAAAAGTTTTATTGCAACCGGGAGATCTTTCACTGTGACAGTGACATCGTTGCCATTTTCTATCAGTCGTTTGTAAATATTTTTAAGCAAATGTACATGTGCCGGGTGGCAAATATCAATCAGTAAGTTCATTTCTTTCAATTTTTTTTATAACACGTGCAGGATTGCCTGCTACTATTTCGTAAGGATTCACGTCTTTTGTCACTACGCTACCTGCACCGATTACCGCTCCGTCGCCTATATTTACGCCATTTAGGATTATCGAACCTGCTCCTATCCATACATCGTTGCCAATGTTCACATTGCTACTTTTTTGAGAAGTTGTGGCATTTCTTATTTTTGAAAAATTGGCATGAGAGACAAGAATAATCACAACATGTGGAGCTATAGACACTCTGTTGCCAAGTCTTAAGCGTCCTCTGTTATTTACAAAATTTTGAGTAAGACACAAGTCCTGAGCTACATAAACATGATCGCCTATTTCATATCCCATTTTTTTCAATGACCAGACACGGACTTTGCTATATGGAAAATGAACTCCAATTTTATAAATCAAGGCGTTTTTTATTCGATAAAAAGTATTTTTTAAGTTCATATTTATTTCAATTTTAGTAATGTCACAGCACATTTTCCTATGAAATACAATATTTTATTGTTTATGCATAAGAATCTGCCGTATTCTACTAATTTTCCTCCAAATTTAGCTTTAAATTCTCTTACGCCATAACCTTCGTTTGGCTTTCCGGCTCCCATCATGTCAAAACATTCATAGCCATGTTTTGTTGCATACATAATGCCCGCATAAGTAGCCAGATTTGATGGATATAATGATTTGTATTCGTAATCTTTTCCACAAGCGAACCATTCGTATAGCGTTTTTCCTTCGTGTCCGACACAGACTGTGCCGCCAATCACTTTGTTTTCGTGTTTTACTAATATGAATTTGCAATAGTCGTTTTCGTATAATTTTTTGAAAAAAGAGAAAGGAAACAAAGGCGTTTTAACTCGGGTTTTATATAAATTTTTTAGTATATCGTAGTAGTCTTTCAAATCTTCATAATTTGGGTTTTCGTCGATTTCTGCACCTCGTTTCATGGCTGCTTTTGCGTCGCGTTTTCGACTTTTTCCCATGTTTTTATTTACAATATCTTCGCTCGTTGTGTCTATTTTGAAATTCAGATGTTGTTTATATTCAAATCCACATTTTTCAAATATATTTTTGTAAAAATCGTAATCGTTAAAATTGCGAGTTTCGATGTATATTGCTTTGTGTTTCAAATAAGAACAAGTGGCTGATAATAATTGAGAAAGAGCCTCTTTGCTTATATCATCTGACAACATTGGTCCGCCTATGATGATGGCTCTTTTGGTTAGTTCATGTTTTATTTTTGAAGATTCTTTTGTGATATAACCAACGATGATTCCTTTTAGCGATTTTGATTCTTCTACACTGACAACAAATGGAATAAATATTTCTGGCAATGAAGCGTAGAAATCATACATTTCTTCGGTTTGAAAAATGCTGGCAGTAGTTGAATTTTCTAAATTTTTCCATTGATTTTTATCAATGTGTGTTTTTTCAGTATTTATTGTTATGTGTTGGGTTTGAGTCATAAAATCCCTTCAAGTTGTATGTTAATTTTGTTTTTTGGATATAATTTGTTTATATATTTCTACTAACTTTTTCGCCACCAAATCATTGGTTAGTTCCATTTTTATGATGTGTTTCCGACCATTAGTACGACGAGCAAAAGATAGTGCTTGTTGAATTTTTTTTGCAATTTCTTGAGGATTTCGTTCAACAACGAAACAACCTTCCAATCCTTCTATTCGTTCGGCAACATCTCCTACATTTACACTGACGATAGGACAACCGCAAGCCATTGCTTCTTTTATCACTTGAGGAGAGCCTTCGGTAAAAGATGTCATCAAAAATACATCTGAGGCATACAATAACGATGTTACTTGTTCGCGTGTATATCCTTTGAGTTCAATCAATTCTGTGTTTTTTAGCAAACGAATTGCTTCTTTTGCCAAAGGTGCATTTTTTACCGTATTATCAAAAGCTCCGGCAAACAAAACGTGTTTTTTTTCTTCTTGCCAATTTAATTGTTTTTTTATTGCAGCAATATCCGTTTCGTTGTAAATAGGCAAATCAATTCCGCAAGGCAATAAGGAGAATTTATTTTTTTGTTTTGCAATATGGAGACATTTTTCTGAAACAAAAATATTCCATGCGGATAAATTCATGGTTATTTTTGAAAAACGTAGCACGTTGGGAATATTGATGTCGCTACCATGATAAGTTGTGACAACGGGAACTGAACGTTGCAAATTGGCTAACAATCCGCACAATCCATAATGAGCATGAATGATGTCGGGTTGAAAAGTCTTTATTTTTTTTTGCAACGATTTGAATGCTTTCAAGTAGCCCAAATAACCTTTCCCAATGACGCAAAAAAAATCTATTTCATGACCTGTTTTTTGTAAAGCATTCGCTTGCTCCAAAATAAAAGGAGCAAAACGATTTTTATTATATGAGGCAACGATTAAGATTTTCATTTTCGTTCTTTGTCTTTTGATGAAAAGTCAAAAGAGTAGGGTTTGGACTACAAAGATAGCGAATAAATTTGTGTTATTTCTTTCTATCGAAAAATGTCTGTTTTTCATCAATCGGACGAGATTTTATTTAAAAATTTTTCGTTTGAGATTTACTAATTTGTCCGTCAATTTTGGTCCGATAATTTTTTTTGTGATAAATTCTTTAATCTTTTGCTTATTGCTTTTTTCTGCCCAAGATCCGGCAAAATGATGAATGCAGTAAGTGTTTGATGTTAATTTTAAAACTCGTGTGCTTGTTAGTGGACAAAAATAATCTACCGGAAATACGTGCATATCATTTTTATAAACATCATATTTCCCCGTGATTTTAAATCCGTTTTGGGTCATTATGTTTGATATCGTAATCGTATTGGTGGTCATGTCAAAAGAGCCATCTTTATTGATAAAATGTCGATTGTCATAATATGCCAATTGTTCTGTTACCCAAACACCTTTAGACGCACTTGCCATCAAACCTGTAACGGGAGCCATAGACGAACTTGCTTCGTAGCCGGTAAAGGCCGGTAAGGATAATAAATCGTCGAGTGGTTTCAGTATTTCAACATCGGTATCCATATAGATGCCGCCATAGTTATACAATGCCCATAAGCGTACATAATCTGTGACAAAAGCAAATTTGCGTGCTTCGTATGCTTCTTTCACGTATGGCACTGAGTTTATGTCAAACGAATCTTCGTTCCATAGTTTATATTCATAATTAGGTAAATATTTGTGCCACGATTTGATGCAGTCTATCGCAAGTTTTGGCATTTCGCCACGTCCAAACCAGCAGTAATGGATTATTTTAGGAATCATTATTCGGTTTTTATTTGTGTTAATATATAGATTATGTCATCGAAAAATTTTTAGAAAAAATAGAAAAAACGCCATAAAAAATTTTTTGTTGAAATAGAACTTTTTTCTTGTTTCTTTTTCATTTTTTCGATTTTACAAAGGTATAAAAATAATGCTGACGAAAAAGAAGTTGCATAGTTTTTTTTCTCACTCATACCTTATTATTAGGGCAAAAATAAGTTTGCTTCGTTTGGAGTATATTTCGCAAATGGTATAATTTGTATTTTTTTGTTGCAGAATAAAATTTTGTAATTGTTTTTTGTTTGTGAAAATTTTTTTTATATGTTTGTAACAAATTTGTTTAACAAAGTTGTTAATGGTTATTCTTTTATGAAAGAGAAAGATACAAAAAGTAAAGAGCAACAGATTCTTTTGGCGGCAGAGCAAGAGTTTTTGCTAAAAGGTTATGATGGAGCACGAACAACATCTATTGCACAAGCGGCCGGAGTAACACACGCAATGTTGCATTATTATTTTCGCACTAAGGAACATTTATTCGAGCGTATTGTAGATGAAAAGTTTGCAACGATGTCGCATTCAATGTTTGCTATTATGGGCGATTCTTCGTTACCGATTCTTGATCGAATTAAAGGTGGCATTGAGGCTCATTTTGATTTTATTGCCGCAAATCCTCTTTTGCCGCGATTTGTAATCAACGAAATTGTTTCTCGTCCAGAGCGTTATGAGGTATTGTCTAAACGCGTGAATGATATTATAACGACTATATTTTGTGGATTACAATCCGATTTTGACCAAGCTGTTGAATGTGGAGTTATTGAGCGAGTTGATGTCAAAATGTTGTTTATCAGCATTATGTCAATGAATGTTTTCCCGTTTGTAGCTTATCCGTTTATAGAACCAATAATGGGTGATTTAATGGCTGATCGGGAGCGATTTTTGGCTGCTCGTAAAGCTGAAAATGTGGAAACGATATTGAGAAGAATTAAAAAACAATAAATCAATGAAACGAACATTCTTTATTCTCATTGCTTTGAGTGTTGTCTTATCAGCAAGTGGGCAGTCGCTTGATGAGTGTCGTCGTCTTGCACGTGAACATTATCCTGAAATTAGGCAATACGATTTAATTTCGCAGACGGAGCAGTATAATGTTTCGAATGCGGTTCGTGCATGGATTCCGCAAGTCTCTTTGTCTGCTCAGGCTACTTATCAGTCTGCAACTCCGACTTATCCTGAGGCATTTAGTTCCATAATGCAAGCAAATGGTATTGAGATGATGGGTATCCGTAAAGATCAATATAAGGTGGCGATTGATGTGTCTCAAAATATTTGGGACGGAGGTCAGTCAAAAGCAAATAAAGCAATTGCGGAGGCTGAGTCGGCAGAATTGCGTAGTAAGGTTGAGGTGTCGCTTTATGATTTGCAGTCAAGGGTGGATAATCTTTATTTTGGCATTTTGTTGCTTGATGAGCGTGTGACACAGACTGAGTCATTGATTGCCGTTTTGGAAAGTAATTTGAAACGCATGCAATCTTACAATAAGAATGGAGTGGCACGTCAAGCAGATGTTGATGCTGTGGAGGCAGAATTGCTTACCGCTCGTCAAACGCTTGGACAAGTAGAATCGTCACGAGTAAGTTATCGTCGTATGTTGGAAGTGTTTATTGGTCAGTCACTTATGGCGGAAAATTTGGAGCGACCAGCAATGCCATCAATTTCTTCACGTAGTTTGACTCGCCCGGAATTGGCTTTTTTCAAAGCTCAAGAAAACAAATTAGAGGCTCAACGCAAGTCGATAAACGTATCATTGATGCCTCGTTTTTCGGCTTTTGCTCAAGGATATTATGGTTATCCCGGAATGGATATGTTTAAAAGTATGGTTTCGTCCGAATGGACGTTAAATGCCATTGTTGGTGTACGAATGTTGTGGAATATTAGTGCATTTAATACGAAGAAAAATAATCTTGAAAAATTGAATGTTGCCAAAAAGCAGATTGCTGTTCAGCGTGATATATTTCTTTTCAATATTCAAATGCAAATTTCGCAGGACGATGGCGAAATTGCCCGTTTGCAAAAAGCCATTGAAGATGATGATCGGATTGTAGAATTACGTCGTAGAGTGCGTATGGCGGCAGAATCGCAATTGGAAAATGGTGTGATTGATGCGACCGATTTGTTACGAAAAATCACAGATGAAACGAATGCGATGCTTGCTCGTAGTACGCATGAAATAGAATTATTACAAGCAACATATAGATTAAAAACTACATTAAATCAATAAGATATGAAACGAATTGTATATATTGCTTTAGCGATGCTTGCAGTGTCGTGTAGCACGGAATCGGAGTTTGATGCACAAGGTACATTTGAGGCTACCGAAATCGTTGTGTCATCGGAAGCTACGGGTCGAATTCTCAATTTTGATATTAAGGAAGGAATGACAATCGAAGTTAATCAAACGGTAGGTCTGATTGACAGTATGCAATTGCATTTGCAACGCAAACAACTCACTGCACAACAAGTGGCATTGCTTGGCTCGAAACCCGATGTCAAGAAGCAAGTTGCGTCGTTGCGAGAGCAGATTGTTAAGCAGAAGAGCGAACTGCGTCGGGTCGAGAATATGCTTCGTGATGGTGCGGCGACACAAAAGCAGTATGATGATATTGATGCACAGATAAAAATTTTGGAAGGACAATTGGAGGCAACTCTTTCAACTCTTGATAAGAATACGGCTACAATCAATAGTAATTCTGTCGCTTTGGAAGCTCAAATTGCAGCTCTTGAAGATCGTATTGCAAAGTGTCGTATTGAGTCGCCTATCGGCGGAACGGTGCTTGTGAAGTATGCTGAGGCCGGAGAATTTGCAACTGTTGGCAAACCGCTGATGAAAATTGCAGATCTTGATCATATTTATTTGCGTGCTTATTTTACTTCAGACCAACTTGCCAATATCAATTTGGGCGATGAGGTAAAGGTTGTAGCCGATTTTGGCGGAGATAAACGTTATGATTATGTGGGTCGCATTGCGTGGATTTCGTCGGAGAGTGAGTTTACTCCAAAAACAATTCAAACGAAAGATTCTCGAGCTAATTTGGTTTATGCCGTAAAGATTGCCGTAAAGAATGATGGTCGATTGAAGATTGGTTTGGCAGGCGAAGTTATTTTGTGATATGAATGCTATTGAAGTACATAACTTATCAAAAAGTTACGGAAAGGTACAAGCTCTTGACAATGTGTCGTTTTCGGTTGAGCGAGGAGAATTATTTGGTCTTATCGGTCCGGATGGTGCAGGAAAAACCACGTTGTTTCGATTGCTGACAACGCTTATTTCTCCTGATTCGGGTCGTGCGGAAGTTGATGGTTTTGATATTGTGAAAAATTACCACGAGATTCGTTCGTGTGTAGGTTATATGCCGGGTCGTTTTTCGCTTTATCCGGATTTGTCGGTCGAAGAAAATCTGATTTTTTTTGCTGCTTTATTTGGTGTTACGGTTGAGGATTCTTACGAACTTATCGCTCCTATATATAAGCAGATAGAACCTTTTCGTACACGTCGAGCCGGAAAATTGTCGGGAGGTATGAAGCAGAAACTTGCACTTTCGTGTGCTTTGATTCATCGTCCAAAAGTATTGTTTCTCGATGAACCGACGACGGGTGTCGATGCTGTGTCTCGCAGTGAATTTGGGATATGCTTTCAACGTTGAAAGAGCATGGTTTAACTATTCTTGTATCAACGCCTTACATGGACGAAGCAAGTCGTTGCGATCGTATTGCACTTTGTAATGAAGGTCGGATTTTGAGTATCAATACTCCTAAAGGTATTGTAAGTGGTTTTGATAGGCAACTTTATGGTATAAAGTCAAAAAATATGTTTGCTTTGCTTGAACGAGCACGTCAATCGGAAGGGGTCATCGATTGTTATCCTTTTGGCGAAAAACATCATTTGATTACAAATGAAGTCTTTGATATAGAGCAATTTAAAATTCAATTTTGTGATGAAAAAGATTTAGAAATTGAGCCTATAGAGCCGACAATCGAAGATGTTTTTATTAAACTAATGAAACGATGAGTGATATAGTTATATCGGTACGAGATTTGACCAAATGTTTCGGCAATTTTACAGCCGTGGATCGCATTTCGTTTGATGTGCGAAAAGGCGAGATTTTCGGTTTTCTCGGAGCAAATGGTGCAGGCAAAACAACGGCAATGCGTATGCTTTGCGGTTTGAGTTATCCTACATCTGGAAGTGGATCGGTTGCGGGTTTTGACGTCATGCGTGAGGGAGAATTGATAAAACGTCATATTGGTTATATGAGTCAGCGATTTTCTCTTTACAACGATTTGACGGTATGGGAAAATATGCGTCTTTTTGCAGGCATATATGGACTTTCTGCAAAGCAAACCGAAGAGCGAGCGACGGAATTGCTTAATCGCCTTAATTTTTCATCGGAGCGTAATACGTTGGTTGGTTCATTGCCACTTGGTTGGAAACAAAAATTATCGTTTGTTATTGCTACGATTCATCGTCCCGAAGTGGTCTTTTTGGACGAGCCGACAGGAGGTGTTGATCCCGTTACACGTCGTCAGTTTTGGGAAATGATTTATGAAGCAGCCGAAGGTGGTACGACTATTTTTGTTACTACTCATTATATGGATGAGGCTGAGTATTGTACACGTGTATCTATAATGGTTGATGGAGAGGTTCGAGCTCTTGATACGCCATTTCGCCTTAAACAACAATTTGCCGCAGAGTCGATGGACGAGGTGTTTCGTGTGTTGGCTCGTGGAGCAAAAAGAGGAGGGTAGGATATGAAACAAAATTTTGGTTCATTCGTAAAAAAAGAATCGCTACATATACTTCGCGATAAGCGTACGATGCTTGTCGTGATGCTTATTCCCGTTGTGCTAATGATTCTTTTTGGTTTTGCAATTTCTACTGAGGTAAATAATGTCAATGTGGCGGTAGTTGCTCCGGAGCGTACAGATGGCGTTCGTGATGCTGTGGAAAAACTTTCGCAAAATGAATATTTTACTTTCAAGGGATATATATCATCAGATGAGATAGATTTGAACTTACGTTCGGGTAAGGTTGGTGTTGTGGTTGTTTTTGCTTCGGATTATGATCGTCGTGTCGAACAAGTCAAAGACGGTATTTCGACAAAACCTGTTATTCAACTTATAGTTGATGCTTCGAATGTCAATACCGCAGGTTCGGCAACGGCATATTTGCAGGGAGTATTGCTTGGTTCGGCATCACAGCAGGCAATGTTTGAGACACGAATGTTATTCAATCCACAGATGAAGTCGGCATACAATTTTGTGCCTGGTATTATGGGACTTATCTTTATTTTGGTCTGTGCAATGATGACATCTGTATCAATTGTACGTGAGAAAGAGGTGGGTACTATGGAGGTTCTTTTAGTATCTCCGGTACGTCCTGTAAAGATTATTTTTGCTAAAATGATTCCTTATTTTGTCATATCTTGCATCGTACTTGTGATTATTTTGCTTTTGGCACGTTATCTTCTCGGAGTGCCGATGTCGGGAGGTGTCAGTGGAATTTTTTCTTTGTCATTGTTGTATCTTCTTCTTTCTTTATCGCTTGGATTACTTGTTTCGACAATTGCATCTACGCAGATTGCAGCGTTGCTTGTTTCGGCAATGGTGATGATGATGCCAATATTGATGCTTTCGGGAATGCTTTTCCCAATTGAGAATTTGCCAAAATTTTTTCAAGTGGTGTCGAATATTATTCCCGCACGTTGGTATATCGATGCGGTGCGAAAAATGATGATTCAAGGATTGCCACTTGTTGCTGTTTGGAAAAATGGAGTGATACTACTTGGCATGACGGTGATGATTCTTGCCGTATCATTAAAGAAGTTTAACGATAAATTAGAGTAATTATGAGAGCATTTATCGTACTTGTGCAAAAGGAGTTTCTTCAAATTAGGCGTAACTCTTTTCTTCCCAAACTGATTGTTGTTTTTCCAATAATGATTATGTTGTTGATGCCTCTTATTATGACAATGGACGTGCGAAATGTCAACGTTGCTGTTGTTGATCTTGATCGCTCAACCACGTCACATCGTATTGCATCGCATATTGAGGCATCGGAGTATCTTACGTTGGCACAAACTACTGCCGAATATTCTCTTTCGATAGAAGCTTTGGAGCAAGGTGAGGTAGATATCATTGTGCAGATTCCGGCTAATTTTGAGCGTGATATGATGATTGCAACTCCCAAACGAATCAGTATTACGGCTAATGCTGTAAATGCGACAAAGGGTGGAATGGGAATGCAGTATATTGTGCAGACGATTGCTCGGACTTTGTCTGAATTGCGTGGCGAAAAGAGTCCTTCCAAATTATCGGAGTTGGTAACTATTGAAAATCGTTATAATTCCACGTTAAATTATCGTCATTATATGATTCCTGCGTTGATGATTATTTTGTTTATTTTGATTTGTGGTTTTTTGCCTGCATTGAGTATTGTAGGAGAGAAGGAGAGTGGTACGATTGAGCAGATAAACGTAACGCCACTATCTCGTCTAACTTTTACTCTTGCAAAATTGCTTCCTTATTGGATAATTGGGTTATTTGTGGTAACTGTGGCAATGCTTGTGGCTCGACTTGCATACGGACTTATTCCGGTTGGTTCGGTGGGAGCAATATATCTTGGTGCGATTCTTTTTATTTTTACGATTTCGGGATTTAGTCTTACGATTGCCAATTTTTCGGAAACGATGCAACAGACGATGTTTGTGATGTTTTTCTTTATTATGATTTTTATGTTGATGAGCGGATTGCTTACTCCGATAGATTCAATGCCTCTTTGGGCTCAGAAGTTTACAACGATTTTGCCACCGAGATATTATATTGAAATATTACGTTCGGTTTATTTGAAAGGAACATCGATAGTTGAATTGTGGATAAATTTTGTTGCTCTCGGCATTTTTGCCGTCATATTCAATCTTCTTGCCGCATTTACGTATAAGAAACAAGTATAATAACAACGGCGACCGCAAATAAAAGTGGTCGCCGTTATTGTTAAAGTTTTTATTTTTTTTGAATACAAAAAACTAAATATTATTCTATTTTTTGTAAATATTTTTCAATTTGTTTACGATTCGTTCCGACGCATGACCGTCTCCGTATGGATTGACAGCGTTTGCCATTGCTTCGTATGCGTTATGATTTGTGAGAAGTTCCGAAGTGGTGTTTATTATCATTTCTTTATCCGAACCAACAAGCTTTACTGTTCCTGCTTCCACCGCTTCCGGTCGCTCTGTCGTATCTCTCATCACTAAGACCGGTTTTCCAAGACCAGGAGCTTCTTCTTGTATTCCTCCGCTATCGGTAAGAATCAAATAACTTTTGCTCATTAGATATACAAATTCTTGGTATTCAAGAGGTTCTGTAAGAAATACGTTTTCGAGTCCTTCACCTAAAATTTCATTGACTGGTTTTCTGACATTCGGATTTAGATGTACTGGATAAATGAAATCAACGTCATTGAAACGTTGCGATAATTCTTTTATTGCATTGCAAATATGCAAGAATCCGTCACCGAAATTTTCACGTCTATGTCCTGTTATCAACACAATTTTTCTACCATCATTTTGACGCGACAAATCATATCCTGCAGACATTATTTTTTTACGAACATTATTACAAATTGCAGTATCTTTTTCAAGTCTTGAAATTACAATATGCAACGCATCAATCACGGTATTTCCCGTAATTTCAATCTTTTCTGCCGGAACGCCTTCGCTTGTTAAATTGCATTTAGCCGTCTCCGTCGGTGCAAAATTATATGTTGCTATTCTGCTTGTCAATTGACGGTTGATTTCTTCCGGCCAAGGACTGTAAATGTCGTATGTTCTAAGTCCGGCTTCCACGTGCCCTACTGCGATTTTTTTATAGAATGCCGCCAATGCCGCCGCCATGGAAGTTGTCGTATCACCATGCACCAATACTATGTCCGGCTGTGATTTTTCCAAAATCTGCCTCATGCCTAAGACAACGGCAGAAGTTACATCATACAAGTCTTGATTTGATTTCATGATGTTCAAATCGTAATCTGGTTTTATGTCAAACAAATCAAGCACCTGGTCAAGCATCTCGCGGTGTTGCCCAGTCACACAGACTTCGGTTTTTAAATCTGTGTGCTTTTGCATTTCTAAAACCAAAGGAGCCATCTTTATCGCCTCTGGTCGTGTGCCGAAAACAAGGAGTATTTTAGCCATTTTACGCTATTTTCTTATTAATCTGCAATAAAAAGAAGGAAAGACGCTTATCATCATAAGTTTTATTTTATTTCTCAATGAAGATCTATTTAAACTCAACGGAAACACGCCCATCCTTTTCAATCTACTAATATAAGGATTTCTCTCGTCATAATACTGAATCGCTACCAAACCCATTATCGACAGCACTGTGTGAGCAATCATGCCTTCATACCAGCTTTTGTCCACTTTGCCAACCGACTGCTGCCGCAGTCCTTCTACGAGTAACATCTTATCTTCTATCACTTTCCTTTTCTTAGCCTCATCCACAGCATTTGTTATGCTGTTTGTCCTTTTCATGTAATTGTACACAACAACATCAGTTGACGCAACTCTCTTAGCTTTATTCAGCATTCGTGGCGCCCACTCTGTGTCTTCGAAATAAATGCCTTCCTTAAACAGCACATTCTTTGCTATCTCCACTTTTATTAAAAACTGCCATGCGTAACAAGCGTATCCTAATCTATGCGTCAGAAAACTGAAACCATCCGTAACATCACTGGAATAATCAACGTAAAGCTTATTATTTCTCTTTGGAACTATGACTTTGTAATCTTCATTTACGTTTCTGTAATTGTATCTCAGCACATCAAGATTGTCACGTTCAGCCTGAGCCAGCAATCCACCAAGAACATTTTTCTCGATGTAGTCATCTGAATCAATGTACATCACATAGCTTCCACGAGCTACTTTCACCCCACTGTTTCTTGCACAGCTTAAACCCTTGTTCTGCTGATTTATAAGAATAACGTTGCTGTGGGAAGACACATATCCTTCCACTATCTCCTTTGTGCGGTCAGTACTACCGTCATTCACAACAATTATTTCATAATCGCTGCTGCTAATATCTTGATATAGCAAACTATCAAGACATTTGCCTATGTACGCCTCTACATTCTGCCCAGGCACTATGATTGACAACAACATCACTTCTTATATTATTCGTTTCAAAACCTTATCAATAATCCTCACGACATAAGTGTCAGAATGTTTTTGGGTACATCTCAAATATCTATGCAACAATTTCATCACGAAACTCCTCGGGTCTCTTAGATTTTTTTCTTTTACAAATTCGCTATCCCAAATATCCAATTTTGAAAAAAAGCTAATGCCCTTACTCTCAAACCGTTCCAACACGACATCAACATAGTATGAACCAAAATCAGAGAAATCAATTTCACGAATTAAATCTAAACCGCTTTCTTTATAATATACGAAGTCGTTCTCTTGAAGTTCTAACACTTGATGTTTCTCATTGTTTCTGTTATACATACGGTGCAAACTGACAGCACTTTTTTGAGGCTCTTTCAAAAGTGTAGAGACTTGATAAAAACATTCCTTATTATATTGTCGTTTCTCATTGGTTACACCAAAATGCAAAAATGACAATTCCTTGCAATCATAACTCTCATGATAGTTTTTCGCATCAGGCCATGGAAAACGCCATTCATGTATATAATTGTCAGGAAATTCGCCATTTATATCATTTTTCACATGATATACCCAATAGTATGGATCACTAATTGGTATTATATAATGCTTTTTATCTGGTAAAATATTATGCCATAACAAGCAAAAGCAATCCCCTGGCTGAGAATTCAATATATCCTGCCACTCTTTAGTTTTATCAAAGTTTCCTGACAGGAATTCATCAGCATCCAGTGCAAATAATATCTTATCACCTTGGATTTTAGATGCCTCATCAAACAACAATTTTCTCGCATGCGCTTGATGCATTTCGGGATTCGTATTATCCACAACAATCACTTTATCAAATTGTTTGTAGATCTCACGGCTGCCATCTGTTGACATCTGGTCTGCTACTATTATATAGTCAGCCCACAAAGACGCAGCTTTGAGGAATGCCTTCAGAATCCATGCTTCATTACGAACAGGAGTCAATACTATTAATAACGGTCTATTCATTTTACAGGAAACGCTGATAGTAATTTCTGAACATCTATACTGATTGTAGAATTGAAAAGGCTTTCTGCTTCTTCAACACTAAAACTTTTGTCATATTTAATCGGACTTACAACAGGTCGCTTTACCGACAAGAAATAATCCTCAAATTTTTCTTGGTTCGTATGATGATGCACAAATTCACAAAATAAATTCTTAACACCATACGCATCAGCGACAATTAATCCATGCAATGAATTTGACAATATATATTCACAAGAGCATATATCGTCAATAACATTAGTCCATTTGTCATAATTTATCATACTTATGACATGACAATCATCACCCAGCAGTTCATCCAATTCTTCTTTATAATCGAAATCCATGTGATGAGGGACTATTCCTATCTTGTGCCTTTTTACCACATCTTTAGGTTTGTAATACAAAGGGAGCAACAATGCAGGATCACCATACACCTCAGGACAATCTATGCCATTATTCATCAGATATTTCCTTGTTATAGGTCCTCTGACTGCATAAACTTTCTCCACCTTACTTTTATCCATTTCTAAGGCGGTGTTTATCACACCACTTCCCCATATTATCGTTTTATGATTCAGAATCCAAGGAAGATTTGAACCAACGAAAGAATACTTTAAACAAGGGATCAATACAGTTTCAGCAGGAATAACTCTTTTGTTGCACATCAATTCAATAAGATAAACATTCAAATCATCTCCCCAATTTGAATATTTCTCTTTCGAATCATAAAACCTTAACAACCATCCATCCACAACAACACACTCTTTCTTATGCAATAAAAGATATAGCGTATTCTTCACCTTCTGTTTAAAAGATGGCTTGTGATTACGCACCCATTCACTGCCAAAGAAAAAATTACACAATTTTCTCTTTTTGGCCCTTATATCACTATTTAGAAAAGATATTAAACCCATTGAATCATTTTTTTCACAACCTCTTGCACAATTCTTAACGGCAATCTTACAAAAATTGACTTGCCATTTTTCCAACTCGACAAATCACGATTAAGTCCATATAGGAATACTTTTTTTCTTAAACGCCTATATTGGTTATTATTTATTATATTTCTTTCATATGCTTTTTTTAAATCCACTATATATTGTTGGGAAATATACTTTGTCTTTAAAGAATAGATATGATTTGTCAAATTATTTTCGTGCCGCCTATATTTAATGAAATAATGATCAGAGACTGCCAATTTTCCTAAAAGCAAAGCTCGAAACCTTAATGTTGAATCTTCCGTTGGAGTTTTTAGTTCTAATTCTCCAAATTTATCATAAACACACTTTTTTATAGCAAGACCAGCACCACTTGTCATAAAAGAAAGATTCTTTATGTATTCGTCATTTATCTCCCAATATAAAATGCCCTTTTGTTCTGAATTGCCAATCACATTCCCTTTTTCATTTATAACATAACACTGCCCACTAACCGCATACACACTATCATTTTTAAACAATGCGACTGTTTTTTCTATTCTTTCTGGCAATGAAATATCGTCCCCTCCTGCCAAAGCAATATACTCACCATTCACATATTGAGAAAATATTTTGTTCACATGAGGAACAAGTCCTATGTTTTTCTTATTTCTATACAAATAGATTTTTTTGTCACCATTGTACTTTTCTATTGTTTGCTTTGCTATTTCATACGTATTATCAGTAGAGCAATCATCTGACACTATGATTTCTAAATTATCATAAGTCTGAGACAAGGCTCCAACTATAGCTTCTGAAATAAACTTTTCTTGATTATATGCCAATATAACCAAAGAAACAAGAGGAGTTTCATTCATGTCTTTTACACTTTTATCTATATCTTCTTCACGAACCTCGCTGGATTACCATACCATAGTTCACCAGCAGGCACATCTTTTGTCACAACACTACCTGCGCCAATCATCGCGTTTTCTCCTATCGTAATGCCACCTAATATTACAACCCCAGTGCCAATGGAAGCGCCCTTTTTTATTGTCGTTTTCAAAAACGACTGAGGGTATTCTTTTGACCTTGGATATTTGTCATTTACAAAGCAAACATTTGCACCGACAAAAACATTATCTTCTATTCTGACACCATCCCACAAAGAGACTCCGCATTTTATCGTCACGTTATCACCAACTACCACATCATTCTCAATAAAGCAATTCGCACAAATATTGCAATTATTACCTATTTGCGCATTTGGCAGAACTACACAGAATTGCCAAATGTTAGTACTATCAGGAATTACAGCCTGACAATCAGATAGTTTGTGAATCATTGCTTTTATATTTTAAGAAGTCTTCATAAGACCTAATGTAATCTTCTGCGCTATAGTGCTCCGACGCTAAACACAATAGTACAGCTCCACTTGAAAAATCATCTAAATCACGCCAAATACCCGGCACCACTAACAAACCGTAATATGAGCGATTGAGATTAAAAGATTTTTTGTTCGTACCATCATCCAATGTTACCGTGAAGGAACCGCTCGCAGCTATAATCAGTTGATACAATACTCTATGAGCATGCGCGCCACGACTCTCACCTCCAGGAACATCATAAAGATAGTACACACGTTTTATATCAAATGGCACATCTACTCCACCCTCTATTGGAGTCAAGTTACCTCGTGGGTCACTTATCTTACGCAGATCTATTATCCTACAATCATTTATTGTTGTGTGTTTACTCATATTTAACTATATATTAAACATATCGTTTTCATACTTATACAAAGTTATTCACACATATTACCACCCACTCCATCTGTTCCTGTGTCAGACACGGGCTCATCGGCAAACTCAATTCCTCATCAGCCAAGCTTTCCGTTATAGGCAGATTCTGCTGTGGCGTATTCCATGATTCATTCGCATAACATTCCTGTTTATGCGGAGCAATTGGATAATGAATCACAGTTCCGACACCGTTTTCCGCCAGATAGTCATGCAATGCATCACGCTTTCCATTCTTAACGAGAATCGGAAACAAATGATACACATTTTCATCATGAGGCAAACGCTTTGGCAAAGTCACCATCGGATTTGAGATATGCTCATAATAAAAATCCGCCACTTGCTGACGCAGACGAATATCTTCGTCCAAATGTTTCAATTTCACGTCAAGAATCGCTGCTTGAATCTCGTCCAATCGACTATTTCTTCCAGAATATTTAAATACATATTTCTTTTGCGAACCATAATTCGCCAACGCGCGAATGGCTTTCGCCAAATTTTCATCATCGGTTGTGACTGCACCACCATCGCCTAACGCGCCAAGATTCTTGCCTGGATAAAAGCTATGTCCTGCCGCATCGCCAATCGAGCCTGTCCTCTTGCCGTTATACTTGCATCCATGAGCTTGTGCATTGTCCTCAACCAACTTCAAATCATGCTTCTTGCACAAATCGGCTATTTTCTCAGTCATAGCCAATCGACCATACAAATGAACTAACAGTATAGATTTTGTCTTGCTCGTAATGGCAGCCTCGATCCTGCTATCATCTATCTCAAGCGTGTCTGGATTCGGTTCTATCAGCACCGGTGTCAACCCATTCTCCGTAATCGCCAGAATAGATGCAATATATGTATTAGCCGGCACAATCACCTCGTCACCTGGCTGCATAACGCCAAGTTCAATGTAAGCGCGGTAAATCCATATCAACGCATCAAGACCATTAGCGCAACCGATGCAATATTTTGTCCCTATGTAATCTGCATAATTACGTTCAAACACCTCGTTTTCCTTGCCTTGCAAGTACCATCCGCTGTCAATCACACGAAGAGCCGCCTCGTGTATTTCATCCTTATATTTTGCTGTCACATCGTGAAGCGATAAAAAAGGCACTTTCATTGCTTTACTTTAATTAGAGTGGACCTACGAACCAATTTTACAATCGGTTTCTGCACACATTCATACACAAATATAGATGCTAAAACACAATACACAAAAGTGACTAATATTCTCACCCAATTATGATCATATCCAATTAATCCAATAAATATTCGTCCTACTTTCCATGCAAAAAATTGTGTCAAAAAGAACGCATAGGAAATCTTTCCCAAATAACCTATCACATTAGATCTTTCGAGAATTGGCATCCTAATCGTGCCAAAAGAGAATAGCATTATAGCGAAGCATGGTAACACAATAACGTTATATAGCATATAATCTCCAAACTGAAAATAATGCCTCATCAACGAAACACCAAAAATCAATAATAATATGGCACTAACCAAAGTCCACTTTGTACGTATAATATGCAATAATTTACTATTACTTTTCATATTTATGTCCGCGACTAACAATCCACAAGAAAACTCTAATATCCTATAAAAAGGATTATCATAAATATGAACTGTGTTGAATTTGTGACTTATCACGCCACCCCATACATCCAAAAATACGAGAAGCAATAACATTACAACTTTGTATCTTGTGTTTAAATATTTACAAATAGTCTGTAAAAAAGGATATAGCAAGTAAGCCAATATTATGCAGGAGATAAACCAAGTTCCTCCATTATGAGTTACGCCAAAGAGAGATGTAAATGTGGACTGCAATCCCAATGCCTCTATTGGAAACAATAAAATATTTTCCAACAAAGACTCTTTCCCAAGAAACAAGACATATAAAATGGCAAAGAAGTAATAAAGCGGCAGTATCCCCAAGACACGTTTAAGATAGAAAATTCCTAAATCATGTTTATCAATTAGATTTTTGTCTCCATATACCATTTGCAACGAATAGCCAGATAACAAGAAAAATCCTGTCATTGCTATAGCGCCGACAGATACAAAATCATTAAGATAAGAATAACTACATCCAAAGTGCATCCATGAATGAAACATGTATATCAATATAGCTAAAGATATACGCAATATATCAAGTCCGATTATTCGTTGACAAACGAACCCCTTTCGATTATTCATTGTTTTATTCAACATTATACAGTAGCACTTAAACATTATGCATTATTATCACATCGTGAAGCGATAAAAAAGGCACTTTCATTGCTTTACTTTGTCTTTAGAAATCATTCAAATCTTTGCTCTTTATTTGTCCACTTCTCTATTTTGAACAGACACCTCTCCATAAACCAAAACATCTTATAAGCCCACTTGTGACGTTTAAGTCTCTTAATTTGAGTGATGTTAAATGTCCAATCATCATAATCTTCCAAGATACGATGATTTATCCGTTTTTCCAAAAAATCACGTCTTTCGTTACGCGTCAACTCTGTGTTCGTCTCGCTTATACCTGTCATATCAAACAATGTGACATCTATGTCGGCATACACAGGATTCTCACTGCCAAAGATTATCGCCTCCATATACCAAGTCCAGTCAGAAACTATTTTATAGTTCTCGTCATACTTGCCATACTTCTCGAAAAGGCTTCGTTTTATATAGGCTGGCGAATGGTTCAGAGTGCCAATATAAAAGCCCATGAACGTAATCTTCTGTCCAGCAAAACAGCGGTCTCTTTTTGTGCTTCCGTCGGGAAACGACTTTATCATATTTCCGTAAAGAATAGACGGATTGCCATTTGCCTCAAGATTTGCTAACATTCTCTCCACTACATCATTGCAGAACAAGCAATCACCGCTATTCAATATCTGGATGTACTCACCTTGCGCCATAGCGATGCCTTTGTTCATTGCATTGTAGATGCCTGCGTCAGGCTCACTCACCCACACACAATTCGCTTTGTTTGCCGCATATTCTTTTATCACGTCAACAGAGCTATCGGTAGAAGCACCATCCACTATGATATGCTCAAAATCCTTGCAAGTCTGAGTTCCCACACTCTTCAATGTTCTTTCCAGCCCTGCAGAGTTATTGTAATTGATGGTTATTATAGAGAGTTTCATATTAGTTACTTTATATATTCCGTCCAAAATTCTTCATATTCATACTTCCTCCAAGCATGACATCCGAAAGGAAGTTTCTTTGTCTTTTTGAATATTTCCGAAGGATATTTTTCAAAAGCAAAACCAAATGCCTCACCAATAGAAGGCTTAATTAACTCATAATTGCTGCCATCCAAATACCCACTCCAAAAATCATCTTCATTGTATCGCCAATGGTCAGCTACCGACTGCGGCTTATTGCGCCAGCCCAGCAACATGAGCAACCACACAAACACCCTTGTATAGGGTTTCTTCCAAAGCCTTATCCTTGCTATTATCTCATTAGAAGAAAACACGTTTTTTGTACTTGAAAAGAACTCAAGACATTTCCTTATCCTACGCAGCGAAAAACCTCCATTGCCAACTCGCATAGGCATTGATGGATGATATTCGTTCTCTTCATATCTGCCTATTATAGGAGCGCCCACATAATCATAACCTAACGAACACCACTCTTCCAGCTTATCCTCAAAGACATAGGCGTCAAGCTGATAAATAAGCATATAATCGTACTCACGGAATCGCAGATAGAAATCCTCTGACAAAAGAAGTCTATTATATCCCTGCACGTTCTTGAAAAATTCTGACGAGAAGCACTCTTCTTTCAAAAACACGCCATACGATGAACAAATTGTATGGAACGATTGAGTATCTAAATCCACTGGAGCCACCAAGCATACATCATATCTGCCCAACACCTTGCAGCATTGGCGCAAAGACATCAACTCACATTCGTCAGGAGTTTTATATACAGGTATGACAACCGCTATCTTACTCATACACTTTCTTTTTAATCACAAACGGAGCGCGTTTGCCCAACTTTCGTACAATGAAATTTATCGCTTTTTTCCATAATGGGCGGCGTTTAGGATAAAAAGACGAATAGAACGCATTTATAATTCTATCATCTTCATATACGACATCAAGAAAACGTGGATTCTCAACAGATTGTGACAGGTCGTTCTCGTATGTCTTGGCTATTGTTCCACTATGCGTGCCAGTGCCGTCAAATCCGATATTTGTGACATAGGATTTGCATGGAAGTATAGCCACCGAATGATTCTTGAAATGAGAGAATCCGAAACGCACAGCCCATGAATCTATTTTGCCATCTGCTTGCATTTGCATCATAGGAGCGAAATCCTCACCGAGACGGTTCAACGCACGTAACATATCAGGATTGCGCTTACAACGCTCAAAGTCGTCCATCGTCCAGTCCACCTTACTCCAACGGTCTTTCCAAGTTGCCCATCCTGTCGAGTAAGAACGCAAGCAAGCAAATACATCATATTGATAATCATCAGGTATTTGCATCTTGCTCATTGGCGGACGATTGGCAGAAATTGACATCACGCCACTATAGTCCTGGTAATAATTTAATGCCATATTCATATATTTCAAGAAATATGGTGAAGACACTAAATCATCTTCCAACACTATACATGAACCATGTTGGTTTATTATATTTGTTACGCCTTCGATAACAGAGTTAGCTAATCCTTTATTCTTTTCAGTATCAACAATATATACCTCTTTACACCACTGTTGCTGACGAACAACTTTTCTTACTTCTCGTATTTTCTCTATTTGTTCCCTTGTAGCATTTTCTTTGGGTCCATCACAATAAATATACAATATACTTCGATCTGCTAATTCATTTTTTGAAAGAGCAATCAACGTTTGTTCTACATGCCATGGACGATTGTAACAGAATAATATGATTGGAGCTAAATTCATTTATCTAAATATTGTACTAATAATTTATCTGCCATCATAGAATTAAAGAACACATGATCCGATTTTAAAATTTTGTATTTATATTGTTCGCACATTTTCCATATAAAATCAAATGGAGGTTCAAATCCTCTCTTACGAGCGTACAATATATAATCTGGCAACAATTCCTTCATCACTTCCTTCTGGAATTTTTTAGATACCATCGCATCAAATTTCATTTCTATAGGAAGTGTATCTAAAAATTCGATTAATTCTACATCCAATAAAGGGTAATGTAACTTTATTCCATTTGCCTTTCCTAATTTATTCCCTAAATATACACACAACTGATTAGCAAATGTTGAAAATTTATGATCATATACCTCATTTAATCCTGCATTATATGAAAAATGTGGTTGTACATCTATATCCTTAAATGAAATTATCTCATTATCATATTCAATAGTGGCTGTTTTTGCGAATTCCATATAATCATTATATGTCCAAGCAATTGGCAACCTATCATCTTCTAACAATGGGTAATTAGCCATCAAAACATAACGCCAATTTTTGATCATAAATTTCAAATACTTGCTCCAATTCTTTTTTAAAGGAAAACAAGCATCAAATTCTCTACGTAATTGCAAAGCACGTATTTGTGCATTATCATCTTTGTAACTATAAAACAACTCATCACCACCTAAACCGCTCAATATTACTTTAAAGCCCATTTCTGCGGCTTTTTTATACAAAGCAAATTGCGACATTGAAGATACATCAAAACAAGGTTCGTCTATGTATTGGATATATTCGTCAAATATTTTTTGAAAATCATCAACATCCAATTCTACCTCATGATAAATAAGACCATGTTCTTGTGCAAATCGCTTTGCAACCTGACGTTCATCGCATGCGTGTTGCCCTTTATAACCTGCTGAAATAACATGTACCTCTTTTTTGCATTCTTTGGCAAACAATGCTAATGTAGTAGAATCAATTCCTCCGCTCAATAAAACTGCTACAGACTCATCTGCTTGCATACAACGTTGTACAGATGCTCTGATTAAACGTTGCGTTTCTGCAATTGCTTCTTCTTTTGTTCCTTGAAAAGTAACAGTATGATTGCGTTTCCAATAAGTATACAACCGTAAACCATCAGTATCTGCAATAGCATATTCTCCTGCTCTAACACGTTTAATTTGTTCTATCCAAGTATGTTGTAAATCAATGGGATAGTTATGTCTAATAGGTTGTGCTAATTCGTGTATTCTAATTTGTGGACGTTTTACGTATTGTAACACATCTTTTAAACTGTCTGCAAATACAACTCCCGTAGGTAATTGTGCATAATATAATTGTTTTTCACCTATTCTATCACGCACTACTAATAACTGATTCTTATTTTTATCGTATAAGCAAAATGACAAAGCATCTTTTAGATGCTCAACACAGCAATTTCCATATTTTTCATATAAAGGAATTATTTGGTCTGCCCTTTTGTAGATACCATCTTGATAAATTACTTGAATAGATTTATCTTTATTTTCAAGAAGATTCCCTTCAAGTTTGCAAGTTGAGTTATGGAAATTATATAATACTGACAACATATATCATTTATAAATTATAGAAACATTGTTTGCAAACATCTTTATTTCTACACATCTTCAATGCAATTTTTTCTTTGTCATAAGAAAAAACTGCTTCTCTATCAATGATTAATCTATCATTTATATTCTTACAACCAGAAACCATCACTGGAATCAATTGATAATCTTTTAAGATTTGATCTGAGACATTTGATTTGCGTCCATATGTATATGCCCAATATGGAATATATCGCGGATGTGATGACAAAATATTTACGTTTAATTTAATAGATTCCTCCAATCCTTCTGTAGAGGTCGAATCTATAGCATTATGCTCCCAACCATGGTGACCAACTTCAATTAATGGATCTGTTAAATTAAACAGAGTTGGATAATCTAAATATTTTTCGTTTGCATTATTCCTAAACGAAACCCCATCTAAATATTTTCCATTAATAAACAAAGTTGTTGGAATTCTCTCTGAAATTAACCAGGGGATTATTTCTAACAAGGATTTGTAGCCATCATCAAAAGTAATAACAGCATATTTTTTGTTTCGAAAAAAATCATTTTTTAAATGATTATGTGCTTCTGTTAATGAAATGAATTGATATCCATCATTTCGAAGATTTTCAATCTTCTTTTTAAAGGCATTTACAGACATCCAATCACATAAGTACATAGAATCTATATCAAATTTTTCACAAACATGATGTAAGCAGAAGATTCTAATCGGTCTTAATCGCCAATGTATCAAACGCTGTTTTATTTTATTTATTATTTTTCTTAACATCCAAATACTATTTCTTTTTAGTCTTCACCATCTAAATAATTTATGCACAGATAACCATTTTCATCTACATAAGCATCTTCTGGTATTTGCCAATCTGGATTATATGCTTTTCTATCTTTGTACTTATAACTACTACGTAATTGTATAAAATTATTTTCTATTTTTTTGTAGTTATATGGTGTCAATGTTATTTTTCCTATTTGACTCATAATGGCTAAAATAGGTTTACATCTACCTGTTATATGTCCTGCATTTACTAATTCTTCATAACAACGAATCATACAATCTACTGATGGTCTCAAATGGTGAATGCCACGCATTGGGATACAGTGAAATAAATAATGTGCTTCTATTCCATTTACACGCATCGCATGGTATAAATCAATGAGTTGTTGAGGAGTGTCATTAACGCCTTTTAAAAATACATTTTGAGAATAAATAGGAATTCCTAATGCACGTACTCTTTTAAAAGCGTTTTGAACTTCAATACAATCCAATTCAACAGCCGAATTTATTTGTGTGGCAACTTCAACTCTAACACGTTCATTTAATTTTTGTAAGAATGTAATTAAATCGTCTGATAGTACTTTAGGATCTTGAGTGAAAACCCTTGTTGCTATACGGATTATCTTCATGGTAGGTACGTTATCCACTATTTTATCTGTAAAAATTCTTAATCGCTTTAAATTTAAAAATGGGTCTCCACCGGTTAATAAGACTTCTTCTGCATCAATAGATTGTAAGAAGTTTACATCAGCA